>NZ_OZ245801.1:0-300000 GCF_965228225.1 Reyranella sp. | reverse complement strand
CGACCTGAACCTCGGGCTTGCGCAGCACGAGACGGGGCAGGACGAGATTACCGCCCAGCAGGGGCCACAGGCGTATGTCGACATCGACCTGGTCGACCTTGAGCATGTAGGGCGCCTTGCCCCATTCGGCATTGGCGACCTCGATGCCTTCCAGTTTCACATTCGTGGTCCAGCCCCACTGGACGGCAACCTTGGCAATCTGTGTCTTGCGGCCGGTGAGATCACTGGCCCGGCCTTCCAACTGGCCGCGCAGATAATCCGACGTCGCAACGAAATAGATCGTGCCGGCGGCGATCAACAGGAGGCCGAGGAAGATGCCGGCCGTCCAGCCCAGAATCTTGGCGGCACGTTTCATCCACGCGAAACGTCACAAGTCCCCTGCGGTTGCAGCACGGATGCCCAAGGACTGATCGGACTCGGTCCGCACTCACCTCTGAGGCACCAGTCGCGACTGCCAGAAGCATAACAAGGGCGTGACTGCCAGCTCCATCGCCAGCGCTCCTGCCACCGGCAGCGACAGCGGATCGCCCAGCATCACCCCGAGCAGGCGACAGAGCCCGCCGATCACCACGACGACCGTGAGCACACGGATGCGCTCCGTCCGCCGTTCGATGCCGGGGATCGACGCCCAGAAGACGAGCCCGATGGCGAGCAACAAGCCCGACAGATAGCGACCATGGTTCAGTTGCGAACCCAGCGATCCTACAAGCGGTTGAAACACACCCCACAAGCCCGCAGCGACCGGCACGATCCCGGCCACGGCAAAGCTCACCTGTGCGGCGCGCTTCGACACCAGCGACGTGGCACTCATCCAGCCCACCCTTTCCCGACTTTTGGCCGACTCCTCTCTGTACGGAGGAACCAGCCAACGCGATCAGCGGGTCGGAATGGAAGACGCGATCTCAGTCGCCCGCCGCGATGTTTCTTTCCCTGGCGATGCCCGCGAAGGTGTCGACCGTGCGGTCGAACAGCCGACCGAAGCCCTTGCCGTCCAGCCCGACGGGATCGAAGCCGAGGTCGGCGAGGCGCGCGATCACGGCCTTGTCCTGCAGGACGGCCGACACGGCGGCATGGAAGCGCTCGATTGCAGCAGCGGGCGTTCCCTTGGGCGCCAGCAGCCCCTGCCATGTCGTCTGCACGAAGCCCGGCGCGATCGTCTCGGCGGCCGTCGGCACGTCGGCGTACGCCCTGGAGCGGTGTTCACTGGTAATGGCCAGCGCCACGAGCTGCCCGCCGCGCGCCTGCGGGGCACCGGCCGCGAAGGTGACGACACCGGCATCGATGTTGCCCGAGATCAGTTCCTGCAGCAGCGGGCCACCGCCCCTATAAGGCACGTGAGTCACGCGAAGATCGCCCGCCGCGCGCAGCAGCAGTTCGCTCGTCAGATGCTGGCTGCTGCCCAGGCCCGGCACGCCGACATTGAGCTTGCCGGGACTGGCCTTCGCCGCCGCGGCAAAGGCCTGCGCGGTGGCGAGGCCCGACCGCGGATGCGTGAACAGACCCTGTGGGCCCGAGATGGCGAGCGTCACCGGCTGGAAGGCCGGATAGAGCGCCGGCGTGCCCGCCACGGGCAGCGCCTCGGTCGCCGCGAACGTATCGTTCACGAGCAGGATCGTGTAGCCGTCCGGCTGCGCGCGCGAGGCGCTGAGCGTGCCGACACGCCCGGCACTCCCGCCGATATTCTCGACGATCACCGTCTGCCCGAGCTGGGCGCTGAGCGGCGCCTGGAGGACGCGCGCGAAGGCGTCGACACCGCCACCCGGCGGCCACGGCACTACGATCTTAACGGAGCGGCTCGGATAGGTGCCCTGGGCGTGCGCGACGAGCGGCGCGGCAAGGGTTGCGCCGGCAAGGCCGGCCAGCAGGTGACGTCGCTTGAGCATGACTTCTCCATTCGCCGCCGCGGGTGCGGAGCGCTGGCTTCGATGAAGGTGTTGGGATCAGACGGTGTCGCGCGTCAGCGTCGACACGAAGGGCGGAGAAAGGATCGGCAAATCATGCGTCGAAACTGGCCGCCGCCCCGCTTCGGGTCAATGAAACGGGTTCGTCGATCTGCGGCCGGACGGCGGAGGAAACTTCTGCGCGGACTGTGACGCGCAGGAAGCATTGCGCGATGACCGCAATGCCTCATCGAAAGGCGGCGCGGAAGCGCGCCGTCGCGTCAGTCGGCGAGCTGGGTACGCCCCAGGACCACGTCTTCGTAGACGTGCAGCGACGGCAGGCCGCCGGTATGGATGAACAGCACCTTGGCGCCGGGCTTGAAGTGCCCCTGGCGTGCCAGACCGATCAGGCCGGCCATGATCTTTCCGGTATAGACGGGATCGAGCAGGATGCCTTCGGTACGCGCCAGCATCTGGACGGCCTCGACCATCTTCTTGTTCGGCACCGAATACTTGGGCTGCCAGAAGCCACCGAAGCTCTTCACCGCCGACGCCGGCACCTTGATGTCGAGGCCCAGCAGGTCGATGACCGCCTGCGCTTCCTTCAGCACCAGCGGCTCCTGATCGGCCGGATCACGGCTGACGCCAACGCCGATCAGCGGGACCTTGATGTTGTTGCCGAGGAAGCCCGCGACCATCCCGCCATGGGTGCCCGAGCTGCCCGAACCCACCACGACGGCGTCGGGGGAGAACCCCATGTCGAGCCACTGCACCTGCATCTCCTGCACACAGGCGACATAGCCCAGGCCGCCGACGGCGTTCGAGCCGCCCCCGGGAATCACATAGGCCTTGCGGCCGAGGGAGGCGACTTCCTGGGCAACCCTCGACATCGCCTCGGCCATGCTGGTGCCGCCGGGAACGACGGTGATCGCCTCCACGCCCATCAGCTCGAACATGAAGTTGTTGCCGCCGGCTTCCTTCTTGTAGCTGCCGGGAACGCGCTCCTCGATCACGAAGCGGCACTTCAGCCCTTCCTTCACCGCCGCGGAGAGCGTGATGCGGCAATGGTTGGATTGCGGCGCGCCGCAGGTGACGAGCGTGTCGCAGCCCTGGGCGATCGCCTCGCCTGCCAGGAACTCGAGCTTGCGGGTCTTGTTGCCGCCGGGGAAGAGACCCAGCATGTCGTCGCGCTTGATCCACACCTCCGGGCCTGCGCCGCCCGGGCAGCTGGCGGCGAGGGCCTTGGTGAAGTGCGGCAGGGGTTCGATGGGCGTGGGCGCGTTGGTGTAGATGCGACGCGGGAAACGAGACAGGTCCATTCAATCAGCTCCAGCTAGGAATACGCGCCTCGCCCGCTGCCGCGGACGAAGTCTTCAGATCACTCCGTGATGACACCGCAGGCGATGCGGTCGCCGGCATTGCCGGTCGGGTCGGTCTTGTAGTCGTCGGGGCCGGCATGGATGATGATCGACGAGCCGTCGGCATCGAACACCGAATTGGGTTGTCCCTTGGCCAGCGTGATCATGTGATTGGCGACGTCGATCCTCAGTTCGCCGTTTGCCGGGATGTAGAGGTTCGGCATGTCGCCGGCATGCGAGCCTTCGGTGGCTTCCATGCCGTGCTTCTTGGAAGCCGGATTGAAGTGCCCGCCGGCGCTGGTGAACGGCGCCTCGCACTTGCCCACCGCGTGGATATGGAACGCATGCTCGCCGGGCGCCACGCCCTTCAGCGACATCTTGAGCAGCACGCCGTGCGGCGTCTGGAGAAGCTGGACGGTGCCGACATCCTTGCCTGTTGCGTCCTTCAGCGAGGCCTTCGCGGTCGGGCTCTGGGCTTGGGCGGCAAAGGAGAAGGCGGCGATTCCGGTTGCAGCGAGCAGGCTGCACATCACTGGGGCGATACGCATCGGTTCCTCCGTCGTTGGGGTTGGGACGTCACCCTACTCCAGGACCTTTGGCGGCCGGTAGAGCGGAAAGCCGTTGAAGGGCTTCGAATTCTCGTGATCGGGCACCTGATAGAAGGTCGATTTGCCATAGTTGTGCAATCCACCGTCGACCCGCAGCGTGGCTCCACTCACGTAGGCGGCAGCGTCACTCAACAGATAGACGATGGCGCCCGCGATCTCCGACTCCGTGCCATGGCGTTTGGCGGGAATACGGTCCTTCACCGAACGCAGCGCCTCGTGGGCGCGTTCGGGATAGCGGTCGAAGCCCGACGACGCGATGAATCCCGGAATGACGGAGTTCACGCGGACCCCCGAATGCGCCCATTCGATCGATGCACTGTAGGTGAAGTTGGTCTGGCCGGCGCGGGCCGCCCCATTGTGGGCCATGCCCGGATTGCCCAGTTCGAAATCAGCGCCGACATTCACGATGACGCCGCCATGGGCTTCCATCGAGGCAAGGTAGACTGCCTTGGAGACCAGGAAGGTCGCGGTCATGTTGTTGGCGACCACGGCGTTCCAGCCGTTCAGCGAGATGTCCTTCAGCTGTGCGGGAAACTGGCCGCCGGCATTGTTCACCAGCCCGTCGATGCGGCCACTCCAGGACATCACGCCTTCGATCGCCGCCTTGACCTCGTCCTCGCGGCGCAGGTCGGCCGAGTGGATGAAGGTGTCGGGATCGCCCAGCTCCTCCTTCACCCGTTCGAGTTTCTCCATCGTGCGACCGACGAGAGCAACGCGTGCACCGAGCGATTTCAGCTCATGGGCGGTGCAGCGGCCGATGCCGGAGCCGCCACCGGTGACGATGATGGTCCGGCCGGCGAAGAGACCGGGCCGGAAAACGGAGTCGTAGCGTACGCTGCCTGTCATCTTCCTCCCCGCGCCTGGATCCGGAGACTATCCTTCGCGGGTGCGCAGCGCGAGGCGGCCCAGATGGCGTTGCAGGAGACGCATCAGCGCAAATCCGGCCTGCAGGGTGATGCCGAAGCAGAGGATGCCGATGGCGAACAGGACCATCTTGTCGCCGAGCGTCGGCATCAGCTCGGCCTCGCGCAGGATGACGGCGATCCCCTCGGGCACGCCGATCGCGGCGCCGGCGCTGGAGGACATGACGAGCACGAAGAAAGCGCGGGTCACATTGGGCAGGAACAGCAGCGCCCCGAGCGGCGAGCCGTCGCGGAGCTGCCGCAATGCTTCGCCGCCATTGTCGGCGACATAGGCTGCAGCGTAGGGCACCAGAGATAGCGCGACCGTCATGATCCCCGACGGCGCCACATGGACACCGAAGAGGGTCGCGTCGGACGGGATGATGTTCAGGAGGAAGAACATGACCACGAAGGTCGGCGCGGCCCGCATCAGGCCGATCAGGGCCGTGGCGACCGCGCCGCGCACGCCGCCCGCCAGCTTCGCCAATGTCAGCAGGCCGCCGACGGCGAGACCGATCAGCAACGCAATGGCGGCGATCTCGAAATTGACCACCATGCCGGCCAGCAGCTGCGGCACGAAATCAGGAGAGATCTTGTTCATGCCGTCACCATCTGCCGGTGTTCGAGCCAGATTCGCAGTTTGTCGCACAACCAGACCACGACCATCACCACGCAGACATAGAAGACGAGCAGCAGCGAATAGGTGCTGGCTCGGCCGCTGGCGAACGAGGTGATGTCGGTGAGTGCGCTCAGAAGCTCGGGCGCGCCGATGAAGCTCGCGATCGGCGTGCCTTTCGCCGCGTTGACGAGAAAGGACACGATCTGGGTGGCCGAGCGGCTGACGGCGCGACCGAAAAGTTCGACGGTGGGCGCGGGCGCCCCTCCCCGTTCGGTCTGGAGGGTGTGCATCGCCTCGCCGATGGCCTGCCCCGCGTTGGCGCCGTTCATCAGGCCGAGCGCCACGATGGCCGCGCCGATCGCCACGGCCGAGGAATAGGGAAAGAGCGCCAGCGCCACGGCGGCGGAAATGACGAGGGTCAGGACGACCGGCGAGGATTGCAGGACGATCGTGAGCGCACGGGCTGGCCAGCGCAGCA
The DNA here is from genome assembly GCF_965228225.1 of Reyranella sp. GTDB lineage: Bacteria > Pseudomonadota > Alphaproteobacteria > Reyranellales > Reyranellaceae > Reyranella. Next base: position 294,155 of record NZ_OZ245801.1, on the reverse strand, counting down.
GGAGGGAATGCGAACTCTGCAGGGCTCCCAGCACCATGGCAAACAACAGCGTCGCCCCAAGGGCCCCGACGACCAGCACCAGGGAATTCGCGATTCCCGCCTTGAACAGCTGCCAGGCCGGCATGGTCTTGAACATCGGGAACTGCACGCTGATGCCGGTGTGCTTCTCCAGCCAGGTCTCGAAGGCGGTCACCCGGCCGGCAAAGGGCGTCGGCTCCAGAACCGCGCTCAGCGCCGGCAGGACGCAGCCCGGGTTGCTGCTTCCGGTATCGGTGTTGCAATCGGGCCGATTCCAGACCGCACGCTCGAGCTCGAGAAAGCCTAGGCCGATGCGGTTCTGCTTCGCCACTTCGAGGAAGATGCCGTCGCGATGGAAGATCTGGCTCATCAGGTCGAGCGCGCGCGCCAGGCGATCGCTGCCGGTCAATGCCACGGCCATGCCCCAGGGAAGCTGGGCGAAGCCGAATTTCCTGTCGTAGGCCTTCGCGAACGCCGGGTCCGTGAAGTAGTAGTCGAAGAAGCTGTCGTCCTGGGCCGCCAGAACGCAGGTCTCGTCGCGCAACCTGTCGGGCAGCACACCCGCCTCGTCGAACAGCATCAGGCGGGCATTGTGCGAGACGATCTGGGCGTTGGAGTTATTGCCGATCGTGACGCAGATCGTGCGGCTGGCAATGTCGGGCCAGTCCTTGATCGTGAGGCCCTTCGGCCCGACGATGATCGTCTCCGAGCGGTAGTAGTGCGGACGGATGAAGCGCACCTGACCGTCGCGCTGGGTGTTGTGCCCCATGGTCGCGATGGTGAGGTCGATCTTGTCGTCGGCGAGCAGCGGGATTCGGCTGGCGGCGTTGACGCGCGTGAAGGCGGGCTCGACGCCCAGATGTTTTGCGATCTCGCGCGCCACATCGACGTCGTAGCCCGAGCGGACCTGGCCCTCGCGGGTCCCGAACAGCGGGTAGTATTCACGTACGCCGACGCGGATCTTGCTGTCGCAGAAGATGCGGACCAGCCGGTCGAGGCCGGGCTGCTCGCAGGCGCCCGGGACGGCCGCGGCGGCACGCGCCTCGTCGATCAGCTTGGCCAAGGCCGCATCGGGCGTTTCGGCGCGCACCGGCAGACCGGCCAGCAGAACGAGCCATGCGAACACGACGGACAGTACGCGACGCGAGGTCATGTCAGCCTCGCGAGCCGGCGGCGATTTCGACGATATGCATGTCGGCGAAGACATGCGGGCCGTAGCGATGGATGGAGCGACCCTCCTCCGCGCGTAAAATGGAAGGTGTCATCAGTTCGATCTTTTCGTTGGCGATATGGACCAGGACGGTACTCACGATGTGAAGCACGAGACCGTAGCGTTCGAGAATGCGGCGCGAGTGTCCCACATCGACAAATGCATTGTGGGTGATGAGGGCACGCCCGTTGACCGCGAGATGATCCGAGAGGCCCTCGAGGAACGGATCGAGCAGGTCGCGGCCTTCGATGCCGCCCGCGCTCCAGGTCGACAGCCGTCCCGCCACTTCGAAATGATCCATCGGAAAATGCGGCAGATTGGCGACGATCAGATCGAAGCGCCGTCCCGCCACCGGCTTCCACATGTCGCCGCGATGGATTTCCGCCTCGTGCCCAAGCTCCTCCAGGAGCGCCCTGCCGGTGGCGATGGCGTCGTCCTCGATGTCGATCCCACAGAGCGCGCTCGCGCCGAGACTGCCCAGCACGGCGAGAATCACCCCGCTGCCGCAGCCGATTTCGAGCGCGCGGGCACCGCAGACGCGGCTCGGTTCCGCACGGAGCGCCTGCACCATCGCAGCCGTATATTCGCTCGGCCGCAGCGCCGCGACCGCCGGAGAAGACTTGCGGGCGTCGAACATCGATCAGCGCGACATCTGCAGCGGAACGAGTCGCGTGGGATCGATCGCAGCCAAACGGGCAGCCATCGCGCGCGCCACCGGATCGCCGGGGTATTCCACCAGAATCTCCTGGTAGCGCGCCAGCGCCGTCGCATAGTCCTCGGCGACCAGCGCACTGTAGGCGGTTCGCGTGAGTTTGCAGAGGCGAACGCTCGCCTGATCCGGTTCGAACTCCGGTCCGATTCCATAGGCGCCAACCAGTTCGTAGATCGGAATCTTCGAGCGGCGGCCCTTCACGGTGACATCGTCGATCGGCCGCACGCAAAGCCGCTCGCCGGCCTCCTTGAAGACGGAATGGCTGATGCAGATGCCCGTACCGTACTCCTTGTTGATGCCCTCCAGGCGCGCCGCGATGTTCACGCCGTCGCCCATGACGGTGTAGCTCATGCGCTCCTTGGAACCGATATTGCCCACCAGGACGGCGTCGCTGTGGATGCCGATGCGGACGTTCAGCGGCTTCTTGCCGTCCGCCGCCCAGTCGGCGTTCAGCTCCTTCATGCCCTCGCGGATGCGCAGCGCTGCGAAGCAGGACCTCTGCGCATGGTCTTCGAGCAGGGCCGGCGCGCCCCAGAAGGCCATGACGCCGTCACCGATGAACTTGTCGATCGTGCCATGCTCCATGTTGACCGCATGGGTCACCACGCCGAGATAGGCCGAGACGCGAAGCAATAGCTCCTGCGACGGCACTTCCTCCGACAGGGTCGAGAAGCCCTCGAGATCGGAGAAGAAGATGGTGAGGAAGCGGCTGTGGCCGCCCAGCACCAGCCTCTGCTCCGAGTCGAGGAGCTGGCGCACGAGGCCCACGGGCACGAAGGCCGCAAACGACTTCACCGCGGAGTCCAGGGTGTCGATGGCGCGCGCGAGGACCGCAACCTCGCGGATCGGCGACTTCAGCGGCGGAAGATTGTCGCCCTCCAGATCCTGGATCCTGGTCACCTTGAGCGCGAGCCGCTCCAGCGGAGTCGAGACGACGCTGGACAGGAAATAGATGATGCAGATCTGGACGACGATGGCGATCGCGCCGAACAGGGCCAGACGCTTGTTCTGCTCGTCGAATGCACTGGTGAAGTCGGCCAGTGGCGTTATGACGAAGAGCTGCCACTTCTTGCCGAACTCTGGAGGAAGGGTCGCCAGTCTCGCGACATAGGCCTGTCCGGCATGTGCGAAGGAGAACATCTTCTCGTTGCCGCGCGGCCGGAAACTGAACGCGATCGCCGGCAATTCATCGCCGAGCGACGTTACGTGCTGCAGTTCGACCTTGCCATTGTGACTGGCGTAGGTCCTGACGCGCTCGGAATTGGCAATGACCCGGCCCTGGTGGTCCAGAATGTAGGACTGCGTGCCCGGGCTGATCTTGCGCTCGGCGAGGTAGTTGGAGAGCCCGTCGAGCGTGATGTCGGCAGCCGCGACGCCGCGCAACGCACCGTCGACATAGAACGGTGCACCGACGGTGAAGCCGACGAGCCCCAGGGTCGCGAAGACGTCGACGTCGCTGACCGAGAGCTCACGGGTCTCCTGTGCCGTGCGATACCACAGGCGTGCGCGCGGATCGTAGGAGGTGGTCTGCTCGGAAATGCCGAGTTCCTTGCGATCCGCATCGAGGAACAGATAGTGGTCGATGGGCGCCGAACCGCGCTGCGGCGCGATCCATCGATCGGCGTAACGCGTGCCCGGGGGCGGAAGTTTGCCCTGAATCTCGACGGCGGGATCGATCTGCCGGGCCTGGCGAAAGGAGCCGTCGTTCAGGCCGACATACATGCTGATGATGCGGTCGCTGTGCTGCAGGATGCTGAAGAGATACTTCAGCGAGCGGTTCTCCTCGAAGAAGCCGGGCTGTTCCGCACCGATCGCGGCCGCGCTGCGAACCAGCGACTTGATGGGGTCGAACAGGTGCTGGATGTTCTCGATCGCCTCGACGCTGAACCGTCCGATCAGCTCGTCTGCATTGTCGCGGGCGATCTTCTCGTTCGAGACGTAGTTGACCGCCACGATCGCGAAGAAGACCGGCACCGTCAGCAGAATGAACAGCGTAAGGATGCTGGGACGCAGCCGCAAATTTTTCGCGAAGGGGCTTGGCATTGCGCGGCTGGGAGATCCTGGGACGGGCGATAGAAACACTATAAATGAAAGGAGATTCAGCGTCCACGCGCCCTGCCCGCGGCATCGCTACAGCGGCGGCCGCCTCAGATGCCAGTCGGTCTCCCGCTGAAGGGCGTGTCCCGCCGCGAGAATGGCACCTTCCTCGAAGCCTCTCGCCACGATCTGGAAGCCCACCGGCACGCCATCGGCGCTCATTCCGCCGGGAAGGGTCAACGTCGGATGGCCGCTGAGATCGAAAGGCGCCGTGTAGCGCAACCGTCCCGCGACGGCTTCCGGATCGCGCCCGGCCGCCAGCAGGGCCTCGGTCGACCACACGGCCCTGGCCATCACCGGCATCAGGAGCAGATCGACCGACTCCAGCAGGCGATTGAGGTGGCCGGTGAGCGCCGCGCGGCGCAACTGCATGCGGGCAAACTCCACGGCCGAGAGGTGGCGTCCCTGGTCGAGCAGGCCGGACAGGACCGGGCCGTATTCGGAGGCCCGCGACGGATAGGTGGCGTCATGGGCCAGCGCCGCTTCGACACCGCACAGGGGCACCCAGTCGCGCGCGCCCTGATCGAAACCGTCGGGCAGCTTCACGTCGACGATCGTCGCACCCGCCTTCTGCAGCACCACGACGGCGCCGTCGAGGGCGCGCCTGGAGTCCTCGTCGAGCCCATGCAGGTCGGAGGGCAATCCGATGCGCCTGCCCCGCACGCCCTGGTCGACCGACGCCGCATAGTCGGGAACCGGCAGGCCGACAGAGGTCGGGTCGTCCGGATCGGCACCCGCGATCACGCCGAGCACGATCGCGGCGTCGAGGGCGCTGCGGGCCATCGGGCCGATATGGTCGAGGGACTCCGCCAACGGGAACACGCCGGCGCGGCTCACGCGCCCCCAGGTGGGCTTCAAACCCGACAGGCCGTTCATGGTCGAAGGGAAGCGGATCGAGCCGCCGGTGTCGGAGCCCAAGGAGGCGAAACAGAGCCCGGCCGCCGTGGCCGCGCCAGACCCCGACGAGGACGAGCCCGTCCAGTAGGCAGCGTTCCAGGGATTGAGGGGCGCGGGGATGCCGGGATGATGCGCGCCATAGGCCCCCTCGGTCATCTGCAGCTTGCCGAGGACCACCGCGCCCGCCTGCTTGAGACGGGCAACCACCGTCGCATCGCGTGACGGAACGTTGTCGTGGTGAATCGCCATGCCGGCAGCCGTCGGCACGCCTTCTGTATTGCAGAGATCCTTGACCGCGATGGGGACGCCATGCAGCGGGCCCCTCGAGGTGCCGGCGCCGGTCTCTTCATCGAGGCGGGCCGCATCCGCGAGGGCGCGATCGGCCGTGACGGTCGCGTAGCTCCGCAGACCAGGGTCGACCTTGTCGATGCGGTCGAGAAGCGAACGGGTCAGCTCGACGGACGAGAGCTTTCGCGCCTTCAGGCGCCGCGCGACCTCGTCGAGCGACAGATAATGCAGGTCGGCTGGCATGCGGACTCCCTCACAGCGACTTCTCCATGACCTGGATATGTTCGCCGCGATAGTCGCGCTGCTCAAGCGCCGTCCAGCCCAGGCGCTCATAGAGCGCAGCGGCCGAAGTCGTGAAGAGATAGAGCCGGTCGTATCCGATGCGCCGCGCCGCGGCCTCGACCGCGCTCACCAGCGCCGAGGCGATGCCCCGCTGGCGATGCGCTGGCGGCACGTAGACGCTTGCGAGCCAGGGATTGCGCGGATCGTCTTCGAGATCGTCGAAGATCAGCGAGGCGGTGCCGACGATCCCGTCGTCGTCACCGAGGGCGACGAAGGCGATCGGCACCCGATCGACGTTCATCTTGCCCTGAACCTTGGTCCGCCGCTCGTCGAGCGTCTGCCCGGGACTGAGGTGTCCCCACTCGTCGAAGCCCCAGACGGAGACCTGCTCGGCCAGGGTGGGACGCTCGACGAGGGGAACGACTCTCATGGGCTAATCGGCCGTCTTGAGGTTTACCGCAGCCGAGCGGCCGCGTTCGGTGGCTATCTCATAGCCGATCTTCTGGCCTTCGTTGAGGCCGTTCAGCCCCGAGCGTTCGACCGCGCTGATATGGACGAACACGTCCTTGCCGCCGTCGTCCGGCTGAATGAAGCCAAAGCCCTTGGTTCCATTGAACCATTTGACCGTGCCTGTAGCCATCTCTCTCTCCTGGGCAGTTGAACGAGCACACAAATGCGCGCTGGCGGAGCGCTCGCGGCTACCGCCTTCGACAACCTGGAATTTGGGGTGAAAGCTCGCGGGGAAATCCGGGGCCGCGGCGGGCCGGACCGGCAAAGCATGGCCAAGTTCGGAGTCGTAGGATCGCATATGAAGGACGTAACGTGCCCACCTCAAAATGGCTCCCGAAGATCTTCTACATTGTTGCGCCAATCTTCCACGGCTCGAATTCGTCGTCCCCGATACCGAGAATTTCCGACTTGGTTTTCTGGCCCGAGGCCGTGGCGAGAATAAGATCGAAGATGCGGCGGCCGTTTTCCGGGATCGTCTCCTCGCCGTCGACGATCGTTCCGCAGTTGATGTCCATGTCGTCTGTCATGCGCCGATAGAGCGAGGTATTCGTCGCAAGCTTGAGTGAAGGCGTCGGCTTGCAGCCGAACACGCTGCCGCGCCCCGTCGTGAAGCACAGCACATTGGCGCCGCCCGCGACCTGCCCCGTTGCCGACACCGGGTCGTAGCCGGGCGAGTCCATGTAGACGAAGCCCTTGGCGGTGATCGGCTCCGCGTACTTGTAGACGTCCACCAGATTGGTGGTGCCACCCTTGGCCACCGCGCCCAGGGATTTCTCGAGAATGGTGGTCAGCCCGCCCGCCTTGTTGCCGGGCGACGGATTGTTGTTCATCTCACCGCCCGTTCGGGCGCAGTGGTCCTCCCACCAGCGGATGCGCTCCACGATCTTCTCGCCGACCTCGCGGCTGACCGCGCGCCGGGTCAGCAAATGCTCCGCGCCATAGATCTCTGGCGTTTCGGAGAGAACCGCCGTCCCGCCGTTGCGCACCAGGAGATCGACCGCCGCCCCGAGGGCCGGATTGGCCGAGATGCCCGAATAGCCGTCGGACCCGCCGCACTGCAGCGCGAGGATGAGCTCGCTCGCCGGGATCGGCACACGCGACACGTCGTTCGCTTCGGGCAGGATCTCCTTCAGAAAATCGACGGCGCGCATCACCGTCCTGGACACGCCGCCCTCGTCCTGGATCGCCAGAGGAATGAGCTTCGGCCCTTCCTTCAGCCCCTCGGCCGTCATCAGGCCGGATATCTGGTTGGTTTCGCAGCCGAGGCCGAGCACCACGACCGCGGCCATATTGGGATGCCGGACATACCCCGCGAGCGTCCGGCGCAGCACGTCCATCTCGAGCCCCGACGCCGCCATGCCACAGCCACCCCCATGCGTGAGCGGCACCACGCCGTCGATGTTCGGAAACTGCCCCAGTACGGGCGCGAGTCTCGAGGCGATCATGCGGCTGGTTGCGGCCGAACAGTTCACGGTCGTTACGATGCCGATATAGTTGCGCGTCGCCGCCCGTCCGTCGGCTCGGCGATATCCCTGGAAGGTCGCCGGCGGGACGATGAAGTCGGTGGGATGTGCATCGGCGCAGAAGGCATAGTCGCGCTCGAAGTCGCCCATGACGCAGTTGTGCGTATGAATGTGCGTCCCGGGCGGGAGATCTTCTGTCGCGAACCCGATGATCTGATTGTACTTGCGCAGCGGCTCGCCCTTCGTGACCGGCCGCGTGAGAATCTTGTGGCCGGGCGGCACGCGCGTGGCCGCCGCCACGTCTCCCTCGACATTGGTGCCGGGCAGGATGTCCATGCGTGCGACGACGACATTGTCGGCGGGATGCAGTCGAATGGTGAGCGGGGCCGTCATTGTTGTTTCCTCCGGGTCGTCGCGCTCCGGCGACATTCCTCAGCAGACCTTAGTACGACGCCAGCCGGCGGCAACCGCTTCCTGCTCGCTGCAGAACCATCGCTCGCCCCGCTTGGGGTCGATCGCGGTCGCGTTGTAGTAGCGGCAGCCGGGCGGATGATAGATGCGCTCGCCCTTGCCGTTGACGTTCCCCTTGATCAGGCATTGCTGGCCGACCGGCGCCTGCGCAGCGGCAGGCGTGGCGCAGAGACAAAACGCCAGCACGAGGCCGCCCCTGCGCACCACGTCGCGAGCTCGCCACCGCGAAGACGTTGGTGCCGAAAAGCAGGAACGGAGCGGAATGGTGTCCCTTTCTGGTCGTCCTGCACGATAGCAAAGAAAACGGGGCGCCAAGCGCCCCGTCTCCTCAGCGTCGTTCGAGGGGACCCTGGTTTCAGCCCCAACCCGGAGTCCAGCCCGGACTCCAACCCGGTGCCGGGCGCTGGTTTATCCAGCGTCCATCGACCCACACCTGGCGGCCGTGATGCCACGTCCAATAGCCCGGCGCCCAGACCCGCTGAACCGGCGGCGCGTAGTAGCGCGGCGGCGGCGCGTAATAGCGCTGCGGCTGTGGAGTGCCGATCCAGACGCCGAAGGACTGGGCGGCTGCCGGTGTGACGACCGCCGGTGCAAGCGCCGCCATCGTGAAAGTGGCGGTGGCGGCGAGTACGGTGAGAGCGATACGCTTCATCATTGTCTGCCTCCGTTCTGCGCGGCAGCAACGCCGCGTCCTACAGAGATACGTATCGGAGCCGCCCGACGTGGCCATCTCACCTGGGGAATTAGTGCGCGCTTTCAGCCTCTTTTCGGCCACCCTCAGCTTGCGCCGATCAGGAGAATGATCACGCCCGCCACGCTCACCATGATGCCGAGCAGTCCGACGGCATGAAGCCGCTCGCCGCGCAGGAAGATCCAGCTCATCACGACGCCGATGAGCGGAAAGAGCGCGACCAGCGGTGCGACCACCGTGATGGAGCCCAGCCCGAGGGCTGCATAGAGAAGGAAGGTCGCCATGCCATTGGCGAATCCGACGGCCAGGAACCACAGCACTCCGCTGCGCATCGCCGGCCCTGCCCTCACGGCGCGCCGCCCGACCAGCGAGACGATCACGACCGAGGAGAGCGCATAGCCGATGGCGGCGGCGGCCAGCGGCTCCGGCCAGAGCGCGAGCCCGGTCTTGATCGCCGGCTGGATGGCGCCACGCACCAGCGCCGCCGCCAGCGGCAGACCCAGGACCCAGACCGACCAGTGGCGACCGCCGGTCCCGCCGCGCAACGCCAGCAGTGCCACGCCGCCCACCACCATCGCCAGGCCGGCCAGTTGCAGGAGGCTGAGATGCTCACCGAGGAACAGCACCGCCCCGAGTACAGCGAAGATCGGCGTCACATTGCCCACGGCTCCGGCCACCGCCGGTCCCAGCCGCTCGTTCGAGCGCACGGAGAGGATCGAGACGACCACGGGGAAGATGCAACCGACGCCGGCGAAGATCAGCGCCGCGTCAGGATTGAAAGTGCTCCAGTCCACGAAGACGATCGCGGCCATCCAGGCAACGACGAGTGCTCCGCCAATGGAATAGAGCGGCGAGCGCCAGGAGGGCATCGTCCGCAAGCCGAACTGCGTCAGAATCAGCGCCAGCGCGAAGCAGAAGGCCGCGCCCAAGGCGAGGATGGCCGCACCGCTCATCGTCTGCTATGTCCGCGCGCTTCGAGGGACGACGAGGATAGAATGGACACGCTCACCTACTGGAACGGCACCTGGCACGAGGGCAACCCTGCAATCCTGGGGCCACGCGACCATGCCTTCTGGCTGGGCTCCATGGTATTCGATGGCGGCCGCGCCTTCGAGGGGTGCGGCCCCGACCTCGACCTCCATGCGGAACGCGTCGTCCGTTCGGCCCGCGCCATCGGCCTCAACCCGACCCAGACGCCGGAAGAGATCCTGAAGCTGATGCACGAGAGCGTGCGCCGCTTCGGTCCCAAGGCCGAACTCTATGTCCGCCCGATGTTCTGGGCCGGCAAGGGCGGTGCCGGTCCGATCTCAGTCGATCCTGACTCCGCGCAGTTCCTGCTCTGCACCTATGTCTCGCCGATGCGCGCCGGCACGCCGCTGACCCTGGGCCTGTGCCGCAGCATTCGCCGGCCCGCGCCCGAGACCGCGCCGACCGACGCCAAGGCGAGCTGCCTCTATCCCAATTCCTCGCGCGGTGTCGCCGAGATGCTGAAGCGCGGCTTCAACAACGGCGTCGTGCTCGACCCGCTCGGAAACGTGGCCGAGACCTGCAGCTCCAACCTCTTCATCGCCCGCAACGGCGTGGTCGCGACGCCGGTGCCGAACGGCAGCTTCCTGGCCGGCATCACGCGCTACCGGACGGTCAAGCTGCTGCGCTCGGCCGGCATCACGGTCGAGGAGCGCACGATCCGTCCGGCGGAGTTGGAAGAAGCCGACGAGATGTTCACCACCGGCAATGCCGGCAAGGTGCAACCCGTCAGCCGCTACGAGGACCGCGACCTGCAGCCCGGCCCGATCGCCGCGCGGGCCCACGACCTCTACATGGCCTTCGCCCGCACCCAGCGGGTGATCTGAGGCGTCCCGTCCGCGGCCATACTTGCGGGCCGGGCGCGAATCGATACTGTCCCGCCATGACTGCAGGCGAGCGCGACACGACCTTTCTTGCCGGGGGCGGCGAGATGGGCGCGCTCATGCGGACGCATGACTGGAAGGCTACCCCGCTCGGCGACCCGGCCGGATGGCCGCAGTCGCTGCGGACCGCGGTCCGGCTGATGCTGAACTGCGGCCACCCGATGTACATCTGGTGGGGCCCGGACCTCATCTGCTTCTATAACGACGCCTATCGGCGATCGATCGGGCCGGAACGCCATCCGTCCTCGCTCGGCCGGCCCGGCCGCGCCGTGTGGGAGGAGATCTGGCCCATCATCGGGTCGCAGATCGAGCAGGTAATGGCCGGTCGAGGCGCCACCTGGAACGAGAACCACCTGGTCCCGATCACCCGCAATGGGCTCCGCGAGGACGTCTACTGGACCTACAGCTACAGTCCGATCGACGACGCCGAGGCCCCCTGCGGCGTGGGCGGCGTGCTGGTGGTCTGCAGCGAAACCACCGAGAAGGTGATTACCGAGCAGCGGCTGATGGCTGAGATCGAGCGCCAGCGCCGCATGTTCCGGAAGGCACCCGGCTTCATCGCCGTCCTGAGCGGCCCCGACCACGTCTACGAGTACGTGAACGAAGCCTACCTCGCCATCGCCGGCCCGCGCGACTTCATCGGCCGCAGCGTGCGCGACGCCCTGCCGGAGCTCGAGGGCCAGGGCTTCTACGAACTGCTGGACCGGGTATACCGCACCGGCGAGCGTTTCATCGCACGGGCCATGCCGGTTCGCCTCAGCAACGATTCCAGCACGCGCCTCATCGACTTCCTGTATGAGCCGATGCGCGACGAGGCTGGCACGGTCTACGGCATCTTCGTCGGCGGCCACGACATCACGGCCCACAAGGAGGCCGAGCGGCAGTCGCTGCTGAGCGAGGAATCGCTGCGACTGACCACGGAGGCGGCTGAGATCGGCATCTGGGACGTCGACTTCACCACCGATACAATGGCCTGGTCGCCCCGCACCAAGGCCATGTTCGGCTTTTCACCCGACGCCGTCTGCACGCTCGACGACTTCTACGCCGGCCTCCACCCCGAAGACCGCGACGTCACCACGCGGGCGTTCGGCGCGGCCCTCGATCCCGCGATCCGGGCAACCTACGACGTGCAGTACCGGACGATCGGCCACGACGACGGCGTGGTCCGCTGGATCGCGGCAAAGGGCAAAGGTCTGTTCGACGCGGACGGCAGGTGCTACCGCGCGGTCGGCACCGCCATCGACATCAGCGCCCGCAAGATCGCCGAGGCGCGTCACGCCTTCATGCTCGAACTCAGCGATGCCTTGCGCGGCAACGACACGGACAAGGCGCTGGACGAAGCCTGCGCCCTGATGGGCCGCTTCTTCGGCGTCAGCCGCGTGGGCTACGGCCATCTCGATCCGGTCGAGGACGTGTTCGACTATTCGGTCTGCTGGACCGACGGCCGTGCGCAGCCGCTTCTCGGCCGGGTCCCTGCCCGCGCCTTCGGCGTCAAGATCGTCAAGAAGCTCGGGGCCGGCGAGACGGTCGTGGTGAACGACCTGCAGACCGATCCGCTGAGCGACGAGGAGGAGACGCGTGCCACCGCGCGCGCGGTCGACACGCGCGCCGTTCTGGTCGTGCCCTTCGTGCGCGCCGGACGCCTGCGCACGATCGTCTATCTCAACGACCGGCCCGTCCGTCGCTGGCAACCCGACGAGGTCGCCTTCATGGAAGAGGTCGCCGAACGGACCCGCCAGGTGATCGAGCGCGGCGAGGCGGAGGCAGCGCTGCGCGCCCTCAACGCCACGCTCGAAGCACGGGTCGAGGCGCGGACCGCTGAACTGCGCGCGACGGAGGAGGCTTTGCGTCAGGCCCAGAAGATGGAGGCGATCGGCCAGCTCACCGGCGGCATCGCCCACGATTTCAACAATTTGCTGCAAGGCATCACCGGCAGCCTGGACCTCGTCCAGCGGCGTATCAGCCAGGGCCGGCTGGGCGACCTCGACCGCTTCATCACCGGCGCCATGACGTCGGCCAATCGCGCTGCCGCCCTCACCCACCGTCTGCTGGCCTTCGCGCGCCGCCAGCCGCTGGATCCCCGCCCGGTCCACATCAACCCGCTGGTGGGTTCGATGGAGGAGCTGCTGCGGCGGACGCTGGGCGAGAGGATCGATCTCGAATTGCGGCTGGCCGACGGACTCTGGCTGACTCGCTGCGACGCCAATCAGCTGGAATCCGCGATCCTGAACCTCGCGATCAACGCGCGCGATGCCATGCCCGAAGGCGGACAACTCGTCATCGCGACCCACAACATGGAGGTCGGCGAGGTGGCCGCGGCCGCGCATGCCGACAGGGCGGCCGGCGACTATGTCTGCATCTCGGTCACCGACAGCGGCACCGGCATGGATGCCGAAACCGTCGCCCGCGCGTTCGAGCCCTTCTTCACGACCAAGCCGATCGGCCAGGGGACCGGCCTCGGCCTGTCCATGATCTACGGCTTCGCGCGCCAGTCCGAAGGCTATGTCGAGATCGAAAGCCAGCCCGGCCGGGGCACGACCGTTCATCTCTGCCTGCCGCGCTTCCGCGGAGACGCCGACGACGAGGCCGCCGAGGATGCGGCCGGGCCCGCGTCAGCCGAAACCGGCGAGACCGTCCTGGTCGTCGAGGACGAGCCCGTGGTTCGCGGCCTGGTCGTCGAAGTGCTGGCCGATCTCGGCTACCGCGCCATCGAGGCAGTCGACGGTCCGCAGGGCCTGGAGATCGTGCAGTCGGCGCAGCGCATCGACCTGCTGATCACCGATGTCGGGCTACCCGGACTGAACGGCCGCCAGGTCGCGGACGCGGCCCGTGCCCTTCGCCCCGATCTCAAGGTCTTGTTCATGACGGGCTATGCCGAGAACGCAGCCCTCGCCGCCGGCTCGCTGCACGCGGGGATGACGCTCATCACCAAGCCCTTCACCATGGAAGCGCTTGCCACACGCGTGCGCGAGATCATCGCGACGAAATAGGTGATCATGGCTCTACCTCCCAGTCGCGGCATGATGCTTGCTCCGCTCCGTGAAGACTGACACTCAACCAGCTCGGTCTCCGTGAACAGAATGGATTGGCTCCAGATGTCCTCCGCCGAGCTTCCCCTCGCGCGCTTCCTGGCGCGTTGCCATTCCGACTTCTCGAAAGACGATAGCGGCGAAGTCGCCTCCTATATTCCCGAACTGTCGCTCGCGAATCCTGCCGACTTCGGCATCGCCGTCACCACGGTCGACGGCTTCGTCTACGAAATCGGCGACAGCAAGGTCGAGTTCACCATCCAGTCGATCTCAAAGGCCTTCGTCTTCGCCGTCGCCCTCGAGACGGTCGGCCCCGATCGCGTCGAAACCGTGGTGGGCGTCGAGCCGAGCGGCGATGCCTTCAACTCCATCCGGCTTCGATCCGACAACCGGCCCTTCAACCCGATGGTCAATGCCGGCGCGATCGCCTGCACGGGCCTGATCTGCGAAAGCGAGGGCGACGGCGCCTTTGCGCGGCTGCACGACGCGCTGAGCCGCTTCGCCGGACGTCGCCTCGAGTTGGACGAGGCGACCTTCCAGTCGGAGCGGGCGACCGGCGATCGCAACCGCGCCATCGCCTACCTCCTGCGCAATCACGGCGTTCTGCTGGGCGACGTGGATCAGGTTCTCGACGTCTACTTTCGCCAGTGCGCGCTGCGCGTGTCGGCGCGCGACCTCTCGGTCATGGCGGCAACCCTCTCGCACAAGGGCCGCAATCCGCTGACCGGCGAGCAGGTCGTCTCGTCCTACGCCGTCGCGCGCACGCTCTCGGTCATGACCAGCTCGGGCATGTACGATTCGGCAGGCCGCTGGGTCTATCGCGTCGGCATCCCGGCCAAGAGCGGCGTGGGCGGCGGCATCGTGGCCGCGCTCCCTTCGCAACTTGGCCTCGGCACCTATTCGCCGCGCATCGACGACCAGGGCAACAGCGTCCGCGGGCTACGCACCTGCGAGGCCCTCTCGACGCACTACGGCCTCCACATGCTCAACAGGGTTGGCGACGTGCGGACCTGCATCGCGGCCAGCTACGATGTCGGCAGCGTCTCGTCCCGCCGCAACCGCCGGCCACGCGAGCAGGCCATCCTGGAAGCTCACCACGCCAAGTGTGCCATCGTGGAGCTCACAGGGGCGTTGAGCTTTGCGAACGCCGAGTATATCTCGCGGCGGGTCCGCGGCCTCCCGCCGGAGTTGGCGTATCTCATCGTCGATCTGCGTCGCGTCCCGTCGGTCAGCGAGGCGGCCCTGCAGTTGATGGCCGACATCCTGGACGACCTTTCTCGTGCAGAAGTCGATGTCGTGTTCTGCGGCATTACGAAGGGCACACCCGTCGAAGCTGCGCTTGGCGAGTGGCTGGTCGGCAAGGCCGGTGTGCGCAGCATCACCTTGCTCGACGAAGCCATCGAGTGGGCGGAGGACCGCATCATTCAAAGCGAGGCCGGAGCGCTCGACGTCGAGAAGCCAACCGCTCTCAGCGAACAACAACTGCTGGCCGGTCTCGACCCGACGGCACTATCGGCACTTTCCGAGCTGATGACCCCGCACCACTACCGGATCGGCGAGCGCATGATCTCGGCCGGCGAACAGGCGACCACGCTGCTGTTCGTCGTGAGCGGCGTCGTGAGCGTCAGGTTGCCGGGGGGCCTGCGTCTCGCGACGCTGTCGGCGGGCATGGCCGTCGGGGAGATGGCGCTGCTCGAAACGACGAGGTCAGCGGACGTCTGGGCCGACACGGCGGTCGCTTGCCTCGAACTGTCACTCGATGCCTTCGCCAGCTTTCGGAATCTCCACCCCCGTGCGTGCGAGCATATCATGGGCAATCTCGCACGCCTGCTCGCCAAGCGCCTCATCATCGCGAACACCAAGATCGAAGTTCTGGCGTCCTACTGAGGCCGGAGCGCCGCTGCCTCCGCCCTGATGCGGATCCACATCACCGCGGCATTGAGCGCCGAGAAGACGAACCCGTACCCCGGCAGGCCAAAAACCAGCGGCAGGACGAGCATCTCGCCGGCCACCACCCAATAGTTCGGGTGCGATACGAAGCGATAGGGCCCGCGCAGCACCAGCGGCGCGCCCGGCAGCACGATGATGCGCGTCGTCCAGCGCTCTCCCAGCGAAGCGATCACCCAGAGACGGCCCAGCTGCAGGAGGATGAAGGCAGCAAGCCAGAGCGGCTCGATGTGCTGGTCTGCGGGCGCGGGATACACCGTAAGATACCAGAGGCCAAGCAGCCAGGCGGCATGAAGCGCGACGATCAGCGGATAGTGCGCCGCACCGACTTCGTGCGCCCCATTCGCCAACAGGCGACGGGTGTTGCGGCGGGCCAGCACGAGTTCGCCCAGGCGCTGAGCCGTCACGAGCCCCAGGATCAGCGCGGCCCAGTCCATTGCAGGATCCTCAGGCGGCGCGGGCGAGCGACAGCGCGCTGCAGGTGAAACCCGGCCCCAGCGCCGTGAGCACCGTGCGCGGCGGCAGCCCGGCGGCGGCCAGGCGCTCCAGCACGAACAGCACGGTCGGCGCCGACATGTTGCCGTACTGGCGAAGCACCTCTCGTTCATGGTCGAGCGTGCCTTGCGCCAGACGCAGCGTCGTTTCCAGGGCGGTGATCACCTTGGCGCCGCCGGGATGGCAGGCGAAGCGATCGACCGAGGCGCGCGCGAGGCCGAGGCGTGCCAGGATCGCGTCCACTGCCGACCCGACTTCCTGCTCGGCGAAAGGAGGAATGGATCGGTCGAAGATGACGCCCAGTCCCGTCGGATCGACCTTCCAGCCCATGATGTCGAGCGTGTCGGGCCAGAGATGCTCGCCGGCCCCTTCGATGCGGGCGAGTCCCGGTTCACCCGGGTCGGCACGGACGATACAGGCGGCGGCGCCGTCACCGAACAGAGCGGTCGCCACCATGTTCGCGGGCGTGAGCTGGTCCATGCGGAAAGCCGCGGTACAGATCTCAATGGCCACCAGCAAAACGGTTGCACCCGGTCGCGCCGCCGCCAACCGGCTGGCGATCGCCAGGCCCGAGACTCCGCCGGCGCAGCCCAGTCCGAACACCGGCACCCGTTCGACATCGGCGCGGAAGCCCATCCGCCCGGCGACGCGCGCCTCGAGGCTCGGCGTTGCGACGCCGGTCGAGGAGATGGTGACGATCGTGTCGACCTCGGACGCAACGCACCCGGCCGCCGCAAGCGCCCGCGTCGCGGCCTCGATGAACAGGTCCTGCGCGCCCGCGAGATAGGCGGCATTGCGCTCTGGCCATCCCAGCGAGGTGAAATACCAGTCGAGGGGCTTCACCGTGTATCGCGACTCGATGCCGGAGGTTGTGAAGACCGGCGCCATCCGTTCGAAGGCGGCATAGCGATGGGCAAACATGCCCCGCGCCGCCTCCGCTGCTTCGGTTTGCAGCAGCCGGTGGGGAGGCAAAGCGTGGGCAACGGACAGCAGGGCGCTCACAGGGGACATGGCACGATCCTTCCTCCGCCATAACCGGCCCAGGCCCTCCCGGGTTCAAGTCACGTTTTTCTGACACCCGGCACGAGCGTTTACCGGCTCGCAGCCGCAGAAATGCTGCAAAGGGAGTTGCCGCACAATTCTTTCGTCGGCATAAACCGCGCGTCTGTTCGGAGGCCGACCATGACCGCGCCGGAGCCGATCATCCTGCGCGATGAGAGGGGGAGATATCGATGCAAACGAATCGCCGTTCGACTCTGAAGCTGCTGGGAAGCGCTGCGCTCTCGGCCGCTGCGCTGCCTGTCCTGCCGTTCTCCGCAATGGCGCAGGAAGACCTCTACATTTCATCGACCTATCAGAACTTCAAGCGCGGCACGATTTACAGCATCGACGAGAGGACACGCGGTTTCGTCATCGTCTGGCAGGATCTCGGCCGTGTGAAGATGAAGGCCGCCGACCTGGTCACCAACTACGGCGCGCTGCGTGTCGGCCAGATCGTCGACGTGCAGTGGTACGATTATGTCGACTTCCTGATCGCGCCGACCACGCCCGCCGTCACGGCGCGCGCCACGGCGATGATGGCCCAAGGCGCCCGCATCGAGGGCATCCCCGGCGCGCGGGAGCGCATCCGCCTGTGGTCGATGGCCGGCATGTGCACCAAGGTCGACCTCGCGACCAACACGGTGTTCCTGATCAACGCCTCGGGCGGCGAACCCGACAAGCCCTCGCCCGACAGCGGCGAGGTCATCCAGATGCCGCAGGTGGTGAGCGAGGCGGGCAAGGCGGCGCTGAAGACGATCAAGCCGGGCACGCAGATCACCACGGTGTACAGCGTGCAGACCGCGCTCCAGGTGACGATCATCCGCTGAGCATTTCTGCATATCTCGATGGTGACGCCGGGACCGCGAGGTTCCGGCGTTTTCGTGTGGGTGTTTCACTTCCCGCCTCTGGAGTGCTAGCAAACGAGGAGCAACTCTTGCGGGAGGACGCCATGGCCGCCTCATACGATCTGATCGTGCGCAACGGGACGGTGATCGACGGCACCGGGGCCGAACCGCGCGAAGCCGATGTCGCCATCCACGACGGAAGGATCGCCGCGATTGGCGATATCGACGGCAGCGGTCGCGAGGAGATCGACGCCAGGGGCTTCGCGGTCACGCCGGGCTTCGTCGACATACACACCCACTATGACGGCCAGGTCACCTGGGACGATCGCTTTTCGCCCTCATCGGGCCATGGCGTCACGACGGTGCTGATGGGCAATTGCGGCGTCGGTTTCGCGCCCTGCCGCCCGGAGGACCGCGACACGCTGATGAACGTGATGGAGGGTGTCGAGGACATTCCCGAGCTCGTGATGCGCGAGGGCGTGCCGTGGAACTGGCAGAGCTTTCCCGACTATCTCGAGGCGCTGTCGAAGCGCCAGTGCGACATCGACTTCGCCACGCAGGTGCCGCATGCGCCGCTGCGCGTCTTCGTGATGGGCAAGCGTGGCGTCGACCGTGAACCGGCCAGCGCGTCGGACATGGCGGAGATGGCGAAGCTCGTTCAGGAAGGTCTGGACGCCGGCGCGCTTGGCTTTTCGACGTCGCGCTCGCTGTTTCATCGCACACCCGATGGTGCCCTGACGCCGACCATCACCGCGGGCGAGGAAGAGCTGGCGGCGATCGCGCGCGGCATGCGGCGCGCCGGCAAGGGTGTGATCCAGCTGCTCGACGATTTCGCGGACACCACGGCGGAGGGGGCGACCGAGTTCGCCATGCTGCGCCGGCTCGTCGAACTTTCGGGCCGGCCACTCTCCTTCACGCTGCTCGATCTCTCGCTCTATCCCGGACGATGGCAGACGCTGCTGCGCGAGATCGAACGCGCCCATCGCGACGGCCTGCCGATCCGCGGCCAGGTCGCGGCGCGGCCGGTCGCCGTGCTCTACGGGCTGGAGCTGTCGTTCCACCCTTTCTCGACCTGCCCCAGCTATCGCGAGGTCGAGGGCCTGCCGCTCGACGCCAAGCTCGCCCGGCTGCGCGATCCGGCGCTGAAGGCGAAGCTCCTGCAGGAGCAGCCGACCTATCGCAATCCCCAGATGCTGGCCTTCATGCGCAGCGTGGCCAACATGTTCATGCTGGGCGATCCCCCCGACTACACGCCGCCGGCCGACCAGCGCCTCGACGCCCGCGCCGCAAAACTCGCGATCACGCCGCTCGAACTTGCCTATGATCTGCTGGTGAGCGGCGACGGGCGCACCATCCTGTTTCACCCCGGCGCCAACTACACGGACTGCTCCGACGCCAACATGGCCAGCATGCTGCGTCACGAGCATACGGTGATGGCACTGGGCGACGGCGGCGCGCATTACGGGCTGATCTGCGACGCGAGCTACACCACGCACGCCCTTACCTACTGGACGCGCGATCGCAAGGGCGAGCGCTGGCCCCTGCCCTGGGCGATCCAGCAACTCACCGACGTGCCGGCGCGCGCGGTCGGATTGGGAGATCGCGGGCGGCTGCAGGTCGGCTACAAGGCCGACCTCAACGTGATCGACCTCGACCGTCTCAAGGTCTCGGCTCCTCGACCCGTGCACAGCCTGCCGGGCGGCGGGCGGCGGTTGGAACAGAAGGCCGAAGGCTATGTCGCCACGATCGTGAGCGGCGACGTGACCTATCGCGCCGGCGACTTCACCGGCGCCCGTCCGGGCCGCCTGGTGCGCGGCGCGCGGTGAGGACCAGGCTCCGCTTCGTCACCTCAACGCAAACCCTTCGTAACCATTCGCCGCGATCTCCTCGCACTTCTGGCGATATTTCGGTGCGCCGCCGGCATAGGCCATGAAGGTGCGCTTGAGGCGGCCGGGCACGTTCTTGTTCACGCCGGTCATCCAGGAATCGACCTTGGTGAGGAGCAGCCGGGAGCCCGTCTCGTAGACGTGCGCCGTCCACGTCGTCTCGGCCTCCGGTGTCGCCTCGATGCGGGTCAGTCCCTTGTCGCGCATGTAGCCCAGCAGATCCGACACGAACTCGACATTCTGCTCGATGCAGCGCGGCAGGTTGCAGAAGGTCGCCGCGTTGTGCGGGCCGACCAGGGTCAGCATGTTGGGAAAGCCCACGACGTTGAGGCCGAGATAAGTGTGCGGCCCGTCGGCCCACTTGTCGCGCAGCTTCGCGCCGCCGCGGCCCTCGAAGTCGATGCGGTCGAAGGCGCCGGTGATGGCGTCGAAGCCGGTCGCGTAGATGATCATGTCGAACTCGTAATCGACACCGCCGACGCGCAGGCCGGTCTCGGTGATGCGCTCGATCGGCGTCTCGCGGATGTCGACCAGCTTCACGTTGGGCTGGTTGTAGACCTCGAAGTAACCGCTCTCGAGCGGGACGCGGCGCGTGCCGTAGCCGTGGTTGGTCGGGATCAGCTTGTCGGCGATCCTCGGGTCCTTCACGCGGGCGCGGATCTTTTTGGTCACGAATTCCGTCAGCGCATCATTGGCGGCCTGGTCCATCAGCACGTCGCGGAAATTGCCCTGCCAAAAGGCGAAGCCCGGCATGCTGTAGAGCTTCTCGAAGAAGGCCTCGCGCTCTTCCGGTGTCACATCGGTCGAATGGCGCGGATCGGCGGTATGGACGAAGCAGCCCCAGTTCTCGCGGCACTGCGCGAAGATCTGGTCGTAGCGCGCGCGGATGTCGGCCATCGTCTCGGGCTCGATCCTGCTGTTGCGCAGCGGCGTGCACCAGTTGGGCGTGCGCTGGAACACGGTGAGCTCCCCCACGGTCTTGGCGATCTCGGTGATGGCCTGCACGCCCGAGGCGCCGGTGCCGATCACGGCGACCCTCTTGCCCTCGAAGCTGACGGGGTGATGCGGCCACAGGCCGGTATGCCAGGACTCGCCCTTGAAATCCTCGATGCCGGGAATGGTCGGCATGGTGGGCGACGACAGCGGCCCGATCGCGGTGACGAGGAAGCGGGCGCGGGCGCGGCCACCGGTCTCGAAGGTGACCTCCCACTCGTTGGCCGCCTCGTCCCAGTGCGCGGCCTTCACCCTCGTGTTGAAGGTGATGTCGCGGCGAAGGTCGAACTTGTCGGCGATGAATTCGCAATAGCGCAGGTTCTCGGGCTGGCCGGAGAAATGCTCCTTCCAGTCCCACTCCTTCAGCACTTCGGGCGAGAAGGAGAAGCCATAGGTCCAGCTCTCGGAATCGAAGCGCGCGCCGGGATAGCGGTTCCAGTACCAGGTGCCGCCGACACCGCCGCCCGCCTCGTAGACCCGCGCCTTGAAGCCCATCTGACGCAGCTTCAGCAGCTGGTACATGCCAGAAAGGCCCGCACCGATCACGATGACGTCCCACTGCTCAACACTGTTGACGCTCTCGCTTGTCGGTGTCGCTTCAGCCGCGATTGCCATGGCGTTCCTCATCCGGTTTTGCCGGAGAGTATAGCGCGGCCGAGGGCTTTTGGACGATGCGCAGAGCGAGATTGGGCGTCGCTACCGCAGATGCTTCGGCGAGCCGTACAGGTTGGCCAGACGCGCGATCAGGAAGGCGACATACATCACGCCCAGCACCTGCTCGATCACGATCAGCGATCGGGCCATCGGTGTCGCCGGCGTGATCTCGCCAAAGCCGGTTGAGGTCAGCACGGTGAAGGAGAAGTACATCAGGTCCGACCAGTTGAGCTTGCCGTCCGGACCGTGGGCAATGGCTGCCGTGAAGGCGTCGGCCTGGAACACCTGGAGGAAGCCGAACAGGCTGGCAAAGGACATGGCGATCAGGATGTAGGCCGCCACGGCGCCGAACACCTTGTCGGTCGTGATCGGCCGGCGGTCGAGCACATAGGCCAGGAGCGCCATGGTGATCGCCCCCACGAAGAGCGCCGTGGCACCGAGCGCGATCGGCCGCAGCCCGCTGTAGCCCATCCGATCGGCGATCAGCGTATCGACGGTGATGAACCCGAATACGCCCAGCCCCCAGAGAACAGGCCGTTCGAGTCGCAGCGCCCACACGGCCAGGACCAGCACGGCAAACAACGCCACCCCGAGCATAGAGCCGCCGATCGCCGAGACGGCCAGCAGGGGGTTGAGCAGGATGAAGAAGGTGAGCGCTGCCACCAGCGCGCTGCAGCGGTTGCGCCGCACATAGGCGATACGGCGCAGCATCCGACGTCGGGTCATGGTTCAGACTCGGGCCCCCGCCCCGTTTTCCACAATCTCAGGCACGCACACTGCAAAACCCGGCAACCAAAGGCAAACGGCGGGCGTTCCTCGGGCAGATGGAGGATTTCGTCATGTTCCGCAGGGTCCTGGCTTCACTCGGCCTGCTCGTCCTGGTCCTGACTGCCTGCGATCAACAGGTTCTGATTGCCGGTCCGACCGCGGACCTTGGCCACTATGAGGTCGTGGGGCTGGTGGCCGAATGACGGTGGGGACTTAGCCCCGCCAGAGCGTCCACAGGACGCCGGCCACCAGTCCCAAAGCCACGAAGCCGACAAACAGCAGCAAGGCGGTCTTGGCTCGCGTGAAATGATGGTGCCCCTGGGCCGTAGTCTCATGGGGCTGGAGGCGTGAGCCGAGTTGGTACTTTTTCGGAACGTGCCCGGCCGCGTGCGCCTTCGCGTGCACGCTCAGGAATTGCACGAAGTGCCAAAGGGCGCCCAGCGCCGCGAACATGCCCAGCAGCCAGAACGGCGCGAAGAGCATCCAGATTTCAACGTCGGTACCCAAGAGATCCCCCTGATGTCGCTTCTCTCTTAGGCCGGATCGTCTAGCGGGCAAACCACGGATTGAAGGGGAAACGCTGCCAGCGCCGGTCGTCGAACAGGACCATGAACAGTTGCGCGAACATCTGGCCGAGCCGCGGATCGTCGGGCCCGGTCGCCTGCGTCCACGCCGTCGTCTGGGAAAGGGCGAGGTCGTTGCGACAATAGACGCCGAACACGTAGACCCGGCCCGGCGTGGGCGGCTTCAGGAAATACTGGCCCGCACAGACGCGTGCCGCCGTGAGGTCGTTGGCGGGCGAGAAGACGAGCACCAGTCGATAGCTTGGTCGCAGTTCCTCGGGGGGAGACTGGTAGGTGAAGGTGAGCGCCGGCCTCGGCTTGTTCGCCTGCATCACCGGCAACAGCCTCTGCTTCACCTCCTCGACCGGCCATTGCGGAAACGGATTGCCCGCCACGATCACCTGGAAGAGGCGGCCGTCGGTCGCCGCCCAGAATTCGGAAAAGTCGTACTGAGGCGCGTAGTCGAAGCCTCCCACCGTCTGCGCCCGGATCGGAAAGCTTGGGCCGAGCCAGGCCAAAGTCACCAGGAGGACACACCGCAGAGCGGCCATTTGTGGAAACCTCACATACTCGAAAGGCCTTTTCAGGCACGCAACGGAGTTGAGCACTATGATGAAGGTCGTCGGCATTTCCCTCCTGGCTCTCACCCTCGCCGCCTGTGGCGACACCTGGGGCCAACGGGCTGTGACGGGCGGCGGCATCGGCGCCGGCACCGGTGCGCTGGTGGGCGCCCTCACCCCGATCGGCCTGCTGCCCGGCGCCCTGGTGGGCGGCGCCGTGGGTGCCGGCGTGGGCGCGGCGACGACGCCGCGCCGCTGAGGCACCCCGCCTGCCGCGTCAGCGCATGCGGGCGCGGCGATGCTCGGCCAGATCGGTCGGCTCCTCCCCGGTCAGCGCGGCCTTGGCCAGCTTGAAGATCTGGACGGCCTTGTTGGCCTTCACGTCCCAGTACTCGGCTTCGGCGACGAGGACTGCGACCAGGGCCAGATCGGGATCGTCGACCCCGCCCGGGAACCAGGCCTTGGCGGCCTCGCTCCACAATTCCTGCTTCTTCACCGGATGCTCGAGGAGGCGAGCCTTCCCGCTGGCCGAGACGTACTTGTCGGAGTCGGGATCGGCGTAGGCCACGTTCACGTCGGGCGATGACGTGATGTCGGCCAGGGGCTGGCCGGAGCGCGACATGAAGAACCAGATGACGCCGCCCTGATCGGCCGCACCGTTCTGAGTGGTCATCGGCCTCGAATAAAGGTGCCCGTCGGCGCCCCGCACGGTCAGCATGCCGAACCGGATGTCCTTGATCATGTCCCAGAGTTTGCTGGTGTCGACGGTCTGCGCGGTCATTGCCCGCTCCTCCTCGTTCTCAGGATTTGGCGAAACAACGACCGCACCGGACGCCAGTTCCGCAGAGACCGTGAAGCATCTAGTCTGCCAGCCATGAAGATCTGCCTCTACGGCGCCGGCTCGATCGGCGGGATTATCGGCGCCCACCTCGCGCGCGTGAAAGGCGTCGAAGTGAGCCTGATTGCACGCGGCGCCCATCTCGACGCCATCCGCCGCAACGGACTGCGGCTGATCTCTCCGCACGAGGATTTCACGGTCAGGGTGAACGCGACCGACGATCCCGCCGAGCTGGGGCCGCAGGACGTCGTCTTCATCACCCTGAAGACGCACCAGTATCTCGCGGCCCTCGACAAGGTGATGCCGCTGCTCGGCCCGCAGACGGCGCTCATTCCGCCGACCACGGGCGCACCCTACTGGTTCTTTCACAAACTCGCCGGTCCGTTCGAGGGCAGCCGCCTGAAGCGCATGGACCCGGGCGGCACGCAATGGTCGACCTTCGGTCCCGAGCGGGCGCTCGGCTGCGCCTATTGGGCGGGCGGCGCCGTGCCAGAACCCGGCGTGGCGCATCTCGAGAACGAAGTCTGTTACCTGCCGCTGGGCGAGCCCGACGGCTCGTGCTCGGCGCGTGTCACGGCGCTCAGCGCGGCGATGACCGAGGCCGGCCTCGATGCACCGGTGAAGACCGACATCCGCGCCGAGATCTGGAGCAAGATGATCAACAGCCTGACCTGGAACCCGATCGCGGTGCTGACGCTTGCGGACAATGGCGGGATCGGCCGCAGCGCCGGCGCCGTCGAGATCGCGCGCCGCATGATGTCGGAGGCCGAAGCCGTTGCCGCGAAGTTCGGGGCGACGATGGCGACGCCGATGGAGAAGCGCATCGCGTTCACGGTCGGGCTGGGCGCTCACAAGATGTCGATGCTGACCGACCTTCAGGCCGGCAAGCCGCTCGAGATCGACGCGCTCGCCGATTCGATCGCCGATCTCAGCGAACTGGCGGACGTTGAGACGCCGACCATCGACATGATGCTGGCCCTGCTGAAGCTGCGGGCGGCCTCGTCATAGGAGCGCGCCACTCCAGTGGCGCATCATGATCACGAAGCGCCACCGGAGTGGCGCGCTTCGTTGCTACCAGCTTTCCTTCCACGGCCTGAGATCCATCTCGAAGGTCCAGGCGCTGCGCTTCTGGCGATGGAGCTGCCAGTAGGCTTCGGCGATGTCGTCGGGATTGAGGATCGCATCGGGGCCGGCATTGTAGCGGTCGGGGAAATTGGCTTTGATCCATTCGGTGTCGATGGCGCCGTCGACGATGACGTGCGCGACATGGATGTTCTGGGGGGCGAGCTCGCGCGCCATCGATTGCGCCAGCGCCCGCACCGCATGCTTGCCGCCGGCGAAGGCCGAGAAGCCGCGGCCGCCCCGGATCGAGGCGGTGGCACCGGTGAAGATCATCGTGCCCTTGCCACGCGGCACCATCACCTTGGCCGCCTCGCGCGCCGTCAGGAAGCCGGCGAAGGCGGTCATCTCCCAGACCTTGCGATAGACGCGGGAGGTCGTGTCGCGAATGTCGAAGCGCACGTTGCCGCCGATGTTGAAGACGAACACCTCGACCTCCCCGATCTCGGTTTCGATCTGGCGGAACAGCGCCTCGACCTGAGTTTCGTCGCGGGCGTCGGAGCCGAACGGATGAACCCGGCCGCCCTCCTCCACGATGCGCGCCACCAGCGACTGAAGCTTATCGGCGCTGCGGCGCGTGACGACGGCGGTATAGCCTTCGCGCGCGAAGCGGCGGGCGATGGCGCCGCCGGTCGCATCGCCCGCACCGATCACGACGCAAACCTTGTCCCTGGCCATGGCGTTCTCCTTCGCCGCCCAATCTGTCGGCCGGGGTTGGACAGCTCAAGGGAGATTACGTCATGGCCTCCTGAGTTTGCAGTATGCGAGCCTTGCGTAGCTCAGCCGCCGTCAGGCCTTTTCCGTCGGCACGCCAACCCGGCGGGCCGAACAGGTACATCCAGACTTCCCGAGCCGACCGCGCCGAGGCGAGGTCCTTCACGAGTCCGATCCACGGACCGAAGTTGAGCAAGACCGGATTGCGCGACGAGACCGCGGGCGAGACCAGTCCGTAGTCGCAGGGCAGGTCGTCGCGCTCCGGCACATAGGTGCCGAACAGGCGGTCGAAGACGATCAGCACGCCCCCGAAATTGGCGTCGAGATACTCGGGGTTCCGCGCGTGATGGACGCGATGCGCGGACGGTGTGTTGAGGATGCCCTCAAGAAAACCGAGCTTGGGAATCCAGTCGGCATGGATCCAGAACTGATAGAGCAGGTTCAGGAACAGCGCCGTCAGCACCGTCTCCGGCGTGAAACCCAGCAGCACGAGCGGCGTGAAGAAGAGCGACGTGCCGGTGAAGCGGCCGATCCAGCCCAGCCGATAGGCCATGGCGAAGTTGAACTGGTTGGGCGAGTGGTGGACCGAGTGCGACGACCAGAACCAGCGCACGGTGTGACTGGCGCGATGGAACCAGTAGTAGAAGAATTCGAGCCCGACGAAGAGCAGCAGCACGGACCAGACGCTGTCGAGCGACTGGGTGAAGAGCCGATGCTCATACATCCAGCCGAGCCAGGGCGCGGCGAACGTGTAGGGAATGAACGCCAGCAGCCGGCGGCCGGCGAGATCGCCCAGCGAGCAGGCCCAGGATTTCCAATCGTAGGCCTCGGCCCGCGTCCGGGACTGCCAGAGGCCTTCGGCCAGCGCGGCGCCCATCACGAGCGGCAGGATGACGAGATAGAGAGTGGCGAGGGACTGCACGAACGCCTCCGTATGACTTGCCGCGGCCGAATATATGAGTAATGCTCATATTTCGTTACTCGCCTTCCCCTGTCGGGTGCCGCCGTGGCCACACGTCGCCAAGTCCCTGAAAACAAACGGAGATCGCCGCGACAGGCGCGCGCAGCGCAGACCGTCGCGGCGATCGTCGAAGCCGCGGCTCAGATTCTGGAGAAGGGCGGCCTGGCGGCCTTCACCACCAACGCGGTGGCCGAGCGGGCCGGCGTCAGCATCGGCACGCTCTATCAGTATTTTGCCGACAAGAACGCGCTGCTGATGGCGCTGGCCCGCGAGGAGATGGAATCCGCCCTCGGCCAGGTCGGACGGGCGCTGCAGGGCGAGGGCGATCCCTCTGTCGAGGGCCGGGTGCGCGCCATGGTGCGGGCGATCGTCCACGCCTTCCGCGGCCGGCAGCGCGCGCGCAAGGCGGTGGTTCAGGCGCTGCTGGCACAAGGTCACGGGATCGAGCTGATGGCGCCGGTCGCCGCCTTCGTCGCGCGGGCGGGCGAGGCCGTGGGGCGCGGCCCGAACCCGCTGGTCGGTCCGTTCACCCGCGAACAGGCCTTCGTGGTATCGCGCGCGCTCATGGGCGTCGTCCGTGCCGCGGTGCTGGAGGAGCAGCCCTTCCTCGCCAGCCGCGCCTTCGAGGACGAGATCGTGCGGATGATCGTTGCCTATCTCGGCGCGATCAGCCCTGCGGCAGCGGCACGTTGAGCAGCACGCCGAACTCGCGCGCGAGATCGCAGCTCACACGCGCGTGTACCTTGCCCTGCTTGTCGAAGAAGCGGCCGGTCTCGTTCACCGGAAACACGCCTTCGTGCCAGATGCCGGGATGGATGTAGATGCCGAAGCTGCCGTCGGACCAGAAGGCCTTGAAGGTCTCGGGCTGGAGATCGTCCCCCGGCAGCGCGGCCGGCACGACGAAGGGCTTGCCGTCGAGCGGCCAGAAGAGCTGCCCGCCGTCCGGGTGATAGTTGCAATGCCACAGCAGCACGCGACCCTGGCTCAGCTTCACCCCGGGCCGCACCGTCTCCGGCAGGTCGCGGAAGCCGATGACATAATGGCCGCCGACCGCCTCGTTGCGGCCGATCAACTCGTTGCCCCGCCATTCGCAGTTGAAGATGCCCTCGGTCGTCCCGCCCTCGATGCCGGTGCCGGCATCGAGCTTTCGCGAGCCGCTGAGCGGCCATGGCACGATCTCGATCTTCTGCTTCTTCGGATCGCGCACGACCTCGCCATAGCCCTTGATCGTCTCGCGGTTGGCGCGGATCAAGGGAACGTCGAGCAGGCGCAGCCCGGCCGGCACGTCGGGATTGAGATAGTCGAAGACGACGCCGTCATGCATGTCGCTGGCCCCTACGCTGCCTTGCCGAGATCCTCGCCGGCAAGCGCGCGTTCAATCAGCTTCACGACATTGTCGCGGCCATAGAGCTTGATGAAGGCGCCCATGCGCGGGCCCTGCTCGCTACCGAGCAGCACCTCGTAGAGCGCCTTGAACCACTGGCGCAGCTCTTCCTTGGCGAAGTGACGCTTGCCGGCCTCGTAGACCTCGTCCTGGATGGTCTCGGCCGTAGCACCCTCTGGCGTCCTGCGCAGCGTCTCGAGGAGATCTTGAAGCGCCGCGCGCTCGCGGTCGGTGGGCAGCCGGAACTTCTTCGAGGACTTCACGAAGTCCTGGTAGTAGGCGACCGCGCCGGCGAGCAGCCGGTCGAGATAAGGAGCTGTCTCCGGCGTCGCACCCGGCACGTAGCGGCGCAGATACTGCCAGAGAACGTCCTTGTCCTCGGTATTGGCGACACCCGCGAGATTGAGCAGCATGCCGAAGGTGACGCCGGCCGCGGAGTTCGCGGGCGCGGCGCCGTCATGGATGTGCCAGGCCGGATTCTCCAGCGCGCGCGCCGGCTCCTCGGCCGGCAATTTCTCGACCAGCGAGAGATAGTCGTCGATGGCGCGCGGGATCACGTCGAAATGGAGCCGCTTCGCGCGCCGGGGCTGCTGGTGCATGTAGAGAGCCAGCGATTCGGGCGAGGCATAGCGCAGCCATTCCTCGACCGAGAGACCGTTGCCCTTGGACTTCGAGATCTTCTTGCCTTCCTCGTCGAGGAAGAGCTCGTAGTTGAAACCCTCCGGCGGCTTGCCGCCCAGGATGCGCACGATCTTCGCGGAGAGTTCGGCCGATGGAATCAAATCCTTGCCGTACATCTCGTAGTCGACGTCGAGCGCGAACCAGCGGCCGGCCCAGTCGGCCTTCCACTGCAGCTTGACGTTGCCGCCGGTGACCGGCGTCTCGACCATCGAGCCATCCTCGTCGCGATAGACGATGGTGCCGGCATCGGCGTCGGTCTTGATCACCGGCACCTGCAGCACGCGGCCCGTCTTGGGCGAGATCGGCAGGAAGACGGAGTAGGTCGCCCGGCGCTCCTCGCCCAGGGTCGGCAGCATGACCGCCTGCACCTCGTCGTAGTGACGCAGCATGGCGAGCAGCATCGCGTCGAAGCGGCCCGACTTGTACCACTCGGTCGCCGACTGGAACTCGTACTCGAAGCCGAAGGAGTCGAGGAAGGCGCGCAGGCGAGCGTTGTTCGCCGCGCCAAAACTCGGATGTTCGTTGCTGAAGGGATCGGGCACCGAAGTCAGCGGCTTGCCGAGATGGGCCGCCAGCATCTCCTTGTTGGGGACGTTGTCCGGCACCTTGCGCAGGCCGTCCATGTCGTCGGAGAAGCAGAACAGCCGCGCCGGCACGTCGGACAGCCGGCGGAAGGCCTGGCGCACCATCGTCGTGCGCACGACTTCACCGAACGTGCCGATATGCGGCAGACCCGAGGGACCGTAGCCGGTCTCGAACAGCACATAGCCTTTCGCCGGCGATTTGCCGCCGGTGCGGGCGACGAGCTTGCGGGCTTCTTCAAACGGCCACGCGCGTGCGGCCTCGGCAAGGGTGCGATCGATCTGGGACATGGGTCGGTCAAACTAGGTGCGGCCGCGATTTGCGTCAATGCAGCAGCGGCCCGAAGGGCGGCGGGATCGACACCAGACCTCTCGAGGCGGATGGCGATGCTTCCAGTTGCTCTCGCGGTCGCTGCGATTTCCCACCTGGAGGCCGATGCACGACAACCGGCAGTCGCTGCATCGGGCATTTGCCCTGTGCTATCTACGGAACAGTGACGTTTTCAGCGACCTCCTCCTGGCCGGCTTTGGTCGCGACCGCCCGCGGCGCCCTCTGGCGCGCGCCTGACGGAACGCTCGAGCGTCTGACCGGCGCCGATGCCGGGCGTCGGGCGGCCGGCACCCTGCCGCTGGTCTGCCACGCCCCCGCGGTCGCGGCGCGCCTCGGGCTCGAGGATCTCCCGGCTCACGACCTGCTCGAACTCTTCGCCTTCGTGCGACCGGCGCGCTTCTGCCTGCCGACGGTGCGCGGCCTGTGCGAGACGCTCGGCCTCGAGGTCCCCGCGACGCCCGAGCGGGAGGTGGCAGCCCTGCCCGCGCTCGCGCGCGCCCTGCTCGACGAGCTCGACGACATGGCAGCACTGGCTTCGTCCGAAATGAAGGAAACGGCGCTGGCCATGGCCCGCGGACGATGGAGCTGGGGCGATGCGGTGCTGGATGCCCTCGGCCTCGACAAAGACAGCAAGAAATCCCGCCCGGGCGCTGGCCTCGACATCTGGAAGACCCTGCCCGTGTGGGAAGAGCCGCCGCCCGCGCCGCCACCCGGCAGCCAGCCCGTCGAGCCGCGCGAGGCCAGATTGCGACTGGCCCATCTGGTTTCGGCCGGCTCGAACATGGCCGAGGCCCGACCGACCCAGAGCGACTATGCCTCGGCCGCCAGCGCGGCCTTCGCGCCGCGCGAAGAGGAAGGCAAACCCCATGTCGTGCTGGTCGAGGCCGGCACCGGCGTCGGCAAGACCCTGGGCTATGTCGCGCCCGCCAGCCTGTGGGCCGAGAAGAACGGCGCGCCGGTCTGGATCTCGACCTACACGCGCAACCTGCAGCGCCAGATCGACACCGAGCTCGACCGCCTCCATCGCGACTCCGCCGAAAAGCGGCGGCGCGTCGTCATCCGCAAGGGTCGCGAGAACTATCTCTGCCTGCTGAACTTCCAGGAGGCGGCGATGCGCACCGGCCTGATGCCGGAGAATGCGGTCGGTCTCGGCCTGATGGCGCGCTGGGCGCTGGCCAGCCGCGACGGCGACATGATCGGCGGCGACCTGCCGGCCTGGCTGCTCGACCTGGTGGGCCGCAGCCGCGTGCAGCGGCTGGCCGACCGGCGCGGCGAGTGCATCTACTCGGCGTGCGAGCATTACCGGAAGTGCTATGTCGAACGCACCATCCGCCGCGCGCGCCAGGCCGACATCGTCATCGCCAACCATGCGCTCGTGATGATCCAGGCGGCGATGGGCGGCCTCGACGACGCCACGCGGCCGCTGCGCTACGTCTTCGATGAGGGCCATCACCTGTTCGAGGCCGCCGACGGCGCGTTCGGTGCGCATCTGAGCGGCGTCGAGACGTCGGATCTGCGCCGCTGGCTGCTGGGCGCCGAGGGACGTCGCGGCAGCCGCGCCCGTGGGCTCGAGCGCCGCCTCAGCGATCTCCTGGGCGAGGATGTCGAGGCGCAGAACGCATTAAGTCGCCTGCTCGATCTCGCGCAGCAACTGCCCTCTCCCAACTGGCAGACGCGGCTGGCCGACGGCACCGTGCTCGGTCCGGCCGAGGAATTCCTCGCCCTGGTGCGCCAGCAGGTGCGGGCGCGGTCGGCCGGCGACGACCAGGGCTTCGGCCAGGAATGCGACGTGCGACCGCTCAATCCCGGCCTGATCGAGGCCGCCGACCAGCTGGCCGACGCGCTGGAGAAGATGCTGCAGCCGGTGCGCCGACTGCGCCAGGCGCTGCGGGCCAAGCTCGAAGGCGAGGCCGACAAGCTCGACTCCGGGCAGCGCGCGCGGATCGAGGGCGTGACGCGCTCGCTCGCCAACCGCTGCGAGCTCACGCTCGAATCCTGGCGCGCCATGTTGCGCGGCCTGCACAACGATCCCGACCCCGCCTTCGTCGACTGGTTCGCCGTCGAGCGGGTGCAGGGCCGCGAATACGACGTCGGCATGTACCGCCACTATCTCGATCCGGCCGAGCCGTTCGTGAACGCGGTGATCCGGCCCGCGCATGGTGCGGTGATCACCTCGGCGACCCTGCGCGATTCGCTCGGCGTGCCGCAGGCGGCCAACGACGAGGACGTCGCGACACAGGCCGACTGGATGGTCGCCGAAGCACGCACCGGTACGCGTCACCTCGCAGCGCCTGCCACCCGCGCGGCGATGGCCTCGCCCTTCAACTATGCCCACGCCACAAAGGTGCTGATCGTCAAGGACGTGAAGCGCGACGATGCCGATCAGGTGGCGGCCGCCTATCGCGAACTCTTTCTGGCCGCAGGGGGTGGCGCCCTTGGCCTCTTCACGGCGATCGGTCGCCTGCGCGCCGTGCACCAGCGCATCGCGCCGGTGCTGGAGGAAGCGGGCTTGCCGCTGTACGCCCAGCATGTCGGCGGCATGGATGCCGCCACCCTGGTCGATATCTTCCGCGCCGAGGAGCATTCCTGCCTGCTGGGCACCGACGCCGTGCGTGACGGTGTCGACGTGCCGGGGCGATCGCTCCGCCTCATCGTGTTCGACCGCGTACCGTGGCCGCGGCCCGACATCCTGCACCGCGCGCGCAAGGCCCATTGGAAGGCGGCCGGCGCCGGCGCCAACGGCTACGACGACATGCTGGCGCGACTACGGCTCAAGCAGGCCTATGGTCGCCTGATCCGGCGCGCCGACGATCGCGGTGTCTTCGTGATGCTCGATTCGCGTTTGCCCACCCGACTCCTCAGTGCCTTTCCGCCGGGTGTCGGCGTCGAGCGAGTCGGGCTTGCCGATGCGGTGGCTGAAACGAGGCGGTTTCTGGATAGTTGAGATCGGCGCAACGATCGCCGCGAGAGGCTGTTTCTCCTGCAGCAAACAACGCAACAGGAGGAACTCATGAACACCAACAAGCTCATTGCCCTCACCGCGGCAGCCCTTCTCTTTGGCGGCTCAGCTATGGCGCAGAGCGGCGGTAGCTCGGGAGGAAGCGCGGGCGGTAGTGCCGGTGCCGGCGGCGGCGCATCCAGCGGCGGTGCCTCGGTCGGCGGTGGCGCCTCCACGACGCGTCCGAGCGGCACGACCGGCACGGGCACTACCGGCGGCGCGACGACGAGCCCTGGCGGCGGTTCGGCGGGTGTCGGTGCGACCGGCAGCGGCACAGCTCCCGCACCGGGCGGCAGCACCAGCTCGATGGGCGTCGGCGCCGGCTCGACCGGCGGCGGTTCCGTGAACCAGGGCATGGCGCCGTCCCCGTCCGGCTCCGGCGGCGTGTCCGGCGGAGCCTCGGGCACGACGCGCTAGCAGGCCGGCGAAAGCGCCGGAAGCCCGGCAAATAAACGAAACAAACGAAATATTCGAAACAAACGAAGCCGGAGTCGCACCCTCTCGAATCGGCCCCCGAAAGCAGACGGTAACGACGGCCCGCTCACATCGGCGGGTCGTCTTTTTATGCACGCTCCGTGCTGATCAAGCCCATCGATCGTGGCGCGGGATCGAATAGAGCCGCCGGCTCAATAGCCGGCGGCTCGATCCACGACTTCCTTCAACGGCTCGCCTTCCACAAAGCGCCTGAGGTTTTCGACGAACAGGCGCGCCACGAAGCGGTCGCGCTGCGGATGCGGTCCGCCGATATGCGGCAGCACGACGATGCCTTCAGCCTGCCAGAACGGGTGGTCCGCAGGCAGCGGTTCCTGGCGGAACACGTCGAGCAGCGCCCCGGCGATCCTCTTCTCCTTCGTCGCTGCCATCAGATCGGCGTCGTTGACGATCTGGCCGCGGCCGAAATTCAGCAGCCAGGCCGAGGGCTTCATCTTCGCCAGACGCTTCGCATCGATGAAGTTCTCGGTTTCTGGCGTCGCCGGCAGCAACAGCAGGACGAAGTCGGACTGCGCCAGCACCTCGTCGGTCGCTTCCGGCGGCAGCACCTCGGCGACGTTCGGCACGCGCGTCGGGCGGCGCTTGGTGCCGATCACGTGCATGCCGAGCGCGACGGCAATCCGCGCCACTTCCTGACCGATGACACCCAGGCCCAGGATGCCGAGCGTCTTGCCCGTCAGGGGCTGAGCCACCGTGTGGACCCAACGGCTCTGCTTCTGGTTTTCGGCGGCCTGCGCATAGGGCTTCGCGACGTGGAACAGCGCGCCGATGATGTTCTCCGGCATCGACTCGGTGTGCGTGCCGCGCGCGCAGGTGAGCGTGAGGCCCGGCGGCAGATCGGGCAGCGCCAGCCAGTTGTCGACGCCGGCGCTCATCGCCTGAGCCCAGCGCAGCCGGGGCATCGCGGGGAGCAGCCCCGCCGGCACCGCCCCCGCCATCATCGCCTCGGTCCGGGCGAGCTGCTCGGCCGATGGCTTCTCCTTGCGCGGCAAGGTGTCGACCGCAACCCGGTCGGCCAGGCCCGCCGCCTGAATCGCGTCGAGATAGGCCGTCGGAGAATCGGTCCAGAGAAGGACGTGGGGGCGGCTGGTCGGGGCCATCGGCGTTACAGACCCTGTCCGCCAGCCACGGCGATGGTCTGGCCGGTCACCCATGAGGCGAACGGCGAGGCCAGAAACAGCGCCACGTTCGCCACCTCCTCGGCATGACCCATGCGCCCGAACGGGATCGAGGCCAGCGTGCCGTTGTAGAGGGCGGGATTGTCGGTCTTGCGCTTGTCCCAGACGCCGCCGGGAAACTCGATCGAGCCGGGGGCGATGCAGTTCACGCGGATACGGTCCTTGGCGTACATCGCCGCCTGCGTGACCGTGTAGTGGATCACCGCCGCCTTGATAGCACCGTAGGGCGGCTGGCGCGCCGCGGGATGATGGGCGGAGATCGAGGAGATGTTGACCACGTTGCCCTGCACCTTCCTCAGTTCGGGCAGCGCCTCCTGCGTGGCATGGACGATCGAAAGCATGTCCACGGCGAGATTGCTGGTCCACCCCTTGTCGTCGTCCGAGGAGCCGAAGGCCGAGGCGTTGTTCACCAGGAAATCGACGCCGCCCAGCGCCGAGATGGCATCGCGCACATAGCCGCGCACCGCATCGCCCTGCGCGAGGTCGGCGCTGGCGGCATGCGTCTTGTGGCCGTGCTTGGCGAGTTCCGCGCGGGTCTCCTCGAGCGTCTTGGAATCGCGTGCGCAGATCGACACGTCGCCGCCGCAGGCCGCGAACCCCATCGCGATGGCCTTGCCGATACCGCGGCTGCCGCCGCAAACGATCGCCTTCTTGCCCGTGAAATCCAGTTTCATCGCACCGTCTCCTGTTGCGGGCGCCACCGTGGCGGCCGCGCCCTCTCAAATCAAGCGAAGGCTCCTCCCGGCGTCGTATTGAACAGCGGAACGACTCGGCTAGACTGTCTCGCAATAAAGAAATCACAGGAGGCTACGTTCAAGATGACCAAAATCATGATTCCGCGCCGACGCGCGCTCTTGCTTTCCGGCGGTGCACTCGCCGCACCGATGATCGCCTCGGGCATCGCCCGCGCGCAGAACGACTGGCCCAACCGGCCGGTGAAATACATCGTGGTGTTTCCGGCCGGCGGCCCGACCGACACGCTGTCGCGCATCGTCTGCCAGGAGCTCTCCGAACTCACGGGCCAGCAGTTCATCATCGAGAACCGCGCCGGCTCCGGCGGCAACATCGGTGCCGACATCATCGCGAAGTCAGCCCCCGACGGCTACACGATCGGCCTCTACACGATCGCCGCGCATGCGATCGCGCCGACGCTCTACGCCAGGCTGCCGTTCGACGCGGGCAAGGACTTCACCGGCGTCGCCATGCTGTGGTCGGTGCCCAACATGCTGATGACCCGACTCGACTTCCCGGCCAACACGATTCCAGAGTTGATCGCGCTGGCGAAGGCCAACCCGGGCAAGTTCTCGTTCGCTTCGTCGGGCGCCGGCACCAGCCCGCACCTGACCGGCGAGATGTTCAAGCAGATGGCCGGCGTCAACCTGCTGCACGTGCCCTACAAGGGCAGCGCGCCCGCCCACCAGGACATCCTGGCGGGCCAGGTCGACATGATGTTCGACAACATCCCCGGCCCGCTCGGCCTGATGAAGGGCGGCAAGGTGAAGGGCTTCGCGGTGACTTCCAAGGAGCGCCATCCTGCGGTGCCCGACAAGCCGACCTTCGGAGAATTCCTGCCGGGCTTCGAGATCACCTCGTGGGGCGGCGTCTGCGCGCCGGCCGGCGTGCCGCCGGCAATGGTCGAGAAGCTCTCGGCGTTGACCAAGCAGGCCCTGCAGAAGCCCAGCGTAAAAGCCGCTTTCGACCAGCAGGGCGCCACCCAGATCTGGATGACGCCGACGGAGACCGCCGCCTACCGCGCCGCCGAGGAAAAGAAGCTCGCCCCGGTGATCAAGGCGTCGGGCGCCAAGGTGGAGTAATTTCCGCCTGTCGCACCGGCGCACGGGCTGGCATGGAATTCGCTGCACCGGCGTATGCTCTCGCCGGTTCCAGAGTCGCTCGTTCGGTTCGTCAACGTTCGCAAGAGCTATGACGGCACGGTCGATGCCGTCTGTGGGCTCAACCTCGAGGTCGCCCGCAGCGAGTTTCTGACGCTGTTGGGCCCGTCGGGATCGGGCAAGACGACCACGCTCACCATGCTTGCCGGCTTCGAGCGGCCCACCGAGGGCCGCATCTTCGTCGACGGCGAGGACGTCACCGACGTGCCGGTCGAGAAGCGCGGCATCGGCATGGTGTTTCAAAACTACGCGCTCTTTCCGAACATGACGGTGGCGGAGAACATCGCGTTCCCGCTGCGCGTCCGCGGCGTATCGCGCGCAGAAATGACGGCGAAGGTCGCGCGGGCCCTGTCGATGGTCCGGCTCGACGGCTTTGGCGATCGCAAGCCGCAGCAGCTTTCCGGGGGCCAGCAGCAGCGCGTCGCGGTCGCCCGCGCCCTCGTCTTCGAGCCCCGCCTGATCCTGCTCGATGAACCGCTGGGCGCGCTCGACCGCCAGCTGCGCGAGCAGATGCAGTACGAGTTGAAGCATCTGCACCAGCGGCTGGACGTCACCATGGTGTACGTCACGCACGACCAGGTCGAGGCGATGACCATGTCGGACCGGGTCGCGGTGTTCAGCACCGGCGCCCTCCGCCAGGTCGACGAGCCACGCCGCCTCTACGAGGCGCCGGCCTCTCTCTTCGTCGCCCGCTTCCTCGGCGAGAGCAACGCCCTTGCCGCGACCGTGCGACAACACGCTGATGGTCGTTGCGTGGCCGCGCTCGCGACCGGCGAGACGGTGACGGCGGTGATGCCGGTGCCCTGCGCGCCGGGTTCCGCGGTGCATATGGTCGTGCGGCCGGAGAAGATCCTGCTCGGCACGGCTGCGCAGGCGGCACCCAACCGCTTTGCCGCGCGCATCGCGGAGGTGACGTTTCTCGGAGACCAGACGCGGCTGCGACTCGTGGCCTTTGGTGCCGACGATTTCATCGTGAAGCTCGCGAACACCGCCGGCCAGGACTCGTTCGCTCCCGGCACGGAGATCGACATCGGCTGGCAGGCGGAGGATTGCCGTGCCCTCGCAGAGTGACGCGCGGGCGGAATGGCGCCCGCGCCACGGCGCCTACTGGCTGATCATCCTGCCGGCTCTTGCGATGCTGGTCCTTCTCTATCTGGTACCGCTCGCGGACGTTCTCGTCACCAGTGTCATGGATCCCAAGCCCGGCCTCGACAATTACGGGCTGCTCTTCACCAGCACGTCGGTCCAGAAGACCCTGCTGACGACGCTCCGCATTGCCGCGCTCACCACGTTCATCGCCCTGCTGCTGGGCTACGCGGTGGCCTATGCGATGCGGGCCGCCAACACCGGCCAGCAGCGCCTCATGCTGTTCTGCGTCCTCCTGCCGTTCTGGATATCCGTGCTCGTTCGCTCTTTCGCCTGGATCGCGCTGCTCGGCAGCCGCGGGCCGGTGAATGCCGGATTGATGGCCTGGGGTATCATCGACGAGCCCCTGCCGCTGGTGCGCAACGAGACCGGCGTGCTGATCGGCATGGTCCACGTCATGCTGCCCTACGCCGTGCTGACGCTCTACGCCAACATGCGCGGTATCGACGTGCGGCTGGTCGCGGCCGCGCGCAGCCTCGGCGCCAGCCGGTTCCAGGCGTTCCGCATGGTGTTCCTGCCGCTCACCCGCCCCGGCCTGATCGGCGCCGGCACGCTGGTCTTCATCCTGTCGCTCGGCTTCTACGTCACGCCCGCGCTGCTGGGCGGCGGCAAAGTGCTGATGATCGCCGAATACGTCGCCGTGCAGATCAACGACACGCTGCGCTGGGGGTTGGGCACCATGCTCGCCGCGACGCTGATGCTGTCCGTACTTGCCGCGCTGTGGGCGCTCTCGCGCATCCTCGACGTCAAGCGGCTGTTCGGCGCGTGAGGGGGCCCTCGTGAACAGGCATCATGCGACCGGAATCGTGACGGCCTTCGCGTGGATGGTGCTGGGCTTCCTCGCCCTGCCCGCCTTCGCCGTCGTGCCGATCTCCTTCACCGACACGCGCTATCTCGCCATGCCGGACGAGCACTGGTCGCTGCAGCACTGGCGCGCCTTCCTGTCGAGCGGCGAGTGGCATGACAGCATCTGGCAAAGCTTCTGGATCGCCTCGGTTTCCACCTTGAGTGCCGTGGTGGCCGGCACGCTGTGCGCCATCGGCTGCTGGCGCGTGTCATCCCGCTGGTCGGAACGCGTCCGCACCGCGATGATCCTGCCCATGGCGGTGCCGACGATTGTCTACGCCTTGGGCATCTACCGCCTCTATGTCGATCTCGACCTCGTCGGATCTGCGATCGGCATTGTCTTCGCGCACACGGTGACCGGCCTTCCCTATGTCGTGCTGACCGTCTCCGCCTCGCTGGCCAATATCGATCCGAGGCTCGAGCAGGCGGCTCGCGGGCTCGGCGCTTCCGTCTGGCAGACCTTGCGCTGGGTGATCGTTCCGAACGTTGTCCCCGGCATTCTGTCGGGCGCGATATTTGCTTTCATCCATTCGTGGGATGAGTTGATCGTCGTGATCTTCATCGGCGGCCGGGCCTTCTTCACCCTGCCGCGTCGCATGTGGGACGGCATCAACGACAATCTCGACCCCGTCATCGCCGTGGTGGCGACGGGCATGATCCTGTTCACGCTGCTCGTTCTCAGTGCAGAGATCGCCTTGAGGGCTCGACGATCGAGGAGCTAGGAGGTCAATGATGTCCGACGTACGCGATCGTCAGAGCGATATCGAACGGTTCGTCCAGAACACAGAAGG
This sequence comes from Reyranella sp., assembly GCF_965228225.1. Lineage (GTDB taxonomy): Bacteria > Pseudomonadota > Alphaproteobacteria > Reyranellales > Reyranellaceae > Reyranella. The sequence goes on along the minus strand of NZ_OZ245801.1, from coordinate 254,873 downwards.
CAAGGTCTACTCCCGGCGCGTGTTCTTCGGCATGTGCGCCGCCCTCGGCGTGGCGCCGATTGCCGCGCGTCTCAGCCCGGCGATGGCCGACCAGAAGGAACTGGTGCTCGTCAATTGGGGGGGCGATGCGGTGCGCGGGATGAAGGCGTCCTTCGTCGATCCCTATCTGAAGACGTTTCCCGACCGCAAGGTTGCCATCGACGGCACCGGCCCCTCCACGAGCCGCATCCGCCTGATGGTCCAGAGTGGCAAGGTCACGTGGGACATCATGGACCGCAACCTCCACACCGCGCTGGAGATCGGCCCCGAAGGCATGCTGGAGAAGATCGACTACTCGATCGTCGACAAGAGCAAGGTGCGTCCGGAGCATGCGGTCGAATGGGGGATCGGAAACTACCTCTACGCCATGGTGCTGACTTACAACACCAAGAAGTGGGGCGGCGAAGTCCCGACGACCTGGAAGGATGTCTGGGACTTCAAGAAATTCCCCGGCAAGCGAGCGTTCCGCCGCGAGCCCGACGCGGTGCTGGAAGCGGCGCTGATGGCCGACGGCGTGCCTTTCGACAAGATCTATCCGATCGACATGAAGCGCGCCCTCGACATGCACAAGAAGATGAAGGAGCACGCGATCTACTACACGGTCATCGCCGACGGGCAGAACGCCTTCCGCAACGGCGAGGTCCATCTCGGGCAGCTCCTCAACACGCGTGCCTGGCCGCTGAAGCTCGATACCAAAGGCCTTTATGACTGGACCTGGAACGAAGGCGTGTCGTGGGGGGCTTGCTGGATGGTGCCCAAGGGCGCTCAGGGCGGAAAGGCGATCTGGGAGTTCATCGCCATGACCCAGGATCCCAAGGCGCAGGCCGAGCTTCTGAAGTCCAACGGCTACGGTCCGGTCAACCCGGAGGCCTACAAGTTCCTCGATGCCGACTGGAACAAGGTCAATCCGGGCGCCCCGGAGAACTACGCGAAGATGCTGCCGGGCGGCATCGAATGGTACGCCAAGAATGCGACGGCCGCCCGCCAGCAACTCATCGATGCGCTCTCGAGCTGAGAAGGAAGCGATATGACCGATATCCAGTCATCCACGCCCGCGCCGATGCCCGCTCCAAGCCTCGGCCGCTGGGCCAACGCCAACGAATTGCCGGTCATCGACTTCGCACCGCTGGGCCGCGACAACGAGGAGGCCAAGGAGCGGCTCGCCCGCGAAGTCCACGATGCCTGCCGAGATGTCGGCTTCCTGACGATCGTCAATCACCCCGTACCGCCCGAGAAGATCCGCGAGATTTTCCGCCAGTCCAAACGCTTCTTCGCCCTGCCGCTCGAGGCGAAGATGAAGGCCTACATGGGCAATTCCAACCTGTTTCGCGGCTACCTGCCGATGGATCAACCCGGCAAGCAGAATGCCTATCGCGGCGCTGCCATAGAGGGCTTCCAGCCTCACCTCGACCCGTCGCGCATGAAGGCGCGCAAGCCGCACAAGAACGAAGCCTTCCAAGTCTCGATCGAACTGCCCGACGACGATCCGGATGTCGTCGCGGGCAAGCCTCTGCATGGCGCCAATCTGTGGCCCGAGGACCTGACGGGCTTCCGCGAGGCGGTCCTGGACTATCACGCCACCATGACCGACTTCGCCGCCCTGCTTGCCTCCGTGTTCGCGCGCGGACTGGGCCTGCCGGACGGGTACTTCGCGCAGTACTACAAGAAGCCGCTGATTCAGGTCCGGTTGCTCCATTATCTGCCGCAGGACACCCAGGCAGCCCTCGAGGGCGGCGACAGTCGCGCCCATCAGGACGCCGGCGGATTCACCATGCTGCAGCAGGACGATGTCGGCGGGCTGGAGATCAAGAGCAAGTCCGGGGAATGGCTGATCGTGCCGCCGGTCGAGAACAGCTTCATCGTCAACATCGGCGATTCGATGCGGATGTGGACGAACAACCGGTTCGCCTCGACGCTCCATCGCGTCGTCAACCACTATGGCCGCGAGCGGTACTCGGTCGGCGTGTTCGCCAATCCCGACTACGACACCGTCATTCGTCCGCTGCCGACCTGTGTCGACGCCGAGCACCCGCCGACCTTCGACAGCATGAAGGCCGGCGAGGCATTGTTGTACCTCTACAGCCGGGTCTGGCCCTCCAAGGGCGAGCCGGACAAGGTTTCCTCCTACTGACCGCCGGCGCATAGGGCTTGCGGTGGCGGCAGCGCGTGTCAGGCTGCCGCCATGACCCGAAAGAAGATTCTCGTGGCCGGGGCCACCGGCCTCGTCGGCCATGCCGCCCTGAAGCACTTCGCTGCCGTCCAGGGCTGCGACGTCGTCGCCGTCTCGCGCCGCAAGCCGGGCGAAACCTACGGGGCGCGCTGGTTGCCGCTCGATCTCACCGACAGCGCGGCCTGCGAGGCGCTGGCGCCGGAATTCGCGGGCGTCACGCACCTCGTCTATGCCGCCCTCTACGAACGGCCGGGTCTGGTCGCAGGGTGGCAGGAAGAGGAGCAGATCCGCACCAACGACCTGATGCTGCGCAACCTGATGACGCCGCTCGAACGGGCGTCGTCGGGGCTGCGGCATGTCGCGCTGCTACAGGGCACCAAGGCCTACGGCGTCCATGTCCATCCGCTCGCCGTGCCGGCGCGCGAGAACCGTTCGGAAATGCACGAGCAGCCGAACTTTTACTGGAACCAGGAGCGCTTCCTGCGCGAGCGCCAGCAGGGCAAGGGCTGGCACTGGTCGATCCTGCGGCCCGTCCTGATCGTGGGCGATTCCGTGGGCAGCGCGATGAACGTCATTCCGGCGCTGGGTGCCTATGCCGCCTTCATGCGCAAAGCCGGCAAAACGCAACTCGACTATCCGGGCGGCGTCGGCCGCGTGGCCCGGGCGGTCGATGCCGACCTCCTGGCCCGCGCCATCGCCTGGTCGGGCGAGGCCGCGGCGGCGCGCAACGAAATCTTCAACGTCACCAACGGCGATGTCTTCGTGTGGCCCAACGTCTGGCCTGCCGTCGCCGATGCGCTGGGCTTCGAGGCGGGCGACCACGTACCCCTGGCGCTCGACCGCGAAATCCGGCCACGCGAGGCCGAATGGGCGGAGATCTGCGCCGAGCAAGGGCTGAAGTCGGGCACACTACAGGAATTTGTCGGCCTGTCGTTCGAATATGCCGACTACACGATGGGCTACGGCCGCACGGAGCCGGGACCGGCGGCGCTGGTCTCGACCATCAAGCTGATGCAGGCCGGCTTCACCGAGGTGATGGACACCGAGGCGATGTTCCGCAAATGCTTCGCGCAAATGCAGGAAAAGGGCCTGTTGCCGCGCCCCTGAGGCCGCCGCTCGCGACGTAGCGTGACCGTCGTCAAATTGTCATATGCGCCCCTCACTTTCCCGGCCATTCTGAACGGGCGACGGAGGGCTTGGCATGGAGAGCGAACGGGACCGCAAGGCGCTGGAGGACCGCGTCCGCCGGGAACTGGCCGACAGCATCGACGAGGACCTGGAGCTCGAACTGGGCGACGAAATGCTGGCCCGCCTGCCCGAGCATGGCGACGGCGATCTGCCGCAGAACGACGGAATCGACCGGAAATTCTATTTCACCGAACTGCTGCGGCTGCAGCGCGAACTGATCAGGCTGCAGGACTGGGTGATCGCCCGGAAGCTCAAGGTCGTCGTCCTGTTCGAGGGCCGCGACGCCGCGGGCAAGGGCGGCGTGATCAAGCGCGTCACCCAGCGGCTGAACCCGCGCGTCTGCCGCACCGTCGCCCTTTCGGCGCCGTCCGAGCGCGAACGCACCCAATGGTACTTCCAGCGCTATATCTCCCACCTGCCGGCGGGCGGCGAAATCGTGCTGTTCGATCGCAGCTGGTACAATCGGGCGGGCGTCGAGCGCGTCATGGGCTTCTGCACGGAAAGCGACGTCCGGGATTTCTTCGAGACCGTGCCCGAGTTCGAGCGCATGCTCGTGCGGTCCGGCATCGTCCTGCTCAAGTACTGGTTCTCGATCACCGACGAGGAGCAGAACATGCGCTTCCTGATGCGCATCCACGATCCGATGAAGCAGTGGAAGCTCTCGCCCATGGACCTGGAATCCCGGCGGCGCTGGGAGGAGTACACCAAGGCCAAGGAGGAGATGCTGGCCCGGACGCACATTCCGGAAGCGCCATGGTGGGTGGTCGAGGGCAACAACAAGCGCCGCGCGCGCCTCAATTGCATCCACCACTTGCTGCAGCAAGTGCCCTATAAAGACGTCGAACACCAACCGATCGTCCTGCCGAAGCGCGAACACAAGCCCGACTACGCGCGCACGCCGGTCGCTCCCGAACTCTATGTCCCGGCGGTTTACTGATGGATTTCTTCAGGCGTTTCACGTTCCTCGTCTGCGCTCCGGCCTTCGACGCCGACGATCTCGAGGGCCACAGGCTCGGCGAGATCACGGTCTCCATCGAGAAGATGGGATTCCAGGTCGTGCGGGCGCGCCGCATCGAGGATGCCGAGATGGTGGTGCAGACCGACGCCGCGATCGGCTGCATGGTCGTCGACTGGGGCAAGAAGGGTCTCGACGGCAAGGCCGCGGCGATGATCAACATGATGCGCCGGCGCGGGCTGGAGATGCCGATCGTCATCCTCGTGCGGCGCAAGCGGCTGCAGGACATCCCGGTCGAGCTGATGGACTTTATCGACGGCTACATCTTCCTCTCCGAGGAGACGCCGGAGTTCATCGCCAAGAACCTCGTGAGCCGTCTCAAGCAGTATGCCGAGACGCTGAAGACGCCGTTCTTCGGCGAGTTGGTCGACTATGCCGAGGAAGGCAACCAGCTCTGGACCTGCCCGGGCCACAATGGCGGCATCTTCTACAACAGGAGCCCGATCGGCCGGATCTTCGTCGAGCATTTGGGCGAGGCGGTTTTCCGCGACGACCTGGACAATTCCGTGCTCGATCTTGGCGACCTGCTGGTCCACGAGGGCCCGGCGCTGAAGGCGCAGAAGGAAGCCGCCGTCATCTTCGGCGCCGAGAAGACCTATTTCGTCCTGAACGGCACCTCCTCGTCGAACAAGATCGTTCTGCAGGCGCTGGTCGCGGAGGGCGATCTCGTGCTGTTCGACCGCAACAACCACAAGGCCGCCCATCACGGCGCGCTGTTCCTCGGCAACGGCATCCCCATCTATCTCGAGACCGACCGCAACGCCCACGGGCTGATCGGCCCGATCTTCCATGAGGCGCTCGACGAGGCCGCCATCCGTGAGAAGATCCGCACCAACCCGCTGGTCGCCGACAAGGACGCGTGGAAGCACGAACGGCCGTTCCGTGTGGCCGTCATCGAGCAGTGCACCTATGACGGCACGATCAACGACGCGCGCCTGATCGTCGAGAAGATCGGCCATCTCTGCGACTACATCCTGTTCGACGAGGCCTGGGCCGGCTTCATGAAGTTTCACCCGCTCTATGCCGGCCGCTTCGCCATGGGGCTCACCGAGCTCGGTCCCGACAGTCCCGGCATCATCGCCACGCAGTCGGCGCACAAGCAGCTTGCCAGTTTCAGCCAGGCCTCGCAGATCCACGTCAAGGATCGCCACATCAAGGGCCAGCGCCGGCGCATCGAGCATCGCCGCTTCAACGAGTTCTTCATGCTGCACGCCTCGACCTCGCCCTTCTATCCGATTTTCGCCTCGCTCGACGTCGGCGCGCAGATGATGAAGGGGCGTTCGGGCGAAGTGCTGTGGGACGACACGATTCGGCTGGGCATCGAGATCCGCAAGAAAATGCGCGCGATCCGCCGCGAGTTCGAGGACAAGGAGCGCGACGTGGCGCGACGCTGGTTCTTCGAGCCCTTCGTGCCCAATCGCGTCACGGTGGGCGGCCGCGAACAGGCCTGGGAGGATGTGCCGACCGACGACCTCGCCTCCGATGCGCGATACTGGGAGCTCGCTCCCGACGCGTCATGGCACGGCTTCAAGCACGTGGCACCAAGCTATGCGATCACCGATCCCAACAAGCTGATCGTACTGACCCCGGGATTCGATCGCGAGACCGGTCGCTATGCCGGGCACGGTATTCCCGCGCCCGTGGTCGCGCAGTATCTGCGTGAGAACCAGATCGTCCCGGAAAAGAACGACCTCAACTCGCTGCTCTTCCTGATGACGCCGGGCGTCGAATCGAGCAAGGCCGGCACCCTGCTGAGCGCGTTTGTGATCTTCAAGCGGCTGCACGACGAGAACGCGCGACTGGAAGACGTCATCGGCGAGTTCGTTCGCAAGCGGCCGACACGCTATGCCGGCATGCGCCTGCGCGATCTCTGCGCCGAGATGCATGCCTTCTTCCGCGAGAGCAACGTCAGCCTGATGCAGCGCGCGCAGTTCATGCCCGAGCACCTGCCCGAACCGGCCATGCCGCCGCACGAGGCGGTCCGCCAGCTCGTGCGCAACAATGTCGACTATGTGCCGATCGAAGAGGCGGCCGGTCGCATCGCGACCACCATGTTCGTGGTCTATCCGCCCGGCATCGCCAGCATCGTGCCGGGCGAGAGGCTCGACGAACGGGCCAAGCCGATGCTCGACTACCTGCTCATGTTCCAGAAGAGCGCCAATCTGTTCCCCGGCTTCGACGTCGAGATCCAGGGCATCTATCGCGAGATCGACAAGGAAGGCCGTGTGCGCTTCTACACCTACGTGGTGCGCGAATAGGCGATCTCGACCGGCGGCGTGCTGGCGCCCGCGCCGATGGCGCGCTGCATCAGCACGCTGTCGGCCCACTTGCCATACTTGAAGCCGACGCCCTCGAGCAGGCCGACCTTCCGAAAACCGTGCGCCTCGTGCAGGCTGAGCGAGGCGACATTGTCGGCATCGACATAGGCGAACATTTGTCGATACCCGGCCCCGGCGCAGGCCTCGATGAGCGCCGGCAGGAGCAGGCGGCCGATCCCGGTGGAGACATGGTCGGGATGGACGTAGATCGAATGCTTCACCGCGTAGCGATAGGCCGGACGCTTGCGGAACGGCACTGCGTAGGCATAGCCCACGATCACCCCGTCGCGTTCGGCCGCGAGGTGCGGCAGCCGACGTCGCAGCATGTTCTTGCGCCGCCTCTTGATGTCGTCGGCCTGCGTCGGCTCGATGACGACGTCACCCACGCCGCGCGTGATGTGGTGTGTGTAGATCGCGATCATGGCCGGCACGTCGCTCTCGGTCGACGGCCTCACCACGACCGCGCCCCGCGGCTTTTCGAGCACCGACCCGCTCGTCGCTGACATCACCCGATCCTCCTCTGAGACGCCCGGATCAAACACGCCTCCATGACCGTTTCATGTCAGCAAAAAAAGAGGGCCCGGAGAGTTGTTCACTCTCCAGGCCCCCAGACGCCCCCTCTAAACTCGCTGGCCGCCGCGGCGATGTCTCGAACCGCGCCCCGTCCATGCACTCGAAGATACGGGCCGGCGCGGCATCGGCACAGGGGGCGCTTGGTATCAATTGTTATGGTTTCGTAACCGTCCGGAAAAACTCGCCCGCACGTGGTCGGCGAGATCGCGGGCGGCAGGTCCCAGGCCCGGCGGCGTGTAGAGGTTGATGCGGAACTCCGGCAGCGACGGCAGCCGGGCGTCGCGACCGAGGATGACGAAGCGCTCGGGCACCGAGGAGCGCAGCAGCGGCGCCACCGCGAGCCCCGCCTCCAGTACGGCATAGACGGGCTCCAGCCGGCTCACCTCGCAGACCGCGCGCCAGTCGCGCCGCGCCTTGCCCAGCGCCTCGACGGCGATGGGGCGGAAGACGCAGGTTGGCGCACCGAGCGAGACCGGCAGCGGGTCCTTGAGGTGGGCATCGCCATCGGCCGCGCCGACCCAGACGAGCCGGTCGGTGCGCAACGTCTCGCCGTGGCGGCCGCACTCCGTCTCGGTCGTCATGGCGAGATCGACGCCGCCCGACTTCAGCTCCTCGCGGATCACGCTGGAATCCTCGCAGACCAGGCTGACCCGGACGCGCGGCTGCGCCTTGGCGAAGCGCCGCAGGATCGCCGGGACGAAGCTGCCAATGATGTCGTAGGGCACGCCGAAGCGAACCTCGCCTTCGAACTGGGGAGCCCGCATCGACGACCAGACTTCGTCGTTCATCGCCACCAGGCGTCGCGCCGGCTCCAGCAGCCGCTCACCCGCCGGTGCCAGGACCAGCCCGCGCCCCTGGCGGGTGAAAAGCCGGCAGTCGAGCGCCTCCTCCAGCCGCTTGATCTGCTGGCTGGCCGCCGCCTGGCTCATGCCGAGCGCCGCAGCCGCCCGCGTGACGCCGCCCGCTTCGACGACGGTGAGGAAGGCGCGCACCAGCGCCAGATCGAGGTCCTTGCGCATGGCACATATAATCATTTCCGAACGGTCTTATCCAAAACATTCGTTTTTGTTATTTCTTGGACCGCTCTAGCGTCGCGCCATGACCACGAAGATCTCGGGCCTCTGGCTGCCCCTCGTCACGCCGTTCAAGGACGGCGCCATCGACTTCGCGAGCTACGACCGGCTGGTGAACCACTACATCGCCAAGGGCGTCGACGGGCTGCTGCCGCTCGGCACGACGGGCGAATCGCCGGCCCTCGACGAGGACGAGATCGCGGCGGTGATCGAGCGCACCCTGGCGGTCGCCAACGGCCGCGTGCCGGTGTTTGCCGGTATCGGCGGCAACGCCACGGCCAAGGTCGAGAAGGAACTGAAGCGGCTCCGCCACCTGCCGATCGCCGGCATCCTCTCGGTATGCCCCTACTACAATCGGCCGAGCCAGGACGGGTTGATCGCGCATTTCCGCCGCATCTCCGCGGCCACCGACCGCGACGTGGTGATCTACAACATTCCCTATCGCACGGCGGTCAATCTATCGAACGACTCGTTGCTCGACTTGGCGGAGGTGCCGAACATCGTGGGGGTGAAGGATAGTTCCGGCAGTATCGAGCAATCACTCGAACTGCTGCGGCGCAAGCCCGCCGATTTTGCGGTGCTGACCGGCGAGGACGCGCTGTTCTTCACCATGCGCGCCAATGGCGCGGAGGGCGGCATCCTGGCCGCGAGCCACCTGATGACCGAAGGCTTCGTGGAGGTCGAGCGCCGCTTCGCCACCAACGATCTCGCCGGCGCCCGCACCGCCTGGGCGCCACTCGCGCGCTTTGTGCCGATGCTGTTCGCCGAAGCCAATCCGATGCCGATCAAGTATCTCCTGTGGCGTCAGGGGCTGATCGCATCGCCGGAATGCCGACTGCCGCTCACGAAGATCTCCGACGGGCTGGCCCGCCGGCTGGACGCGGTGTTCGACCACGCGACGGCAGTAGTCTAGCCGCGCGCCTTCAGGAGATCGCGAATCTCCGTCAGCAGCTCCTGCTCCTTGGTCGGCGGCGCGGGCGGCGGCGGCGCGCTCTCCTCCTGCTTGATCACGCGGTTCATGCCCTTGATCACCATAAAGAGGACCCAGGCGATGATCAGGAAGTTCACCGTCACGGTGAGGAAGGTGCCGTAGCCCAGCGTCGCGCCGGCTTTCTTCGCGGCGTCATAGGTCGCGGCCTGGCTGGCCGCGGGCGTGAGGCCGATGAAGTAATTGGTGAAGTCGAGGCCGCCGGCGATGCGGCCGATGATCGGCATGATGATGTCGCCGACCAGCGAGTCGATGATCTTGCTGAAGGCGGCGCCGATGATCACGCCGATGGCGAGATCCACGACGTTGCCGCGCATCGCGAACTTCTTGAATTCCTGAAGCATGGGTGTTCTCCCTTTTCGTCGTCAGGTTACGCGCAGCCAGACCAGCAAAGCAGAAACCGTAACCACCGAGAAGGCCGTCGACAGCAGAACGGACGCCGTGTTCTGCTCGACCGACACGTCGAACTGCTTGGCCAGCACGAAGGCGTTGGCCGCGGTCGGCAGCGCGGCCATCAGCAGCGCCACCTTGCCCGCAATCGAATCGATGGGCACGAAGAAAGGTAGGATCACCAGCGCCGCCAGCGGCTGCAGCAGGAGCTTGATCAGGGTGGCGAGCCCCGCCTCCGCGAGACCGCTCTTGATCGACTTGTCCGACAGGAACAGGCCGATGGCGAATAGCGCGCAGGGCGCCGCGGCGGCGCCCATCAGGTCGAGCCACTTCTCGACCGGTACGGGCAGGGGCAGGGCGACCCAGGAAGCCAGGATGCCCAGCGCGATCGAGACTGGCAGGGGATTGCGTGCCACGTTGAAGGCGGCTCGCAGGAAGGTCCGCACCGGACCGTGCCCCGCCGCGACCTCGAGCTCGATCAGCATGACGCCGAACACCATGGAGACCACGGCGGTCACGATCACCGTGAGCATAGCCGGCGGCAGGCCCTGCTCGCCGAAGGCGGCCAGGCAGAGCGGCACGCCCATGTAGCCGACATTGCCCCAGGAGGCGGCGATGCCCTGCAGGCTCATCGCCGCAAGCCCGCCTCGCGAAACCAGCCGTGTGGTGATCATGCCGACCACGAAGGTCGCGACCACGGCGATGCCGAACCCCGCCATCAGGCTGGGATCGAGCACGGCGGCGACCGGCGTTCGCGCCAGGGTGCCGAAGAACAGCACCGGCAGGGCGAAGTAGCTCACGAAGGCATTGAGCGCCGTCGTCGCCTCGGGCCCCAGGATACGCCACCGGCCGGCCAGATACCCCGCCAGGATGACGCCGAAGATCGGAAAGGCGACGTTGAGAATGGCCTGCACGGGCTTTCCGATTGCAGTTGCTCTAACTCATTAAGAATTTGACATAAATACCACAAATCACATAGCATTTTGGAGATACAGCGAGGCCGCACCCGTCCCCCCACCGCAAGCGGCCCGGGAGAATTTCATGCGTCTTTTGATCGCCAGCATGGCCGCCCTGGCTGCGGTCGCCTTTGCCGCCCCGTCCTTCGCGCAGGACGAGACCATGCCTGCGCCGACCACCACCCCCACCGCCAAGCCGAAGACGGCCACGACGGCCTCCTGCAACAAGATCAAGAGCAGCTCGCAGCGCAGTGCCTGCCTGAAGAAGGTGCAGGTCGCGAAGGCGCCATCGAAGAAGACCAAGAAGACCACCACCACGCCGGCCGCTCCGAAGTCGCCCGACGTCGGCCAGCTGCCGCCGGCCTCTGCGCCGGCGCCGACCGCCGCTGCGCCCTCGTCCGGCCCGGTCAGCGTTCCGCCGCTCCCCTCCAAGACGATCTGATTTAGCGCCCCTCCGACAGGAACCGCGCTAGTCTCGCCCTCCCCAACCACGGGAGAGCGACATGGCCCATTCGGCCAACCTGATCACGACAGACGATCTCGCACGCCAGTTCGGCGCTCCTGCCCTGCGCGTGTTCGACTGCACCACCTACCTGAAGCCCGGACCCGACGGCCGCTACATCGCCGAAAGCGGGCGCGCCAACTACGACACGGGTCACATTCCCGGCGCGGCCTATCTCGACCTTCAGGCCGACCTTTCCGACAAGACCTCACCGCTCCGCTTCACCCTGCCGTCTCTGGAGGACCTGACCCGGGCCTTCGCGGCCAAGGGTGTCGGCCACGGCACCTTCGTGGTCCTCTACAGCCATGCCTCGCCTGTCTGGGCGACCCGCATCTGGTGGATGCTGCGCGCCATCGGCTTCGACGAGGTCGCGATCCTCGACGGCGGCCTCGACAAGTGGAAGGCGGAAGGCCGCCCGCTCTCGACCGAGCCCGTCACCCATCCGCCGGCGACGCTGTCGTTGCGCGGCCGGCCGGAGATCTTCGTCGGCAAGGACGTAATCAAGGGCGCGATCGGCGATCCTTCGACGCTGACCCTCAATGCGCTGAGCCATGACCAGCACAGCGGCGCTGGCGGCGTGATCTATGGCCGTGCGGGCCGCATCGCCGGCTCGTCTTGCGTACCCGCCGCCAGCCTGTTCGGGCCGGACAAGTCGCTGAAGCCGATCGCCGACCTGCGCGCCGCCTTCGACGGCGTCGGCGCCGCCCCGGACAAGCGGGTGCTGGTCTATTGCGGCGGCGGCATAGCCGCCACCCTGGACGCTTTCGTCCTCACCGCCCTCTTGGGTCACAGGAACGTCTCGGTGTACGACAACTCCATGCAGGAATGGGCCAATGATCCCGCCCTGCCCATGGAAACCGGCTGACGAGGGAGGAAAACGTGACGGCCTATATCATCGTCGAGATCGACACCAAGGACGAAGAGTTGATGAACGAGTACCGCAAGCACACGCCCGGCCTCGTCTCCAAGTTCGGCGGCAAGTTCATCGTGCGCGGCGGTCAATGCACCAGCCTCGAAGGCGGCTGGACGCCGGCGCGCGTCGTCGTGCTGGAATTCCCCGACCGCGCCAAGGCCGAACGCTTCTATCATTCGGAGGAGTACAAGCCGGTCCTCGCCATGCGGTTGAAGGCCGGCCACTCCAAGGCGATCCTGATCGACGGCCACGATGGCTAGCGAACCCGCCTACCGGGCGGTCGGCACGCTCTACAATGCGCTGATGACGGCGCTGGTCATCGGCCTCGTCTCGCGACGCGGCAGCGACACGGCGCGCGAGTACATCTTCCGTCACTTCCGCTGGCAGCACCTCGAGAAGTTCCTGCCCGGCCTGCAGAAGCTCGGCATCGCGGGCGAGAAGGACGCGCCGGCCTGCGCGCTCTACCATTATCACTCCAACGCGCTGGGCGGGGTGAAGACCGGCTACCTGCGCGAGAGCGACACCAAGGCGTGGGTCCGCTACCCGCCGCCGCGCTGGATGTGGAAGGGCACCGCCATCGCCGCCGTCCCGCACGAAGTCTCGGCGGCGTTCCTGCACGCCTGGCACGGCCACAACGGCGTCTCCCTGAAGAACCCGGGCCTCGGCTTCGTCTGCACCGGCATGACGGTCGACGGCAAGCCCGGCCTCGAAGGCTACTATTGCGACTACGGCCGCCCCCTGAAAGAGGAGGAGCGCGTGCGCTTCGCCTACGACGAGGAGATGCCGCGCATCGACTGGAAGACCCAGCCGAAGCTGGAGACGGCGAACTGGCCCGAGGAGCGCCGGCTGCGCACCTACCGCTCCTACGCGATGGGTTACGTGCAGACCATGCTGCCGGTGCTGCAGGACCTTCTGGGCCCGCAGGACGCCCAGCTCGAGATGGGCCGCGTGGCGCGTCTGGTCGGGCTGCAGTTCCACGAGGAGACCGCGCGCGACCTCGACCTGCCGACCGACGTCGAGACCGGCGATCTCGACAGCGCCCGCCTGTTCGCGCGCTGGCTGACGGCGATCCTCACTGCCGAGGGGGAAGAAGTCGTCACCGAGGAGAAGGACGGCGCGGTCACCGTATGTATGGACGGCTGGAAGCTGGCCCGGGAGCTTCAGCTTGCCGATCCGCTGGCCGGCTTCGACGCCTGGAACGAGCTGTGGCTCGGCGCCGCCGGCGCGCACGACCGCTTCCTCAAGATCGAGACCAGCCGCAGCTATGGCGACAAGGGCTGGCAGGCGGCCTGGCGGATCGCGCCGAGATAGCCCGCCGGCACCAGGCGGCCGGCGATACGCTCGCCGAGCGCGGTGAGCGCGACCCAGCATGCTTCACGATGTTCAGGACTGAGGGCAATCGTGCCATCGGTCTCGAGCGTGCAGGCATAGGCGGCGATCCGCACGAAACGCTGCGGCAACACCTCGAACAGATGCTCGTCGACGAGGGCGCCGACTTCGACGGCCAGCCCCGTCTCCTCGCGCACCTCGCGCACCAGCGCCGCCCGATGCTCCTCCCCCGGCTCGGGCCGCCCGCCCGGCAGGTCCCACTCGTCCCGCTCGTTGAGCAACAGCAGGACTCGGCCGTTGTGGATCACGACGCCTTTGATCGATGTCGGGTAGTTCAGACTCATGGGAGCGCGCCACTCCAGTGGCGCTCATGATGCGCCACTGGAGTGGCGCGCTCCAACGAGAAAGGCCGGGGATCGCTCCCCGGCCTTTCCGCAATCTCTGAGGAGACTGGACTTAGAAGTCCATGCCGCCCATGCCGCCGTCGCCACCCGGCGGCATCATCGGGGCCTTCTTCTCCGGCTTCTCGGCGATCATGGCTTCCGTCGTGACCAGCAGACCGGCCACCGAAGCGGCGTCCTGCAGGGCCGTACGAACAACCTTCACCGGATCGATGATGCCGGACTTGATCATGTCGACATAGTCGCCCTTCTGGGCGTCGAAGCCGAAGTTCGTGTCCTTCTGCTCGAGCATCTTGCCCGCCACGACGGCGCCGTCGTAGCCGGCGTTCTCGGCGATCTGGCGGACGGGCGCCTGCAGCGCACGACGCACGATCTCGATGCCGACCTTCTGGTCGTCGTTGGAGGTGCGGACCTTGTCCAGCGCGCGGATCGCGTAGAGCAGAGCCGAGCCGCCGCCAGCGACAACACCCTCTTCCACCGCAGCCTTGGTGGCGTGCATGGCGTCGTCAACGCGGTCCTTCTTTTCCTTCACTTCGACTTCGGTGGCGCCGCCGACCTTGATGATCGCAACACCGCCGGCGAGCTTGGCCAGGCGCTCCTGGAGCTTCTCGCGGTCGTAGTCCGAAGTGGTCTCCTCGATCTGCGCGCGGATCTGGCTGATGCGGGCCTGGAGGTCCGCCTTCTTGCCCGAGCCGTCGACGATCGTGGTGTTTTCCTTCTCGACGATGACCTTCTTGGCCTTGCCGAGCATGTCGAGCGTGACGTTCTCGAGCTTGATGCCGAGGTCCTCGGAGATCAGCTGGCCACCGCACAGGATCGCCATGTCCTCGAGCATCGCCTTGCGACGGTCACCGAAGCCCGGCGCCTTGACGGCGGCGATCTTCAGGCCACCACGCAGCTTGTTCACGACCAGGGTCGCCAGGGCCTCGCCCTCGACGTCCTCGGCGATGATCAGCAGCGGCTTGCCCGACTGCACGACCGCCTCGAGCACCGGCAGCATCGCCTGCAGGCCCGACAGCTTCTTTTCGAACAGCAGGATGTACGGCGAGTCGAGCTCGGCGATCATCTTGTCGGCGTTGGTGATGAAGTACGGCGAGAGATAGCCGCGGTCGAACTGCATGCCCTCGACGACGTCCAGCTCGGTGTCCAGGCTCTTGGCCTCTTCCACCGTGATGACGCCCTCGTTGCCGACCTTCTTCATGGCTTCGGCGATCATCTTGCCGATCGACTTGTCGCCGTTGGCCGAGATGGTGCCGACCTGGGCGACTTCGTCCGTGCCCGTGATCTTCTTGGCGCGCGCCTTGATGTCCTCGACAGCCGCCTCGACTGCGAGGTCGATGCCGCGCTTGAGGTCCATCGGGTTCATGCCGGCCGCGACCGACTTCACGCCTTCGCGCACGATCGCCTGGGCGAGAACGGTCGCCGTCGTCGTGCCGTCGCCGGCGATGTCGTTGGTCTTCGAGGCCACTTCGCGCACCATCTGGGCGCCCATGTTCTCGAACTTGTCGGCGAGCTCGATCTCCTTGGCGACGGTGACGCCGTCCTTGGTGATGCGCGGGGCGCCGAACGACTTGTCGATGACGACGTTACGGCCCTTCGGGCCCAGCGTCACCTTGACGGCGTTGGCGAGAATGTCGACGCCGCGCAGCATGCGCTCGCGTGCGTCGGCGCTAAAGCGGACTTCCTTGGCTGCCATTTTCTATTCCTCTCGAATGTCGTTTTGGTTTTCAGTGATGCCGAGCGAAGCTCAGGCGGCCTTCTTCATCGAGGCGGAACCCTCGATGATGCCCATGATGTCGGATTCCTTCATGATCAGGAGATCCTGGCCATCGAGCTTGATCTCGGTGCCCGACCACTTGCCGAACAGGATGCGGTCGCCCTTCTTGACGTCGAGCGGGACCAGGTTGCCCTTCTCGTCGCGGGCGCCCGGACCGACGGCGACGATCTCGCCTTCCATCGGCTTTTCCTTGGCGGTGTCGGGAATGATGATCCCGCCCTTGGTCTTGCCTTCTTCCTCTACGCGCTTGACCACGACCCGGTCGTGAAGCGGACGGAACTTCATGGTTCTTCCTCCAGTGAATGATTGATCCTGCGCGACCTGATGGCCGCGGTGAATGCAGTGCTGTCAGCACTCTCAGAGAGTGAGTGCCAATGGCGCACGGGATTTAGGGTTGTCGGGTGCCTGAGTCAAGGAGCGCCCCGAAAGGTTCCAAAACCAGGTTCGCACTAGCAGCAATCGCCCAAGCCTGCTGCTAAGTATTTGATTTGGAACGATTTTTGCTGCTTTTCCGTGAGAGGTGCGTGACTATTCCTCCACGCGCACCAAGTCAAGGAGGGCCTAAATGGATCGTAGTTTTGTTGCGCAGCTCAACGATTACCGCATCACAACCGCTGAAATCCTCTACTGGATGCCCGATCACAAGCACGTCCTGCAGAGTTTCCTCTGGCAGAACCTCGATCAGGCCCCTCGTTTCCCTGCCCTCACCAAGTTCCTCGATTTCTGGGACCGCAATCTCGACGGCAAGCTGCACAAGGTAACCGTCGCCAACACGCAGCTGATCAAACCTGCAGAATTTCGCTTCTCCTGCGGGCTATACACGCTGCATTGAGCGGCAGGCGGCGTCGTATTCGGTAGCGGTGCGCTCGACCAGCGCCGCCACCGACGGCACGTCCGCCACGCCCGAAACCGAATGGCCGGCGCTCCAGATGTCCTTCCAGCGCTTGGCGTCCGGCCGTTCGCGCTCGGCGGCGTTGATGTCCTTGGAAATATCGATCTTGCCGCGCGCCGGCAGGTTGTCCGGATCGAGGCCGGCCGCTTCGATCGACGGGCGCAGCATGTTGGTCTCCAGCCCGGTGAAGGCGCGCGTAAGCAGCACGTCGTCTAGGCGGCTCGACACCAGCATCTGCTTGTAGGCGTCCTTGGCCAGGCTCTCGCGCGTGGCGATGAACTTGGTGCCCATATAGGCAAGATCGCAGCCCAACGCCTGGGAGGCCGCCACGGCGTGACCGTCGGCCATGCCGCCCGCCATCACGACGATTCCGTCCCAGAACGCGCGCACCGCCCGCACGAAGGCGAAGGGATTGGCCCAGCCGGTCTGGCCACCGGCGCCGGCGGTCAGCAGCACCAGCCCGTCGACGCCCGCCGCCACCGCCTTCTCGGCGTGACGCACCGAGGCCACGTCGGCCAGCACGAGGCAGCCCGCATCCTTGAGCGGCTGCATCACCGGCTCTGGCGAGCCGACCGACGTGATCACGATCTCGGCCTTGTGGCGCAGCACGGCAGCCAGATCCTCGGGCACGCGCGGGTTGGAGCGATGGACGATCAGGTTCGGGCACCAGGGCGCCGGCGCGCGGCCCTCGCTATCGGCGGCGCGCTTGGCGTCGTCTGCCATGCCGGCCAGCCAGGCATCGAGTTCCTCGACCGTGCGGCAGTTGGCGGTCGGGAACGAGCCCACGACGCCGGCCCGGCAGGCCGCCGTCACGAGGGCCGGGCCCGAGACCAGGAACATGGGGGCCGCGATCAGCGGCAAGCGGAGGCGGTCGCGCAGGGAGGCGGGCAAGGACATGGCGCGAGCTTAGCTCAGCGCGCGACGGCACCGAAGATCGCCGTCGCAAGATCGCGGTCGGACCGCCCCGCACAGCGGGACGGTCCCGAAGTCGCGGTTATCAGGCGGCGGCCGCCAGGCCTTCCTTATCGAGCACGCGCTGCACGGCCGGACGGGCCTTCATGCGCTCGTAGTGGGCGGCCACGTTCTTGGGCAGCGGCATCTTCATGCGGGCGGCTGCCCAGAAGGAGACGTAGAACAGCGCGGCATCGGCCACCGAGAACTTGCCGGCGAGGTACTCCTTGCCTTCGAGCGCCTTGTCCATCAGCGCCAGGCCCTTCTCCATGATCTCCTTGCCGCGCGCCTTGACCTTGTCGTGGTCGGCTTCGGTCGGCGCGTAATTGCCCGGACGAAACATGCGGCTGAAGCCCTGCATGTGCATGGTCGACACCGCGTAATCCATCGCCTCCAGCGCGCGCGCCTCTTCGTCGGCGTCGGACGGCAGCAGGCCGGCCTCGGGATTCCTGCGGGCCAGCCACACGGCGATCGCGGGGAACTCGGTCAGCACGGAGCCGTCGTCGCGCTGCAGGGTCGGCACCTTCGACTTCGGATTGAGCGCCACGAAGTCCGGCCCGTACTGTTCCTGCTTGGCGCCATCGACCTTGTGCACGTCATACGGCTTGCCGATCTCCTCGAGCAGGACGTGGATGCCGATCGAGCAGGCGCCGGGCATGTAATAGAGCTTCATGATTCTCTCCCTAAAGCAGGTGTGTCGTGGGGACGGTCCACGCTAGCATCGCGTCCATAAGGGGGAAACGACAATGACAGGCAATGGACTTCGCGCGCTCGTCGGCACCAGTCCCACGAAGATCGGCACCTTCCTGTTCGAGTTCGCCACGCCGGGAATCGGCCAGATCCTGAAGGCCGCAGGCGCGGAGTTCGCGGTGCTCGACATGGAGCACACCGGCTTCGGCTTCGATACCGTGCGCCAGGTCGTGCGCTACATGCAGGCTGCGAACCTGCCGCTGGTCGTGCGCGTGCCTTCGCAATCCCGTCATCACATCTCGCGCGCACTCGACACCGGCGCCGACGGCGTGATGGTGCCCATCGTGTCGTCGGTCGAGCAGGCCAAAGCGGTGCTCGACGCGGCCAAGTACTGGCCCGACGGTACACGCGGCGTGGCGCTGGGCCTCGCCCACGAGCGCTTCGCCCGACGCTCTGACCCGCTGCTGCCGCGGTTCGCCGAACAGAATGCGCGCACCGCCATCATCCTGCAGATCGAGGATCCGCGCGGCGCCGCCGCGGCCGAAGAGATCGTCGCCCTGCCCGGCGTCGACATGCTGTGGCTCGGCCACAACGACTTCACCGTTGCCATGGGCGAGCCCGGCGCTTTCGACCATCCCGATTTCCTCAATGCCGAGAAGGCCACGATCGCGGCGGCGAAGAAGCACGGCAAGTCCGCCGGCCGCCTCGCCGTCGACGCAAAGCAGGCCGCGCAGTTCGTGAAGCTCGGCTACGACTTCGTCTCGATCGCCGGCGACGTCTGGCTGCTGCAGCAGGCGTTTGCCGCCGGCGTCGAGACGATCAGGCGCGAATCCTGACGGGCAGCGAGCGGATGCCGCGAATGAAGTTGGAATAGAGCCGGACCGGCGGCGCGACGACTTCGATCTCCAGGTCGCGCTTCAACAGCTCCTCCCACAGGATCCGGATCTGCATCTCGGCGAGGCGGTCGCCGACGCAGCGATGGATGCCGGCACCGAAGGCGAGATGCTGGCGCGCCTTCGGCCGGCCGACCAGGAATCGTTCGGGTTCTTCGATCGCCGCCTCGTCGCGATTGCCCGAGACGTACCACATCACCACCTTGTCCCCGGCCCGGATTTGCTTGCCGCCAAGCTCGCAATCCCGGCGTGCAGTTCTTCGCATATGGATCACGGGCGTCGCCCAGCGGATCGTCTCCGACACCAGGCTCGACATCAGTGCGGGATCGGCCTTCACCTTCCCGACCTCGCCCGGATTGTCGAGCATGGCCATCAGGCCGGCGCTCATCGAATTGCGCGTCGTGTCGTTGCCGCCCACGATCAGCAGCGCGAAGTTCCCGATGAACTCGCGGGTCGGCATGTTCCGGGTGGCGTCGCTGTGCGCCATCATCGAGATCAGGTCGAAGGTCGGCGGCCGCGCCGCACGCTCCTGCCAGAGCGCCGCCATGGTGTCCGCCATCTGCCGGAGTTCCGTCATCCGCGCCTCGTTGGTCTTCACGATCGCATCCTCGGCCTCGATGTTGCAGATCGCCACGTCGGACCAGCGGGTCAGTTTGCGCCGATCCTGCTGTGGAAAATCGAACAGGGTCGCCAGCATCATCGCGGTGAGCTCCGTCGACACCCGGTCGGCCCAGTCGAACGTCTCGCCCCTCGGCAGCCCGTCGAGCACCTGAGCGGTGCGCTGCCGGATCAGCCCTTCCATGTTGGCCAGATTGGACGGGGCCACGATAGGCGCCACGGTCTTGCGCTGGGCGGTGTGGCGCGGCGGGTCCATACGGATGAAGTTGGGCAGCTCCTCGCCCTGCGGCTGGTCGGTGATCTGGATCCCGCCCAGCTCGGAGGCCGAGGAATAGGTCGCCGGGTCCAGTTCGACCTTCATGATGTCGGCGTAGCGCGTGACCGACCAGTAGGGCCCGAACGGGCTTTCCGCTTGGTAATGGACCGGGTTTTCACGGCGCAACCGGGCAAAATGCGGCCCCCAGCTGTCCTCACGATAGAGCCTTGGCTGGCTGACATCGACAGTCATGGCGCTTCCTTTTCCCCGTTTTCTCAAGGCGGCCCGCACGGCCTGTGCAAGTCAAGGGATTTAGTCGGCGGGTCCCTCGATTTGGCGCGTTGACAGTGCCGATGCGGCGGCGCAAACCCTCGCCGCGCCGCCTCCCAGGCGGCGTTCGTACATCATGGCCCCAGCCGAACCCTCCCAGACCCAGACCAGCGCGGACGCTGTGCCGCCCCCGACCGCCCCGCACCATCCGGCGGGGACGGCGCTCGTTGTCGGCGCGCTGGGCGTCGTCTTTGGCGACATCGGCACCAGCCCACTCTACGCACTGCGCGAGACCTTCCTGCACGGCAGCGGCATGGCACCGACGCCCGAACATGTGTTCGGCGTCCTCTCAATGCTGTTCTGGGCCGTCACCCTCACCGTCACCATCAAATACGTCGCGCTCATCATGCGCGCCGACAACAAGGGCGAAGGCGGCGTGCTGGCGCTGGCCACCCTGGCGTCCCGCGGGCTGAACGGGCGGGCCCCGAAGGTCCGGATCGGCATCATCATCCTGGCCGTGATCGGCCTCGCCCTCTTCTACGGCGACGCCATGATCACACCGGCGATCTCGGTGATGAGCGCCGTCGAGGGTCTCTCGGCGGTAACCCCCGCCTTCACGCCGTTCGTCATTCCCCTCGCCCTCGTCATCCTGGTCGGCCTCTTCATGCTGCAGGCTCGGGGCACAGCCGACGTCGGCCGTCTGTTCGGCCCGGTCATGTTCGTCTGGTTCCTGGTCCTGGGCGTGCTCGGGGCTTGGCAGATCGCAAAGAATCCGGTGGTGCTGGAAGCGATCAACCCGATCCATGCCTATTATCTGGTCACGGACCAGGGATTCGGGATCTTTTGGGCCTTCGGTTCGATCGTGCTGGCCGTCACGGGGGCGGAGGCGCTCTACGCCGACATGGGCCATTTCGGTCGCAGGCCGATCCGGATCGGCTGGTTCGGCATCGTCATGCCGGGACTCCTGCTCAACTACTTCGGCCAGGGCGCGCTCATCATCGAGAACCCGGCCATCATCCATCAGGTCTTCTTCGAGCTGGTGCCGAACGACTACATGATTTTCCTGGTGGTCCTCTCCACGCTGGCCACCGTGATCGCCTCGCAGGCGGTGATCACCGGCGTGTTCTCGCTGACCCGGCAGGCGATCCAGCTCGGCTATCTGCCGCGCATGGAGATCCACCACACGTCCGAAACGGCGATCGGGCAGATCTACATCCCGAGGGTGAACTGGCTGTTGATGTCCTGCATCATCGCCCTCGTGGTCGGCTTCGGATCGTCCGGCTCGCTGGCCGGCGCCTACGGCCTCGCCGTGACCGGCGCAATGCTGGTCGATGCGGCGCTCGCCATGGCGGTCGCGATCCTGGTCTGGCGTTGGGCCTGGCCGCTGGCCGCGGCGGTGTTCGGCTTCCTCGCCATCCCCGACCTCGCCTTCTTCATCGCCAACGCGCTCAAGATCCCCGACGGCGGCTGGCTGCCGCTTATCGTGGCCTTCCTCATCTACTTCACGATCACGACCTGGCGGCGCGGTCGCAAGATCGTCGCGACGGAGCTGAGCGAGGGCTCGTTGCCGCTGAAGCAGTTCCTCGAGCGCATGGAGCGCGCACCGGACCGCGTCGCCGGCACCGCCGTCTTCCTGACCGCCGATGCGAGCCACACCCCGGCCGCCTTCCTGCACAATCTCAAGCACAACAAGGTCCTGCACGAGCGCATCATCATCCTGCAGGTCGACACGATGGACGTGCCGGTCGTGTCCGACGCCAACCGGGTCGAGGTCGAGCGGCTGGGCAAGGGCTTCCATACGGTGATCGCGCATTACGGCTTCACCGAGCAGCCCGACATTCCCGAGGCTTTGCGGGCCTGCCGTCCCCACGGCATCGCCTACGACGAGATGGAGACCTCGTTCTTCCTCGGCCGCGAGACTCTGGTGCCGTCGCAGCATTCCAGGCTCGGGCGCTGGCGCCGCGACTGGTTCATCTCGCTCTCCCATTCGGCCTCGGCCACCAAGACCTTCTTCCGTATCCCGCCCAACCGCGCTATCGAACTCGGCAACCAGATCCAGATCTGAGGCCGTCCGCCATGTCGCGTTCTCCGCTCGTGCTGCTGCCGGGCCTGCTCAATACGCGCCGCGTCTTCGACCCGCAGGTCGAAGCGCTGGCGGACGTCGCCTCCTGCACCATTCCCGAACTCTGGCACCATGACACGATGGCGGCGATGGCCGAGGCTGCGCTCGGCGAGGCGCCACCGACCTTTGCCCTGTGCGGCTTCTCGATGGGCGGCTACGTCGCTTTCGAGATCCTCCGTCGTGCGCCGGAGCGGGTCGAGCGCATTGCTCTCATCGACACCCAGGCCGCCCCCGATTCGCCCGAGACGGCGGCACGGCGGCGCGGCTTCATCGAACAGACGAGAATCGGCCGCTTCCACGGCATCCACCCGACGCTGCTGCCGCAACTCGTCCACCCGTCGAGGGTTAGTGACGAGAGCATTACGCAGCCGCTCTTCGACATGGCGTGCGACATCGGCGGGGACGGCTTCGTGCGCCAGCAGCAGGCGATCCTGGGCCGCGCCGACAGCCGTCCACTTCTGGTCGAGATCGAGATGCCCACGCTCGTGATCGTGGGCCGCCAGGACCGGGTCACGCCCCTGCCGCGCGCGCAGGAGATGGCCAGCGACATCGCCAACGCCCGCCTCGATGTCATCGACGACTCCGGGCATATGACACCGCTGGAGAAGCCGGCCGAAGTCTCGGCCGCCCTCAGGAGATGGCTGACGCAATGAACACGATCTACGCCCGCGAGGACGATCTCGGCGCCGACGAATATATCGACGTGGTCGCCAAGTCCGGCCTGAACCGTCCCATCACCGACCGTCCCCGCATCGAGCAGATGCTGAAGCAGGCCAACCTGATCCTGACCGCGCGTCAGGACGGCAAGCTGGTGGGCTTCGCCCGCTCGCTCACCGACTTCTGCTTCTGCTGCTATCTGTCGGACCTCGCGGTCGACAAGGCCTGCCAGGGCCAGGGCATCGGCCGCCGCCTCATCGAGATGACCCGCACCGAAGCGGGTGGCCCGAACACGACCACCCTGCTGCTCTCCGCGCCGACGGCGATGACCTATTACGAGGGCATCAAAATGCCCAAGGCCGACAACTGCTTCCTCTATCGCCGCCAAGCTTGACCGACATCAAGGGGCGGAACGCCGAATGGTTCTAGGTCTCCACGCAGCAATTGATGCGTGGAGTACGGAATGCCCCAGTCTCGCCGCCGCTGGCCGATCCTGGTCGCGCTGCTCGTCGTGGCACTGGCCGCCGGCGGTGGTGCCGCCTACCGCTTCTGGCCGCGGGCCCAACCGACGTTCCTCACCCTGTACGGCAATGTCGACATTCGCCAGGTCGACCTCGCCTTCAACGCCACCGGCCGTCTCCAGGAACTGCGCAAGGAGGAAGGCGACGCGGTGAAGGAAGGCGAGACGGTGGCGGTGATGGAGGCCGACACCTATCGCGACGCCGTAGCCCTGGCCCGTGCCCGGCTCGAGGCGCAGCGCGCGGTGGTCGAGCGTCTGGAGACCGGCAGCCGTCCCGAGGAGATCGCCCGCGACCACGCCCAGGTGGATGCGAACAAGGCTGCCGTCGTTGACGCCGAACTCCTGCTCAAGCGACGGACGGAGCTGCTGGCCAGCGGCAACGTCTCCCGCCAGCTCCACGACGAGGCGAAGAACGCCTATGATTCGGCGCGCGCCCGGCTCGACCTTTCCCAGCAAGTTTCGAGGCTGACCGAGCTCGGGCCCCGCCGCGAGGACATCGCCCAGGCGAAAGCCCTGGTCCGGTCGGAGGAATCGCTCGTTTCGCTCGCGGAGCGGCGGCTTGCCGACACGGTGCTGAAGTCGCCGGCCGACGGAATCGTGCTCAGTCGCATCGTCGAGCCGGGCGCGATGGTCAGCCCGGCCAATCCAATCTTCACCGTGTCGCTCGTCGACAAGGTTTGGGTTCGCACCTACGTCTCGGAGCCCGATCTCGGTCGCATTCGGCCTGGGATGGTGGTGGCGGTCGTCACCGACACCGACCCGACCCGACCCTACGAGGGCTGGATCGGCTTCATCTCCCCCACCGCCGAGTTCACGCCGAAGACCGTGGAGACCACCGAGCTGCGCACCCAGCTTGTCTATCGCCTGCGCGTGTTCATCAAGAATCCCGACGATCGCCTTCGCCAGGGCATGCCGGTCACCGTCCGCGTGCCGCTGGGCGCCGGCTAGGCCGGCCATGCCCGCGACGGTCACCCTCACCGGCCTCGGCAAGAGTTTCGGGACGACGGCCGCCCTGTCGGGCGTGACGGCGTCCGTCCGTGCCGGCCAGATCACCGGTCTCGTCGGCCCGGATGGCGCGGGCAAGACCACGTTGCTGCGCCTGATCGCCGGCCTGCTTACGCCCGACACGGGAACGCTGGAGATTCTCGGTCACCCGGCCACGGACCGCGACGCGGTGCGCGGCGACATCGGCTACATGCCGCAGCGCTTCGGCCTCTACGAGGATCTGACGGTCCAGGAGAACCTGAACCTGCAGGCGGACCTGCACGATCTGGACGCGGCAGCCCGCGGCGAGCGCTTCGCGACGCTGCTGCAGTTCACCGGCCTTGCGCCCTTCACCCGCCGGCTGGCAGGGCAGCTCTCGGGCGGCATGAAGCAGAAGCTGGGACTCGCCTGTGCCCTGCTGCCGCGGCCCAAGCTACTGCTGCTCGACGAACCGAGCGCCGGCGTCGACCCCGCTTCCCGGCGCGAACTCTGGCGCATCGTGCGGACGATGGCGGGAACGGGCGTCGCGATCGTCTGGAGCACCGCCTATCTAGACGAGGCCGAACGATGCGACAGCTTCCTGTTGCTCGATGGCGGCCGACTTCTTGCCTCCGGCAATCCTGCCGACTTCACCCGCCGGCTGGAGGGGCGCACTTTCCTGATCGACCTGCCCGAGCGGCAGCGGCACCGGATTCAGCGCGAAGCCGCCTCGCTGCCGGCCGTCGCGGACGCCACCATCCAGGGCCGCAGCCTGCGGCTCGTGCTCAAGGACGGATCCGCCCTGCCCGACGTCGCGAAATTCACCGGCGCCGGCGCGACCGCACGTCCGACGCGGCCGCGCTTCGAGGATGCGTTCGTGAGCCTGCTCCTGGCCGATCGCCCGGCCTTCTCAGCACCGGCGATGCAGGCGAGCTCAGCCCTCTCCACCGACGGCATCGCGATCGAGGCCCGCGACCTCACGCGCGACTTCGGAAAATTCCGCGCGGTCGACAAAGTGAGCTTCACCGTCAGGCCCGGCGAGATCTTCGGGTTGCTGGGCCCCAACGGCGCGGGCAAGTCGACGACCTTTCGCATGCTCTGCGGCCTACTGGCGCCGAGCGCCGGTTCGGCGCATGTCGCCGGCGTCGATCTCGGCCGCGCCCGCGCCACGGCGCGCGAACGCATCGGCTACATGTCCCAGAAATTCTCGCTCTACGGCACCCTGTCGGTTCGCGACAATCTCGACTTCTTCAGCGGCGTCTACGGCCTGGCCGGCCGTCGTCGGTCGAGCCGCATCGCCTGGGCGATCGAGAGCTTCGACCTCGAGGCCGTCGCCGAGCTGGAGGCGGGGAGCTTGCCGCTGGGCTTCAAGCAGCGCCTGGCGCTCGGATGCGCGCTGCTGCACGAACCGCAGGTGCTGTTCCTCGACGAGCCGACCTCGGGTGTCGATCCGCTGATGCGGCGCGAGTTCTGGTCGCGCATCGGCGCGCTGGCGGAGGGTGGGGTCACCGTGCTGGTGACTTCGCACTTCATGGAAGAGGCCGAATACTGCGACCGGCTGGGCATCGTCTATGCGGGACGGATCATCGCCTCCGGAAGTCCGGATGCAATGAAGGAGCGGTTCGTCACGACGGACCTGCCCGAGCCGACGCTCGAAGATGCATTCGTCGGATTGATCCGCGAGCATGATGCGGTACGGCAGGGTGCCGCGGCCGCATGACCTCGACCCGGACCTTCTTCCGCCGCTTCGCCGGCCTGCTGCACAAGGAGTTCGTGCAGATCGTGCGCGATCCTTCCTCGATCGCGATCGCGCTCGTGATGCCCGTGGTGCTGCTCCTGCTGATCGGCTTCGGCATCTCGCTCGACGCCCGCAACGTGCGCTTCGGCATCGTCGACGAGAACCGCAGCGTCGAATCGGCCGGTCTCTTCCAGGCCTTCGCCAACACGCCCTACTTCCGTCCCTTCTCCTTTCTGACGTCGAAGGCAGCCGAAGCCGCCCTGATGCGCGGCGACATCGAAGGCTTCGTCGTGCTGCGCAGCGACTTCTCCCGGCGCGTGGCCGATCCGATCCGCGCGGCGGACATCGCCATCGTCGTCAACGGCGTCGATGCCAACAATGCCCGCATCGTCACCGGCTATGCCCAGGGCGTCGTGGCGACGTGGCTGCTGGGCCAGCGGCGCGACCGCGCCCAGCCGGCTTTGGCCCCCATCACCGTCGAGAACCGCTACTGGTTCAATCCCGAGATCCGCAGCACCAACTTCATCGTGCCCGGCCTCATCGCGATGGTCATGACCATGATCGGCGCCCTGCTGACCGCGCTCGTGGTGGCGCGCGAATGGGAGCGCGGCACGATGGAGGCCATGCTCGCCTCGCCGGCCAGCATGACCGAAATCCTGCTCGGCAAGCTGGTCGCCTATTTCGTGCTGGGCCTTGGCGGCCTCGCGGTCTCGGTCTTCATCGGCCTGATCGTCTTCGAGGTGCCGTTCCGGGGCTCGGCAGAGGCACTCGTTGCCGTCTCTTCGGTGTTCCTCATCGTCTCCCTGGCGATGGGCCTCCTGATCTCGACGGTCGCGCGCAGCCAGTTCGTCGCCGCCCAGCTCGCCTTCCTCGTCACCTTCATGCCGGCGCTGATCCTGTCGGGCCTCATGTTCGACATCGAGAGCATGCCGCGCTGGGTGCAGATCGTGACGACGGTCTTTCCGGCCCGCTACTTCGTGTCGAGCCTGCAGACCCTGTTCCTCGCCGGTACGGTCTGGCCCGTGCTGCTGCCCAACCTCGCCATGCTGGTCGGCTTCGCCGTCCTGTTTCTCGCGCTGGCCATCGCCCGCACCCGCCGCAGCCTGGAGTAACGACCATGTGGCGCCGCATCGCCGCGCTGATCCTCAAGGAATTCAAGATGCTGTGGAAGGACCGCAAGAGCCGCATGGTTCTCGTGGTCCCACCACTGGTGCAGCTCATCCTGTTCGCGAGCGCCGCCACGTTCGAGGTCACGGATGCCGCGCTCGGCCTCTGGATCGAGGACCGGGCGGGCCCGGCGCAGGAATTGGTCAGCCGCTTCGAGGCCTCGCCCGCCTTCCACGTCGTCGCGCGTTTCGACAATCCGCATTCCGTCCAGGAGGCCCTCGACGCGCAAAGGGTGAAGGCGGTGCTGCATGTCGGCCAGACCTTCTCGGCGGACGTCGCGGCCGGGCGGCCGGCCCGCGTCCAGCTGCTGCTCGACGGCCGCAAGTCGAACGCCGCCCTCATCCTGCAGAGCTATGCGCTGGGCATCGTCGAAAACTACAACCTCGCCCGGGCCGGCCAGGCCGCCGCCGAGCTGAACATCCACCCGCGCGCCTGGTTCAATCCCAACTTCGACAGCCGTTGGTTCATCCTGCCGGGCCTGACGGTGCTGCTCACCATCGTGGCGATCCTGCTGATCACCGCCCTCTCGGTTGCCCGCGAACGCGAGCTCGGCACGTTCGAGCAGCTTCTCGTCACGCCGTTGCGCCCGATGGAGATCCTGGTGGGAAAGACCGTGCCGGCGCTCTGCATCGGCTTCGTCGAGGCCAACGTCATCGCCGCGCTGGCCTGCTTCGCCTATGGCGTGCCCTTCGTCGGCAGCGCCGCCCTGTTCAACGTCGCCATCGCGGTCTTCGTGCTCTCGGCGGTGGGCATCGGCTTGGTCATCTCGTCGATCGCGAAGACGCAGCAGCAGGCGATCCTGGGAGTCTTCCTCTTCCTGTCGCCGGCCGCGGTGCTGTCCGGCTTCACGACCCCGATCGCCAACATGCCCGACTGGGCGCAGGCTCTCACCCATCTCAATCCGATCCGCTACATGGTGACCCTGAGCCGCGGGATCTTCCTGCAGGATCTGTCCTGGGCGCTTGCCTGGCCGCAGCTCTGGCCCATGGCACTGATCGGCTGCGTCACGCTGGGCTACGCAACCTGGCTGTTCTCGCGCCGCCTCGAGTAGGCGACACGCTTCGTCGATCAGCCGCCGCGTTGCGCCTGGATCGCCCTCTGCAGCTCGCGTTCGAAGCCCTTGAGCGACTGCATGAACGGTCCCGCCATCGTGTCCTGCAACTGGAGCTGGACCTGGATCTGCGAGCCCGTGCGCAGCTGCTGCAGCAGCTCGGCAGACTTGGCGTCGTCGAACTGGCAGATGCCCTGGCCGCAGATGCTGGTCGAGATGAAGGGGTTGGAATCGACCTGGATGCTGGCGCGCACGCCCTGGCCGTCGCCGACCACGGAAATCTTGTTGTAGGCCGCCGAGTAGCGCATCACGAGGAACTGGCCGAGCAGACTGTTGCCGTCGATCGTGGCCTGCGCGCCGCAATCCTTGCCACCCTCCGAAGAGCAGTACATGACCCACTTGTCGGGCGGCTGGTCCTGCGCGAAAGCCGGCAGCGAAAAGGACCATGCGGCGACCGCTACGCCGGCAGCCACGAATACGGATCGCATCATCTTTCGCCCTGCTCCCGGGTTTGCCAACTTTCCAAGCGCAACCTATGTAGCCGCCCACGCACCCGCTGACAAAGGAACCCTTCGCATGTCCGAGAGCCTGAAACTCGTCGCCTTCTGCGGCAGCCTGCGCAAAGCCTCCTTCAACCGCCTGTCGCTGCACGCCTTCGTCGAGCGGCTGCCCGCAGGCGCCACGTGCGAGACGATCGAGATCGGTGACTGGCCGCTCTACGACGCCGACCTTCAGGCCAAGGGATTCCCCGACAAGGTGCAGGCGGCGCAGAAGGCCATGCTGGAGGCCGACGGCGTCGTCCTCGTCAGCCCGGAATACAATTACGGCATCTCGGGCGTACTGAAGAATGCCATCGACTGGCTGTCGCGGATGACTCCGCAGCCTTTCGCCGCCAAGCCGGTCGCCCTGTTCGGCGCCTCGATGGGGGTCCTCGGCACGGCGCGCGCGCAGTACCAGCTCCGCCAGACGCTGGTGTTCCTCGACGGCCGTCCGGTCAACAAGCCTGAGGTCATGATCGCCCAGGCGCAGAACAAGTTCGCCGACGGCAAACTCACCGACGAGATGACAGGCAAGCTGCTCGGCGATCTCGGCGCCGCACTGGCTCTCGCCTGCCGTCAGGCCAAGGCCGCCGCTGCCGTCAAATAGGTCGATGACGCAGAACATCTACGACACCGCCGCGTTCTTCGCGGGCTACAGCCGCCTTCCGCGCTCTGTGGAAGGACTGGTGGCCGCGCCGGAATGGCCGACCCTGCAGTCGATGCTTCCCGACCTGCAGGGACAGCGGATCGCGGATCTGGGCTGCGGCTTCGGCTGGTTCTGCCGCTGGGCCCGCGAGGCCGGAGCGGCCGCCGTGCAGGGCCTCGACGTGTCGGAGAACATGCTGGCGCGGGCGCGCGAGACGACGGCCGATCCGGCGATCACCTATGCCCGCGCCGATCTCGAACGGCTCAACCTCACCGAGGGCGCGTTCGATCTCGTCTACAGCTCGCTGGCGCTGCACTACATCGAGAACCTGCGCGGCCTGTTCGAGCAGGTGCGCCGCGGCCTCGTGCCCGGCGGGCGCTTCGTCTTCTCGGTCGAGCACCCAATCTACACCGCGCCGGCCAAGCCCGGCTGGACGCACGATCCCGACGGCCGCCTCGCCTGGCCGGTGAATCGCTAGAGCGAGGAAGGCGCTCGCTCGACCGACTGGCTGGCCAAGGGCGTTATCAAGCAGCACCGCACCCTCGCCCGCTACGTCAACCTGCTGATCGAGAGCGGCTTCACCCTCGCGCGGCTGGAGGAATGGTCCGCGAGCACGGACGAGGTGGCCGCCCATCCCGACTGGGCCGGGGCCGACGAGCGGCCATCATTCCTGCTGATCTCCGCGCATCGGTGACATGTCCCATCCTTCGGTCCAGGCCGAAGGAATGTTCGCCACATCCGTGGTAGCAAGCCGGGCCATGGCGTCGAGACTGCCCCTCCTCATCCTGCTGATCGCCGTCACCTGCCTCAGCCAGTTCTATCGCGTGTCGAACAGCGTGATCGCGCCGGAGCTCGTGCGCGATCTCGATCTCAGCGCGCGCCAGCTCGGCTGGGCGGGCAGCGCCTTCTTCTTCGCCCTGTTCGCCGTGCAGATCCCCGTCGGCCTGTGGTTCGACCGGTTCGGCGCGCGCCGGACGGTGGCGGCCCTGTCCCTGCTCGCCATGCTGGGTTCGCTGTGGATCGCCCGCGCCACCGAAGCCACCGACCTGATCGCCGGCCGCACCATCGTGGGCGTGGGTTGCGCCGCCTCGTTCATGTCGGTGGTGTTCCTGTGCTCGCGCTGGTTCGAGCCGGCCAAGCTTGCCACGCGCCTTTCCTGGGTGTTCGCGGCCTCGAACATCGGCACCTTGGCGGCCGCCACGCCGCTTGCCTGGATCGCGGCCACGGTCGGCTGGCGCAGCGGCTTCCTGGGGCTCGCCGTCGTCACGCTGCTGGTGGCGGTGGGCTTCCTGGTCTTCGTGCGCGACCGGCCGCCGGAATATCGCGGCCCCGAGCCCGCGCGCGAATCACCAGGTCAGATCCTGCGCGGGTTGTGGGAAGTGTGGCGGACGCCCGGCCTCGGCCCGGTGCTCTCCATGCACTTCTTCGCCTACGCAACGATGCTGACGGTGCTGGGCGTGTGGGGCGGTCCCTATCTCTACGACGTGCACAAGCTCGATGGCGTCGCCCGCGGCAACGTGCTGCTCGCCATGGGCGTGGCGCAGATCCTGGGCATCCTGGCCTACGGGCCGATGGATCGCGTCCTGCGCTCGCGCAAGCGCGTGGTGTTCGGAGGGGCGGCGATCTCCATGGTGCTGCTGGCGATCCTGGCCGCGCTGCCGCAACCGCCGCTCTGGCTCGCCGTCTCGCTGCTGATCGCCTTCTGCTTCTTTTGCGCCTACGGCACGGTGATCGTGGCGCAGGGCCGCGCGCTTTTTCCTGACCGGCTGGCAGGCCGCGGCGTCACCACCGTGAACATGGCCCAATGCCTGGGGCTCGCCGTGCTGCCGGCCGGCGCCGGCTACGTCGTCGAGGCCTTCGGGGCGGGCGACACCGCCTATCGCTGGGTCTTCGGCATGCTCGCTGCCGGTCTCGTCCTGGGCTCGTTCGCCTATGTGCGGGCGCGCGACAGCTTTACCGCGCACGCCTAGAGTCACTCCGAAAGGGAGAACTCATGGGTGCGATGACAGCGCGTGTCGTGGTGGCGATCGTGATGTTGGCCGTCTCTTTAGCGTCGACGAGCGCCCAACCCACAGGATCGCCGACGAGCGCGCCCGCGATCCATCCGGCAACCGGCCTGAAGTTTCCGTCCATCGTCGGCCGCGACATCCGACTGTTGCGGTCAATCGATTACGGAAGAAGCGAAGGAAGGCCCGAATTTGGTTACAGCTGGAACTACTTCGTGGCATCGCCGGTCGATGGCGTAGCCCGCGTCAATCTCTTCAACGGTGGCCTGACCTCGATACCGTCCGGGGCCGACAGCACGCTGGTTGCCGAAAAATTCGACCAGCTTCTCGATGAAATCCGCCAGCTCATCCCGGAAGCGGAGCACTTGGAGATCGTGAGCGGCCCCGCCGAATGTTTCCCGGGCGGGATCTCCTTTCGCTGCGCAACGCTGCGGGGCGTCATCCCCAAGACCCAGGTCCCGGTTTACTCGACGCTGGCGATGACCGGCTATCGCAACCACTTCCTCTCCATCTGGCTGGAGTGGAATGGCACGAAGGCGGACCCGGTGGCGGCCGAGGCCTCCCTAAACGATCTGGTCGACGCGATGACGCGCTGACTACTTCGTCGCTTCCTTGAGATAGGCGACGAGGTCGGCGAGCTGGCCGGCATTCTTCACGCCGTTGTAGAGCATCTTGGTGCCGGGCACCTTGCCCTTGGGATCGCGGTTGTAGTCGGCCAGCGTCGTCTCGTCCCAGACGATGCCCGAATTCTTCATCGCATCGGAATAGGTATAGCCCGCGCTGGTGCCGGCCTTGCGGCCGAATAGACCGTGCAGGCTGGGGCCTGTCACCTGCGCGCCGTCCTTCTCCAGCGTATGACACGACTTGCACTGGGTGTTGAAGACGCGCTGGCCCTTCGAGGCCTCACCCGATTGCGCGGCGGCGGGGCCGGCCGCGCTCGCCGTGCCGGCGACGATCACAGCGGCGGCAGTGATCCAGTTCCTCATCACGCTACTCCTGATGCTTCCGGCGGAAGATGCCCTATATCGGTGCGATGCAGCAAAGCCTGTTCGACGCAGATGGCGGAAAGGAGGCGCTGGCGCCCGGCGCCACGCTGTTGCGTGGATTCGCACGAAAGCGTGATCTCGCGCTGCTGGCGGCGATTGACGAGATCGCGGCCCAGGCGCCGTTCCGGCGCATGATGACGCCCGGCGGCTTCGAGATGTCGGTGGCGATGACCAATTGCGGCGCGGCCGGCTGGGTCACGGATCGGTCGGGCTACCGCTATCAGGCGCACGACCCACACGGCGGCGCGCCGTGGCCAGCAATGCCCGCCGGGTTCCTCGCGCTGGCCGACGAAGCGGCAAGCGCGGCGGGGTTCGCGACCTTCGTTCCCGACGCCTGCCTGATCAACCGCTACGAGCCTGGCGCGAAGCTGTCGCTGCACCAGGACAAGGACGAGGCCGATTATGCTCATCCCATCGTGTCGGTCTCCCTCGGCCTGCCCGCCACCTTCCAGTTCGGCGGACCGAAGCGCGCCGATCCCGTCCGGAAGGTCGCGCTGGAGCATGGCGACGTGGTGGTCTGGGGCGGCCCGTCCCGCCTCTTCCATCACGGCGTCCTGACATTGAAAAGCGGCGAGCATCCGCTGACCGGACGCCGCCGCTTCAATCTCACGCTTCGGAAAGCGCTCTAAAAGCGCTCGACCAAGTCACCTACCTCACCCTGAGGAGCGCCCGCAGGGCGCGTCTCGAAGGGTGAGCCACAGTCTCGTCGTTGCCCACCCTTCGAGACGCACCGCTTCGCGGTGCTCCTCAGGGTGAGGACTTTCTGTACAGCCGGCGCTTACTCCGGCTTGATGTTCTGTTCCTTGATCAGCGTCGTCCAGCGCTTCTCCTCCTTCTCGAGGAAGGTCTTGAACTCGGCCGGTGTCGAGGCGCGGATCTCCACACCCTGCGGCTTGAAGCGCTCGATCATCTCGGGCTCGGCCGCGATCTTGGCGATCGCCTTCTGCAGCTTGTCGACGATCGCCTTGGGCGTGCCGGCCGGCACGATCATGCCCTGCCAGAACACCGCCTCGAAATCGGGCAGGCCTGCCGACTCGACCACGGTCGGGATGTCGGGGAAGGCCGGCGAGCGCTTGAGGCTCGAGATGGCGATGGCCCGGGTGCGGCCTGTCGCCAGCACCGGCTTGGCCTCGAGCGCGGCCGAGAACATCATCTGCGCCTGGCCCGAGGCCACGTCCTGTCCGGCCTGCGCGCCGCCCTTGTAGGGAACGTGCGTGATGTTGAGCCCGGCCTGCGCCTTCAGCAGTTCGGCCGCCAGATGGTTGGTGGCGCCGATGCCCGAGCTCGCGATGTTGAACTTGCCAGGGTTGGCTTTCACGTAGGCGATCAGCTCGGCCATGGTCTTGGCGGGGAAGTCCGCGTTCACGTGCAGGATGAACGGCGTGAACGACATCAGCGACACGAGCTCGAAGCTCTTGTTGGGGTCGTACTGGACCTGGCCCGTGAGCGTCGGGTTGATGATCAGCGAGGTGCCGGCGGCATAGATCGTGTAGCCATCGGGTGCGGCCTTGGCGACGAAGTTGGAGGCCACCGTGGTGGCCGCGCCGGCACGGTTGTCGACGATGAACGGCTTGCCGAGTTCGGCCGAGAGCTTCTCGGCATAGACGCGGGCCACGGCGTCGTTCACGCCGCCCGGCGGATAGGGCACGACCAGCGAGACCGGCTTGGTCGGCCAATCGGTTTGCGCCGAGACGGCAAACGGCAGCAGCAGCGCGGCCAAGGCCGACGCCACGAATACGGAACGCTTCATTTTCTTCCTCCCAGGATTCTCTGTCTTATCTATTCGGCGACGAAGACGGGCAGCGTCACCTCTTTGTTGACCGGCTCGAAGCCGAGCTTCACACGCCGGCCGATCTTCAGCTCGGCCTCGGGAATGCCATGCAGCTGCGCATTGACCCGCACGCCGGCATCCATGTCGACCAGCGCCACGATGTAGGGCGCCGAAGCCTTGAAGAAGAAGTTGAACGGATGATGGCACACCGTCCAGGCATGGAGGCTGCCACCCAGCGGCGCTTCCCTGAACTCGCTCTCCATCGAGAAACAGTGCGGGCAAACCGGCCGCGGATAGTGCCGGACCTTGCCGCAGGACGAGCAGTATTGCAGCAGGAAGCGACCTTCACGCATGCCATCCCAGTACGGCTGGCTCTCGCGGGTCGGCGTCGGCAGCGGGCGCTCGGGGGCCGGCGCGACCGGTAGGGGAGCCTGGCTCATGCCGCTCTCCTCAGGATCGCGATCGACCCGTCGCCCATGTCGCCATAGCCGGTGACGAGGCCTGTCTCGGCATCCTTCACCTGCGCTCTACCGGCTTCGCCGCGAAGCTGCCGTGTCAACTCGATCACATGGTTGAGGCCGACCACATGGCCCTGGCTCAGCAGCCCGCCATGGGTGTTGATCGGCAGCTCGCCACCAAGGCCGATGCGGCCGTCCATCACGAACGGCCCGCCCTCGCCGGTCTTGCAGAAGCCCAGGATCTCGAGCTGACGGATCACCGTGAAGGTGAAGCAGTCGTAGATCTCGGCGACGTCGATGTCCTTCGGACCGACGCCCGCCATCGCAAAGGCGCGCGGCGCCGACTTCACCAGGCCGAATTCCAGCAGGTCGGGCCGCTGCGCGATCGACGCGGGCGAGTCGGGATGGCCTTCGGCCGTGCCGGCGATGGTGACGAGCGGCTTCCTGAGGTCCTTCGCGCGATCGGTGGCGCTGATGATGACCGCCGCGCCGCCGTCGCTCTCCAGGCTGCAGTCGAACAGGCGGAACGGATCGGAGATCATGCGCGAGGCATGATGATCCTCGACCGTCAGCGGCTTGTTCATCACGACGTTGCCGTTGAGGATCGCATGCTGGCGCGTGACGACGGCCACTTCGGCGAACTGCCGCGCCGTCGTGCCGTAGAGTTCCATGTGGCGGCGCGCGCCCTGGGCGTAGAGCTGGGCGGGCGCGAACATGCCGATCGGCGCCTCGAACTCGGCCGCCTGGGCGAACACCGGGAACTGCTGCAGGCGCGTGGACACGCGCGAGCCGGAGTAGCCCGTGCGGCCGACCGAGATCAGCACGTGCTTGCAGACGCCGGTCGTCACCGCCATCGCCGCCATCTGGATGGCGGCGACGCAGGTGGCACCGCCCATCGGAATGAAGGCCGAGAGCGTAAGATCCTTCAGCCCGAGATTGGCGATGAAGTCCTCGGCGATCGCCCCGCCCGGAAAGTACGGAATGACACCATCGACGTCGCGCGGATCGATCCCGGCATCGTCGAGCGCCTTGAGACTGGCCTCGAGCTGCAGCGCGAGCCCGCTCTTGGTCGTGCCGCGCGTGTACGCGGTCTCGCCAATGCCGCTCACCGCCGCCTTGTCGCGAAGCGGATGCACCATCTTGATTTCCTCCGGCGCGCATTGTGCCGGAAGCGGCGCACGAGGCAATCAGTCTGCGCGGATATTTCCCGCCTTGATCACCTCGCGCCAGCGCGGCAGTTCCTTGGCAATGAGTGCGGTGTAACCCGCCGCGCCCAGCGTGCCGGGCCGGATGCCGAGCTTGTCGAACCGCTCCTTGATCTCGGCGCTTTGCAGGGCGGCGGCGATCTCCACCTCCCACCGCTTGGCGATCTCTGGCGGGATACCGGCCGGCGCGGAGAAGCCAAACCAGTTGGTCGCCACGACCTCGGGGAATCCCGCTTCGCGAAAGGTCGGCACGTCCGGCAGGGTCGGCGCGCGCTGGTCCTCGCTCACCGCCAGCGGCTTCATGCGCTTGGAGGTGAAGTAGCCGCTGGCCGTTGGCAGGCTCTCCATCAGTGCCGTGATCTGGCCGCCCATCAGGTCGTTCATCGCCGGCGCCGAACCGCGATAGGGAATGTGCGTGAGCTGCACCTTGGCCGCGAGGGCCAGCAGCTGCCCCACGAGATGGTTCATGGTGCCGTTGCCGCCCGAGCCGTAGGTCACCTCGCCCGGCTTGGCGCGCGCCATCTCGATCAGTTCCTGCACCGAGCCGATCGGCGACGTGCCATTCACCGCCAGCACGCTGGGGAAGGTGCCGACCAGATGGATATGCGTGAAGTCGGCCAGCGGATCGTAGGGCACGTCCTTGTAGAGAACGGGTCCGATGCCGTGCGACGCCGCGCTGGAGATCATGACGATGTGGGTGTCGCCGCGCGCCTTGGCGACGATGTCCGCCCCCAGCATGCCGCCGGCGCCCGGCTTGTTCTCGACGACGATGGGCTGGCCGAGCTTCGTGCCGAAATACTCCGCCAGCGCCCGTGACATGATGTCAGCCGCGCCCGCGGGCGGGAAGTTGACGATCCAGCGGATGGGCTTGGTCGGCCAGGCGGCAGTCTGCGCCGCGGCGATGCCCGGAGAAGCGACGGCGACGGCGGAGGCGGCGCCGGCGATCAGGAGATGACGTCGAGAAAGCATGGTTCTTGCTGAGCCTCCGGGGCCGTCGGGCTGTTAATGGCCGACGGCATGGTGCAACATGCGTGCCGGCCGCCGCCGGCGACTGGAGTGATGATGGATTTCGACCTTGTCTTGCGCGATGTGCGGCTCGCCGACAGTACGCCCGATCAACCGACCACCGACATCGGCGTCGTCCAGGGCCGCATCGCCGCCATCGCACCGAAGCTGGGCGGCAGCGCCCGGGAAGAATACAAGGGCCACGGCCGACTCGTCTGCTCGGGCTTCGTCGACACCCATATCCATCTCGACAAGGCCTGCATCCTCGGCCGCTGCGAGCACAACACCAAGCGCATGCCGCACCTCGCGATGGAGCGCGTGTCGGCGGTCAAGCACACGATGACGGTCGAGGACGTGATCGAGCGTGCCTCCGCGACCATCGAGAAATGCATCAGCCACGGCGCCACCCGCATGCGCCCCCATTGCGAGGTCGATCCCAAGATCGGGATGCGCGGGTTCGAGGGCGTCAAGGCGCTGGTCGACAAGTACAAGTGGGCGATCGACATCGAGATCTGCGTGATGCCGCAGGAGGGCCTTACCAACAATCCCGGCACCGACGAGCTGATGGTCGAGGCGCTGAAGAACGGCGCGAGGGTCGTCGGCGCCGCCCCCAGCTACGACAGCGACAGCGCCGCCCAGATCCATCGCGTCTTCGAACTGGCACGCGAGTTCGATGCCGACATCGACATGCATGTCGACAGCGGCCCCACGGCCGAGCATCTCGACACGCTGCTCGTCTGCGATCTCGCCGAGAAATACAAATGGGGCGGCCGGGTCGCCGTCGGGCACGTCGGCAAGCTCTCGACCATGCCGTTCAAGGACCTCGACAAGGTCGCCCGGCGCATGGCCGGCACCGGGGTCGCCGCAACCGTGCTGACCGCGACCGACCTCTATCTCGGCGGCCGCCACACCGACCACAACGTGCCGCGCAACGTCCTCGACCTGAACTTCCTGACCGAGCGCGGCGTCACCTGCTCGGTCGCCTCCAACAACATCCTCAATCCGTTCACGCCGTTCGGTGACGGCCAGCTGCTGCGCCAGGTCAACATGCACGCGATCGTCACCCAGCGCGCCAACGACGACGAAGTGAAGGCGCTGTGGGACATGACGACCAAGACGGCCGCCAAGCTGATGCGCAAGGACGATTACGGCATCGCCGTCGGCGGTCCGGCCGATCTGGTCGTGCTCGATGCCCCTGATTCCGTCATGGCGCTCAGGACCATCGCGCCGGTCCTGGCCGCCTACAAGAACGGCCGCCGCACCGTGACGCGCGAACCCGTCAAGCTGCACCGGCCGTAATCGATTTCAAGAAGAGGAAGCTATGTCGAAAGAAGAACTCGTCTCCCTGTCGTCGGTGGAGATGCGCCGCCGCATCGGCACCAAGGAAATCTCGCCGGTCGAACTGCTCGACGCCTGCCTCGAGCGCATCGAGGAGGTGAACCCGGCCGTCAATGCCGTGACCGCGATGTGCGTCGACCGCGCGCGCAAGGAAGCCAAGGCGGCCGAGGCCGCGGTGCGCCGCGGCGAGGACCTGCCTCTGCTGCACGGCCTGCCGACCGGCATCAAGGATCTCGAGGAGACTAAGGACCTCCTCACCACCTATGGCTCGCCGCTCTATCGCGACTATGTGCCGGGCTACGACAACGTCATGGTCGGCCGCGTGCGTGCCGCCGGCGCGATCGTGGTCGGCAAGACCAACGTGCCGGAGTTCGGCGCCGGCTCGAACAGCCGCAACCCTGTCTGGGGCGCCACCGGCAACCCCTTCAACCCGATGCTGAACGCCGGCGGCTCGTCGGGCGGCTCGGCCGCCGCGCTCGCCACCGACATGCTGCCGGTCTGCACCGGCTCGGACACCGGCGGCAGCCTGCGCAACCCTGCCGCCTTCTGTGGCGTCGTGGGCTTCCGCCCCTCGCCCGGCATGGTCGCGGTCGAACGGCGCGCCATGGGCTGGACGCCGATCTCGGTGCTGGGCCCCATGGGCCGCAACGTCGCCGATGTCTGCCTGCTGTTCGCCACGCAGGTCGGCCAGCATGACAGCGATCCGCTCTCCTTCCCGCTTGAGCCGGAAGCCTATGCCGAGCCGTGGCCGGTCGATCTCGGCAGCCTCAGGGTCGCCTACACCGAGGATTTCGGCGGCGCGCCGGTCGAGAAGTCGATCCGCCAGACCTTCCGCGAGAAGATCAAGGCGATGAAGCCGTTCTTCCGCAGCCTCGACAAGGTGGACGTCGACTATGGCGACGCCGACCGCTGCTTCGACGTCATCCGCGCCGTGAGCTTCCTCTCTCGGTACCACGATGCCTACAAGAACAAGCGAGAGATGCTCGGGCCGAACATCATCGCCAACTACGAGCTCGGCGCGAAGCTCAGCCTGGCCGACTTTGCCTGGGCCCATGGCGAGCAGACGCGGATCTTCCGGGCTTTCCAGGAGATCTACAAGGAGTACGACCTGGTCATCGGTCCGACCGTCGGCTTCTCGCCCTTCCCGTGGAAGCAGCTCTACATCGAGGAGATGGATGGCAAGAAGCTCGGCACCTACTATCACTGGATGGCGACCAAGTACTTCGTCACCTTGACGTCGAACCCGGCGGTTTCGCTCCCGTGCGGCGTCGACGACAAGAAGATGCCGTTCGGCCTGCAGGTGGTCGGCCGCTTCCGCGGCGATGGCGAAGTGCTGGGGGCGGCCCATGCGATGGAGCAGGCGTTCAAGACCAACCCGGTGCTCGCCCGGCCGCTGCCCAACATCGCCAAGCTGCACAAGCCGGTGCCGGCACTGAAGTCGATCGTGACCCACCCACCCAAGCTCAACGCCAAGGTCGCGCGCGGCCCGGCGCCCGGTGCGCTCTAAGGGCGCGCCATAGAGAAACGACGGCAGCGAACGCCCGGCATCCCCAGCGGTTGCCGGGCGGTCGACTTTACACAACTTCATATTTTCGCCCGGGCGATGCCACTTCCGGCGACGTACCTCGTTCTAGAGGGAGCACCTGTCGCGAGACACGGTTCGACCCCAAACGGAGGTAGCGATGAACAAGCTGAAGTTCGTGATGGCGGCGGGCCTGCTGGCCGCGACCGCGGCGTGCACCCAGACCGGCTACGACAATTCGTACGCCTACAACAACGGCTACAATACCCGCCCTGCCTACAACCCCGCCCCCCGTCCGGCCTACGGCGGCAACTACGCCTACAACAACAGCGGCTACAACAATAACGCGTACTACGCCCGCCCGCCCAACCCGCGCGGTCCCAACGGCGACTACGACCGGGACGGCGTTCCCAACCGGCGCGACGTCGATGCCAACGGCGACCACGTCCCGGACGCGTTCCAGCGATAATCGTCCGCCGCAGTCACGAGGACGGCTCCCGGAGACATCCGGGAGCCGTTTTTGCGTCCGGTCACGACTCGATCACGGCTGGCCTTCAATAAGACGCCGTTGCGTCCACGCGCCGCCGCCGTCGCTCGCGACTCTGCTTTCATGGGAACGTCCCCATCGACATCGGGCGTTCCTCCTGGAGGGAACAGAATGCGCTGCGTCAGTTGGCTCGCCGCCGCGGGCCTTGTGATGGTGACGGCGGGGTGCGTTGAACAGTCGGGCTATCCGACGACTTATGGCTACAGCCCCGGCTACGGCTCGAACTACGGTTATTCCAACAACTATGTCAGCCAGCCGAGCTACTACCGGCCGGCCCCGACCTACTACGCACCGCCGCCACCCCGGCCGCAGGTGATCACCCAGACCCGCTACGTGCCGGTGCCGGTGGCTCCGCCGAGGCCGTCCTATCATCGCGCGAGGGACAGCGACCGGGACGGTATTCCGGACCGCTACGACCGCGATCGCAACGGCGACGGCGTCCCCGACAAATATCAGCGCTCGCGCTGGTAGGCCAAGCAAAGCTCGGCCTCCATTCAGCGGCCCTTCGCACCTCGGATCTCCGAATCGTGCTGGCCGAGCATCGGCGCCGGGCGGCGAACGCTTCCCGGCGTCGCCGATAGCTTGAGCGGCACGCCCAGCGTCCTCTGCTTGCCGGCCTTGGCATGCTCGACCTCGGCGACCATGCCGCGCGCCAGGATCTGCGGATCGGCGAAGACCTCGTCGTGATGCAGCACCGGCCCGGCCGGGATGCCCTCTTTCTCCAGCGTCGCCATCCAGTCGTCGGTCGTGCGCTTGGCGATCTCCGCCTGGAGGATGGCGACGATCTGTTCGTTGTTCTTCACCCGGTCGGCGTTGGCCTTGAAGCGCGGATCCTCGGGCAGTTCAGGCCGGCCGATCAGGGCGCAGAGCCTGCGGAAGAAATTCTGCTGCGCGCCGCCGATGGTCAGCCAGCCATCGGCCGTCTGGAACACCTGATAGGGCGAGGAGCCGCGATGCGCCTGGCCGAGCTTCTCCGGCCGGATGCCGTTGGCGAAGAAATTGGCGGCCTCATAGACGCCCAGCGACACGGTGGCTTCGAGCAATGAGGTCTCGACCCACTGGCCCTCACCGGTCTTGTGCCGCGCCTGCAGCGCGCTGAGCACGCCGATGGTGAGATAGAGGCCGGCGCCCACGTCGGAGATGGCGAGCGGAATGCGGTAGGGCGGGCCGTCCTTCGGGCCCGTCACGGACATGAGACCCGACATCGCCTGGATCATCAGGTCGAAGCCGCCGCGGCCGGCATAGGGACCGGTCTGCCCGAAGCCCGAGATCGAGCCCAGCACCAGCCGCTTGTTGCGCGCGTGCAGCGCGTCCCAGCCGAGACCCAGCCGCTTCATCACGCCGGGGCGGAAATTCTCCAGCACCACGTCGGCGCCGTCGACCAGGTCCCAAAAGACCTGGAGATCGTCTTCGTTCTTGAGATCGAGTTTGAGGCCGCGCTTGTTGCGGTTCCACAGCATGAACGGTGCCGACTCGCCCTCGATGAAGGGCGGCGCGCCGCGCATGGAATCGCCCTGCGGGCTCTCGATCTTGATGACGTCGGCGCCCATGTCGGCGAGCTGCATACCGCAGAAGGGACCGGAGAGATGGGTCGTGAGGTCGAGAACGACCAGACCGTCGAGAGCGCCTGCCATGTTGCTATCCCAGAAATTTGCGAAGGTCGTCGAGCGTGCTGGCCCATTTGCTGACGCCGAGATGGTTCGACACGATGCGGCCCGCCTGGACGATCAGGAAGCGCGGCGCCCCGCTCTTGCGCGGGATCTGGGTCAGGATGGGCGCGAGATCGCCCGGCCAGTATCGCTCCTGATAGACCTCGCGGAAGCGCGCCGCCTCGACCTCCTCCCAGACGACCTGGCGGAACTGGGGCGAGGCGATCCAGGCTTCGCGATACTCGCGCTTCCAGCGCACGCAGGGCGGACAGTCGGGGCCGCCGATCAGGATCACCCTGATCTCGGCCGGGACGGCGCGTGCCGGAGCCCCGGCGGTCGCCGCGACAGCGAGTCCGGCGAAAAGAAGCGCGCGGCGATTCATATCCGCTAATGTAGGCCCGCATGGCACGCGCGACCAAATCCTCTCTCGTCACCCTGGGTGATTTCTTCCACTTCGCCGTCGCGCGCTTCCGCGCCGCGAGGCTGGCCTATGGCCACGGCACGACCAGTGCCGTCGACGAGGCCGCCTTCATGGTGCTCGAGGCGCTGCGTCTGCCGATCGCCCGCATCGACCCGTGGCTCGACCTCGTGCCGACGGCCCCCGAGAAGGCGCGCCTGATGACCTTGATCGAGGCGCGGATCGGGCTGCGCATGCCGGCGCCCTATCTCCTCGAAGCCGCCTACATGCACGGCGTGCGGTTCCACATCGACCGCAGGGCGCTGATCCCGCGCTCCTTCATCGGCGACCTGCTGGCCGGCGGGGCCCTGCCGACCGCCCGGCCGCGCCTTATCCTGGATCTCTGCTGCGGCTCGGGCTGCCTGGCCATCCTGGCCGCGCTCGCCTTCCCGCGCGCGAAGATCGATGCCGTCGACCTGTCGGCCGGCGCACTCGCGCTCGCCCGGCGCAACGTGGCGACGCACCGTCTCGGCGACCGCATCACCGTGCATCGCGGCGATCTCTTCAAGCCGCTGCAGGGCCAGCGCTACGACCTCATCATCAGCAACCCGCCCTATGTCGATGCCGGCGGCATGGCGAAGCTGCCGCCCGAGTTCCGGCACGAGCCGCGCATGGCGCTGGCCGCCGGCGACGACGGGCTGGACCTGGTCCATCGCATCCTCGCGGAAGCGCCCGCGCATCTCACGAAGAGCGGCGCCCTGGTCTGCGAGATCGGCCGCGGCCGCCCGCCGCTCGAAGCCGCCTATCCGCGGCTTCCCTTCATCTGGCTCGACACCGAGCTGAGCGAGGGCGAAGTCTTCTGGCTGTCGCGCAGCGATCTCGCCTAGCGGGTTGTTTTAAAAGGCTTTTCCGAAGCTCAACGGTCACGACGGCTCCGGAGTCACGGAAGGGTGCGACTCTGGCTTCGTTTGTTTCGATTATTTCGTTTATTTCGTTTATTTCGTTTATCCGCCCGACTCCGACCATAATTCGAACCGGGCATTCCAACACTGACCTCACCCTGAGGAGCGAACGCAGTGAGCGTCTCGAAGGGTGGGCACGCGCACCACGTTTGTTGCCCATCCTTCGAGACGGTCGCTGCGCGACCTCCTCAGGATGAGGTGGATGGGTCAAGGTGAGACGGAAGGGCTGTTAGACAGCGTCCCCCAGGCAGATCCCCAAGGCGCGGGCGGTGCGGATGAGGGTGCCGTCGGCATCGACGGTGCGTGACCGGCCGACCACCTTGGCGAGCGGCACGTCGATCACCTGGCGGTTCCACCAGGCCACCATGTGGTCGCCTTTCCCTTCCGCCAGCAGGTCGACCGCCCGCACGCCCAGCGCCGAGGCGAGCAGCCGGTCCTCTGCCGTCGGCATGGCGCCGCGCTGCACATGCCCCAGCACGGTGGCGCGCGCTTCCGCGCCGGTGGCCTTGGCCAGCCGCTTGGCCAACCAGTCCCCGACGCCGTGATCGGGCGCGTCGGCGGCAGGATCCACGGCCTCGTCCGACTGACCGGCGGCTTCCGCCACCACGACCAGCGCCGACGTGCGGCCCACCGCCCGCAGCTGCGCGATATGCTGGACGACGGTCTCCAGTTTCCAGCGGATTTCGGGAATCAGCACGACGTCGGCACCGCCGGCGATGCCGGCCGCGATGGCGATGTGGCCGGCGTCGCGGCCCATCACTTCGAGCACCATGGTGCGTTCGTGGCTGGTACCGGTCGGCTGCAGCCGGTCGAGCGCCTCGGTGGCGATGGCGACGGCGGTCGAGTAGCCGACGGCGCGCTCGGTGTGGCCGACATCGTTGTCGATGGTCTTGGGAACGCCGACGAAGGGAATCCCCGAGGGCCCCAGCAGCTTGCGCAGGATGGCGAGGCTGCCGTCGCCGCCGACCCCGATCAGCCCGTCGAGGCCGAGCTGCTTCAGCCCCTCGATCATTTCGCCGGAACGGTCCTTGCGGCTGCCGTCGGGCATCGGGAAGGCGAAGGGATCGCCCCGATTGGTGCTGCCGAGGAACGTG
Source organism: Reyranella sp. (assembly GCF_965228225.1). Taxonomy (GTDB): domain Bacteria; phylum Pseudomonadota; class Alphaproteobacteria; order Reyranellales; family Reyranellaceae; genus Reyranella. The sequence continues at coordinate 210,268 of NZ_OZ245801.1, read as the reverse complement.
CCGCCCTGACGTGCCAAAGCGGCGCTCAGCCGGTCGGGATCGAGAGTCACGGCCTCGACGGGGCGCTCGAGCAGGCCCAGCGTGCCGTAGCGCAGGCCGATCGTCGTCCAGCCATGGCCATGATGCGCCCGCAGCGCCACCGCGCGGATCGTGGCGTTGAGGCCGGCGCAATCGCCGCCGCTCGTCAGAATGCCGATGCGTTTCGTCATCTGGATACTCCTGGCTGCCGTGAGCACGACAGGTGAAAGAACCGAACAATCTCGAAGACCAACGCGGCCGGTCCAGGATGCCGGCCTGAAGAAGCACTAACACACCTTCGGGGGCGACGACGCCTGGAGCCACCGCCAGCTCGCGCAGCCGATGCGGCTGACGGCTACTGGAGCTCACATACCGAGCGTTTGTGGCCGGGACCCGGCCATCGCGAATCGCAGATCGCCAGGGTCTCGCCTTCGGTGCCGTAGAGGACGCTGGTCCAGGTGCCGTCTTCCAGCGGTCGCACGATCATCGCCGCGAAGTCGCGCAGGCCGACGACCCAGGCGGGGCTTCTGTCCAGCCCTTCCACGCGGATGGGAGCCTTGGGATTGTCCGGCGAAGGCGGCGGCTGCACGTGCGACAGTTCCATGCCGCCGGTGCCGACGGCCAGATGCGGCGGGCGCGGCCCCTCGAAGCCGATCGCCTGAAAGCGGTGCATGTGGCCCGCGACGACCGCGGTGACGTGAGGCGGCAGGCCGCGACCGAACACGCGGTCGATGGCCTCGCGCTGGGTCTCGTTGATGAAGCCGTAGGGGGTGAGGCCGATCGGTCCGCCCTTGTCGCGCTTCACCACCGCCCAGATCGGCCGGTGCGTCACCACCCAGGTCGGTGTCGAATCCTCGGCCAGCATCCGCGCCACGTCGCGATACTGCGAAATGTACGTGTCGAGATTGAACAACACGGCGTCGGCGGCGTTCGCCGAATCGACGGCGATGATGTTGAGGCGGCCGAGCTTCAGGCGGAACGGTGCCGAAGTATGGGTCGGAAAGGTCAGTCCCGCGAAGGGCTGTGCCGGCGGCTTGGGCCAGGCGCCGGGCCGCCAGTCCGGCGGCAGCTGCGGCGGACACTCCACCTGCCTGTGGCCCGGACCCAGCAGTGTCGACCCGGCATCGAGCAGGTAGAACCAGCCGGGACCGCCGCGGCTGCAGAGTTCGTGGTTGCCGCGGCTCATCAGCCAGGGGGCCGCCACCAGGAGCTTGGCCCCCGGCCTGAAGAAATCGTCGCGCCAGTTGGCCCATCTGTCCGGGTTCGGGCTGCCTTCGATGTTCTGGCTCCAGTAGGCCGCGCCGATCGGCAGGCTGGCGATGTCCTCGTCGTCGAGATCGCCGGTATCGTAGACATTCACGTTCAGCGGCGCGGCATAGCCGGTGAGGCTGGGCGGCAGCACCAGGCCGCGCTCGGTGCCGCGATAATTGTAGTCGCCGACATGCACGATCAGGTCGGGACGCTTGTCAGCCTCCTCGTCGGACAGCACGCCGAACGGCCAGACCTTGGCGAAGCCGTCGCCGTCGCACTCCTGCGGCTTGTCCTTGGCCGGCCCGCGACAGCCGCTGTCGCCGATCAGCACGACCCGGCGTGGCGTGTCGAGCGAGACCCTCGGGAGATCGATGCGGCGATCGCCCAGGAAGACACTGGCCGCCTCGCCCACCGGATAGCGCGCTTCGCAGACCGTCACCTCGTCGAAATGGCCGCCCGGCGGGCGGCGGCGCGCCATCATGGGGATTGTGGCGCCTCCCGCCGAGGTGCGGAGCATCGGACAGGCCGTCGTGCGTTCGGCGACACTGCGCACCATCGGCACGGGCTGGCCATCGCTTCCTTCGCCCAGCAGCACGAAGGCGAAGAAGTCGGGCGCCGCCGTCTGCGCGTGGGCGCCGAAGCTTGAGAGAACGAGAGCGAAAAGAAGGTAAACGATGGGCATGCGGCGGTCTCCGGAGGCCTCCGTTGTAGCAAGCCCGCCCGGTGGAAACTCTCCGGCGCAAAGAAAAAGCCCCGCCTTCCCGAGCGGGGCCTTTCCCGTATCGACCGTCGATCCCTAGAGCCTTTCCGATGCAGATCGATCAACCACCCACCTCATCCTGAGGAGCGGTACGCAGGGCCGCGTCTCGAAGGATGGGCAACAAACGCGGTGCTCGTGCCCATGCTTCGAGACGGCTGCTCCGCAGCCTCCTCAGCATGAGGCTGGTGGTGTGATCTCAGCTTGTTCGGAGAGATCCTAGAGATCGATCTTGTCGACACCCCAATCGATGCCCGCGATGTTCGGCAGCTCACGGCCGTCGTCCTTGCCGATCTCGAGCTTGATCACCGCCTCGAGCTTGCCGTTCATGGTGGTGAGGAGGTTCGCATGGGCCGCTCGGTCGACCGCGAGGTTGTTCACTTCGGTCGGGTCGGCCGACAGGTCGAACAGCTCGACGTCGTTCCACTTGAATAGCTCGTCGAGGTTCTTCGGGCTGTTGTGGTCGAGCGGCGAGAAATAGCGCGTGAACCGGTAGCGGCCGTCGAAGGCCGACCGCACGTGGCCGCGCTTGCGGAGATCGGGCTTGAAGCCCTCCCGCTTGGCCTCTTCCTTCGGGTCCTTGCCGGCCATCACCGCCTTGGCGGCGAAGTCGAAGACGGCGGCATCGTTGCTGGCGAGGCCGCTGTAGGTGAACAGCGTTGCGGGCCGCACCGCGTCGACGGCCTGGCTGCCGGGATTGGCGAGCACGGCGGACAGGTCGCGGCCCGGCAGCTCGCGGCCGGCGAGTTCGCCCACCTGCCCCGGCTTCACACCGGCCATCGACAGAAGCGTCGGCACGATGTCGATGTGGCTCGACAGGGCCTGGCAGGCCTGCCCGCCCTTCACGTCGGGATGGACGATCTGCATCGGCAGGTGATTGGTCTCGCGATAGGCGAAGGGTCCCTTGCCGCGCAGCCCGTGCGCGCCGGCCATCTCGCCATGGTCGGCCGTGAAGACGATGATGGTGGAGTCGGCCAGGCCCAGCGCATCGAGTTCGGCGAACAGCGCCTCCATCGACCGGTCCACGTTGCGGATGCAGTTGATGTAGTAATCGTTGAACCGCTTCCAGCGAACGTCCTCGAGCGGGATGTCGCCCAGGATATAGTCCCAGACGCGATCGAACTCGCGGTGCGCCGCCGGCCGTCCCGGCGCGTCGAACGGCTGGCGCAGCGTCGCGGGGACCGGCACGTCCCAGCTGTTCCTGTAGAGGGCGTGCTCGGGCGCGCGGGCGGCATGCATGCGCAGCTTGCCGCTGTCCTGCACGCTCTCGCCGGGCGCGTCCGTGTTGAAGTACATGACATCGTGCGGATTGACGAAGCTCACCGTCATGCACCACGGCTTGTCCTGGTCCGACAGCGGCCGCCCCGAGGTGCGCAGCCAGTTGATGGCGCTGCCGGCGGTGAGATGGTCGAAGCCGTAGCCGCCCAGCGTATGGCCGATCAGGTCGCCCGGCGAGAAGTTGTCGGCGAAGCCGTACTTCTCCATCTCGGCCGTCATGAACGAGCCGATCTCGCGCGTGTCGGCCGCCTTGCTGAGATGCCACTTGCCCTTGTAGGCGGTGTAATACCCGGCCTTGCGCAGCATATGCCCGAGGGTCGGCGTCGAAAGCGGCAGATCGTGCATCCACGGCACGTCGAGATTCTCGAACATGCCATTGTCGGGAGTCTGCAGCCCCGTCATCATCACCGAGCGCGACGAAGTGCACATCGTCGCCGGACACTGGTGGTTGGTGAACGTCACTCCCCGGCTCTGCAGGCGGTCATGTCCCGGCAGCGACAGGCCCTGGGGCCACTTGGCGTGATAACGCTCCTGATCCGTGAAAACGAAGAGGATGTTGGGCCGGGCGCCCCGGCTGCCCGAGGCGGGAATGACGGCCGGCGCGGCCGGCTGTCCCTGCGCCCGTGCCACGCCCGCGAGGGAAGGCCCCAGGAGCGAGGCCGCGGCGACGCCCGAGGCGGCGGCGAGGAAAGCCCGTCGCGCCGGATCCGGTTTCTGTTCCTTGTGAAAGGTCATGGTAACGCCCGATACTGGAAGACACTCCCCCGGCAAATTGTATGGTCCATCCAAAAATGAACGACAAGTATATTTAAATCAATGAAGCTCGAGCCCCTGCCCGACCTCCTGCAGCCCGCTCCGCCGGGAACGCGACTCGCGAAGCGGGAACGCACACGGCGCCTGCTGATCGGCTCGGCGATCGAGGCCTTCTCCGCGCGCGGCGTCGCCGCGACATCCCTGCCGGAAATCGCCGCCACCGCCGACGTGACCGTCGGCACCGTCTACAATCATTTCCGCAGCAAGGCCGAGATCGTGAGCGCCGTCGCCGTCGAGATCGCCGGGACCATCCGCGCCCGCAGCGCGCCGGGGCGGGCCCAGCTGAAGACCGCCACGGAACAGATGGCCGCCGGCTGCCGGCGCTATCTCGGGCTGGCCGAGACCACGCCGCGCTGGGCGCTGCTGATCCTCGACGTCGCCTCGATCGATCCCGACTTTCGCAAGACGATCACGGGCTTCGTGGCGACGGAACTGCGCAAGGGCTTGCGGTCGGGCGAGTTCGCCGCCGGCGATGCGGCGGCGGCACTCGATCTGGTGATCGGCGCCACCATGGAAGGGATGCGCAACATCGCCCTCGGCACCGCCCGCAAGGGCCATGCGACGCGGGTGACCGAGGCGATCCTGCGGGCCCTGGGCGTTCCCGCCGCGGAGGCAAGGCGCGCGGCTTCAGATCCCCTGCCGCTCTTCTGAAGGCGGCCGGAGACCGGCGGAATCCATTTGTGAGAACTCACGGGCATTGGTGGGCGCACCAGGGCTCGAACCTGGGACAAGCTGATTAAGAGTCAGCTGCTCTACCAACTGAGCTATGCGCCCCCACTGCCTAGCAGGGTCATTGCCCGGAAGGCGGCGGCTATACCAAGGCTGTTCCGCCTTGTCGATAGCCTCGTTGGAGAGAATTTTCAGATCGGCCTATCGGGTACGGGGTAGTTGCGCATCGCGGTAGACATTGACCCCGATCAGCAGGCCGCAGGCGAACATCACCGACACGAGCGCGGTGCCGCCGTTGCTGACCAGCGGCAGCGGCACGCCGACGACCGGCAGCATCCCCATCACCATGGCGGTGTTGATGAACATGTAGAGGAACAGCATCGCCGTGACGCCGAGCGCCAGCAGGCGGCCGAAATGATGCTGGCTGCGGAAGGCGATGGAGAAGCCCCAGACCACGACCAGCGCGAACAGGCCGAGCAGCACGAGGGCGCCGGCCATGCCCCACTCCTCGACGAAGGTCGTGAAGATGAAGTCGGTCTGCTTCTCGGGCAGGAAGTTCAGGGACGATTGCGTGCCCTTCAGGAAGCCCTTGCCGAACATGCCGCCCGAGCCGATGGCGATCTTGGACTGGGTGATGTGATAGCCGGCCCCCAGGGGATCGCGGTCGGGATCGAGGAAGGTCAGCACCCGCTTCTTCTGATACTCGTGCATCAGCGACCAGGCGATCGGCAGGCAGGCCACGGCGCTGATGCCGGCCGCCAGGAACATCCAGATTCGCACCCCCGCCACGAACAGGAGCGCGCCGCCGCCCATCAGCACCATCATGGCGGTGCCGAGGTCGGGCTGGACCATCACGAGGCCGACCACGACCAGGATCATGGCGAGCGGCGGGAGCGTGTAGAGGAACTGGCCGGCCTGCTCGCGCCGCAGCCCGTGGTAATAGCGGGCGATCACCAGGATCACCGCCACCTTGGCGATCTCCGAGGGCTGGATCTGCAGCGGGCCGATCACCAGCCAGCGCTGGGCGCCCATGCCGATCTTGCCGATCACGTCGACGGCCACCAGCATCAGCACGGACACGATGTAGATCGGCCAGGCGAGCGTCAGCCAGACCTTGGGGTGGACCAGCGCCACCACCAGCATCAGCGCCAGGGCCGAACCGTAACGCACCGCATGGCGCGCCGCCCACGGCTCGAAGCGCCCGCCGGCCGCCGAATAGAGCGCCAGCACGCCCACGCCGGCGATCGCCGTCAGCACCAGCACGAGGCCCCAGTTGATGCGCCAGATCTTCTCGGCGAAGCCGATCGGTGCCGGCGCGTCGAGCGACGGGCCGCTGCCCATCGAGGCGAGACTCATCGCGACGCCATTTTCTTGAAGCGGTCGGTGCGGCGCGACGGGTCGCGTTTCATCGTCTCGATCAGCACGTCGCGGCCGATCGGCCCCGCCGTGGCGCCGCCCGCCTGTCCATGCTCGACGATGACGGCGCAGGCATAGCGCGGATTGTCGACCGGGCCGTAGCAGACGAAGAGCGCATGGTGGCGCAGGTGCCAGGGCAACGAGGCCTGGGTGATGCCCATTTCGCGCTCGCGCTCGGTGATGCGCTTGACCTGGGCGGTGCCGGTCTTGCCGGCGTAGGTGAACTCCGGCTGCTTGGCGCGCAGCGCATTGGCCGTGCCATGGCCGGTATTGACCACGTCCGACATGCCCTGCCGGATCACGGCGAGATGCTGCGGGTTCAGGCGCAGCGACGGCGCATTGGGCTTGGTGCGCGGCGCCGGCGGCGCCAGCTCCTCGCGCGGCGTGGCCTTGGCCAGCAGCAGGTTGGGCTGGACCTCGTAGCCGCCATTGGCGAGGCGCGCGGTCATGATGGCGAGCTGCAGCGGCGTCGCGGTCATGAAGCCCTGGCCGATGCCGAGGTTGAAGGTGTCGCCGTGCTGCCAGGCCTTGCCGATCTTCTCCTGCTTCCAGGCACGGGTCGGCTGGTTTGCCGCCGATTCGCCGGGCAGGCCGAGTTCGCTCACCTTGCCGAAGCCCAGGCGCTGGGCCATGTCGCTGACGCGATCGATGCCGGCCCGGCGCGCTGCCTCGTAGAAGAAGCAGTCGCACGACATGGCGATCGCCTCGGAGACGTTGGTCGAGCCGTGGCCGCCCTTCAGCCAGCAATGGAACTTGATCTTGCCCAGCTCGAGGTAGCCGGGGCACGGCAGGCGCGTCCAGGGGTCGATCACCTTGGCGTCGAGCGCGGCCAGAGCCGTCACCATCTTGTAGGTCGAACCCGGCGGATAGACGCCGGCGATCGCCTTGTTGTGCAAGGGCCTTTCGGGATTGTCGAGCAGGTCGCGCCACTCCGCCTGCGTGATGCCGCGCGCGAAGGTCGAGGGATCGAAGCCGGGCGTCGACACCATGGCGATCACGTCGCCGGTGATGACGTCGAGCACCACCACCGAGCCGCTCTGGTGCTCCTTCATCTTCTCGGCCGCGAAGCGCTGGATGTCGAGGTCGATGGTGAGCAGCGCATTGGCGCCCGGCTGGCCCTCGGTACGGTCGAGTTCGCGCACGACCCGACCCACCGCGTTGACCTCGACCTGGACGGCACCGGCCCGGCCGCGCAGATCGTCCTCGAGCGAGCGCTCGACGCCCTTCTTGCCGAATCGCATGGTCGCGAGCTGCAGCACCGGATCGTCGCGCCCGGCCAGGTCCTCGTCGGCGACGCGCCCGGTATAGCCCACGATGTGGCTCATCAGGTCGCCCTCGGGATAGTCGCGCGACTGGCCGAGATCGATGAACACGCCGGGCAGGTCGGGGGCGTTGAATTCGAGGCGGGCGACCTCCTCCCAGGCGAGGTTCTCGCGCACCACGACAGGCTGTGCGTTGCGATTGCGGCGCAGCTCGCGCAGCAGGCGTGTCTTCTCGGCATCGCCCAGGGTCAGGATCTGGTCGAGGCGCTCGACCAGGACATCGACGCCGCGCCCGCGCTCCGATGCCGCCATGGCGCGGAAATTGTTGCGGTTCACCGCCAGCGGCACGCCGCCGCGGTCGAAGATCAGTCCGCGCGACGGCGGCAGCAGGCGCATGCTGACGCGGTTCTCTTCGGCCATCGAGGAGAAGCGATCGGTCTCGACGACCTGGAGCTGGTAGAGGCGGCCGGCCAGCGCGGTCAGCAGGACGGCCTGCGCCCCGCCCAGCAGCAGGGCCCGGCGGGTGAAGAGACCGCTGCGTTCGCCGTCACCCTTTCGGAAATGTTTCATGGGCGGAAATGCTTCATGTCGTCGTCTCGCCGGGCCGCGCCGAGCCGCGCGACAGCTCGGGCACGTTCAGGGGGTCACGGGCACGCACACGGGCGAGCAGCGGAGCCAGCAGCGGGTAGATCACGATCACCACGATATACTGCAACATCGCGGGAACCGGATCGATGGCCGTCCACATCCACAGGGTCGTGAAGGCCCAGACCAGCGCGACGTATCCCCAGCACAGGATGCAGAAGCCGATCCACTGGAACAGGAACGGAACACCCACCAGATAGCGGCGATTGCCGATGACGGCGGCGCGCACAAGGATGAAGCCCAGAGCGCTGATGCCGACGGGCGCGCCCGGGCCGCCCAGCAGCAGGTCGAGCAGGATGCCCATCACCAGCAGCAACGGCCCCGGCAGCCGCTCGGGTGTCGCCAGGCTGAACTGGAACACCACCAGGATCGGCAGCAGCGGCAGGGCATCCGAAAGATAGGGTGCGCGCAGGGGGGCCAGGGTCAGCAGCACGAAGAACAGCAGGACCGTGCCTGGGAGGGCGGCACGGCCCCAGCGGTCGAGAATGGCGAGGCTGCTGTCGGCGCGCATGTCAGCGAACCCGCACGCCCGCGGGCGCCGCGGCCGGTGCCGGGATCGTGGTTCCGACCAGGCCGGTCACGCCGTAGTCCACGACGCGAACGAACTCGAGGCGCGAGAAATCGGTGAAGGGCCGGACGCGGACGCTGCCGTCGGTGGTCTCGACGACCTCCCCGACCGGTATGCCGACCGGGAAGCTGCCGCCATGGCCCGAGGTGATGATGCGGTCGCCGGTCTGCACGCCGGCGATGCTGGGCAGCAGGGTGAGGCGCAGCCGCGGCGAATTATCGCCCGCCAGGATGGCCCGCTCGCGGGTGCGCTCGACCAGCACGGGCAGGCGCGAATTGACGTCGGTCACGAACAGGACGCGCGAGCTGTTCTCGCCGACCTCGGCGATGCGCCCGGCCAGTCCCTCGCCGGTGACCACCGCCTGTCCGGCCGCCACGCCGACCCGGCGGCCGACATTCAGGAGTGCGCCGCGCATATAGGCGCTGACGCTGTCGCCCACCAGGCGGGCGGTAATGAAGGAGGCCTCGGGCCCCTCGCGGAACCTGGCGAGGCTGCGCAGCCCCTCGTTCTCGTTCTCCAACCGCCGCGCCGCCGTCTGCCAGGCCAGCAGGCGGGCATTCTCCTCGCGCAGTCGCGCGTTCTCCTCGCGCAGCGAGGCGAATTCGCGAAGATCGGCGATGGCGCGGTTGGCGTAGGCGACCGGCCGGGCAATCGCCTCCAGCACCGGGCTCACCATGTCGAGCGCGAGAACCCTTGCATGTTCGACCAGAACGGTGTCGGCCTTGCCGACCAGCATGACACCGAAGGTGACGATCACGAGCAGGCCCAGGGCGAAGCGCTGCACCACGGTGCGCACTTGGCTCGCGACTACCTCGAAGTCGTCCCGAATCGCCATTTCCTGCCCATTCTAACCCAAGCGGGCGGCGGCGTGACCTGTTAGTACATCGACGAAAGGACGCCGCGCAGTCGCACGATGTTTTCGACAGCATGGCCCGTGCCAAGGGCCACGCAGAGCAGCGGATCCTCGGCCACCGAGACCGGCAGGCCGGTCGCCTGGCGCAGCACGGTGTCCATGTTGGCGAGCAGCGCCCCACCGCCCGTGAGCACGATGCCCTTGTCGACGATGTCGGCAGCCAGTTCCGGCGCGGTGTTCTCCAGCGCGACCTTCACGGCCTCGACGATGGCGCTCACCGGCTCCTGCAGGCTCTCGGCGATCTGCCGCTCGGTGATGACCAGTTCCTTCGGGACGCCGTTCATCAGGTCGCGGCCCTTGATCTCCATCGTCCGGCCTTCGCCGTCGTCGGGCGGGCAGGCGGAGGCGATGGTCTTCTTGATGCGCTCGGCAGAGCTTTCGCCGACCAGGAGGTTATGGTTGCGGCGGATGTAGGCGATGATCGCCTCGTCCATCTTGTCGCCGCCGACGCGCACGGAGCGCGGATAGACGATGCCGCCCAGCGACAGCACGGCCACCTCGGTCGTGCCGCCGCCGATGTCGACGACCATCGAACCGGTGGGCTCGGTCACCGGCAGGCCGGCGCCGATCGCGGCGGCCATCGGCTCCTCGATCAGCCAGACCTTGCGGGCGCCGGCGCTCTCGGCCGATTCCTGGATGGCGCGGCGCTCGACGGCGGTGGAGCCGGAGGGCACGCAGACCACGATCTGCGGATGGGCGAAGCTGCGGCGATTGTGCACCTTCGAGATGAAGTGCTTGATCATCGCCTCGGCGACTTCGAAATCGGCGATGACGCCGTCGCGCAGCGGGCGGATCGCCTGGATGTTGCCGGGCGTACGGCCCAGCATCATCTTGGCCTCCTCGCCGACGGCGAGGACCTGACGCTTGCCGCTCTGCGTGGTGAGGGCCACGACCGACGGCTCGTTGAGAACGATGCCTCGACCCTTCACATAGACCAGCGTGTTCGCCGTACCGAGGTCGATACCCATGTCCGCCGAAAATAGCCCGATGACGCGCGACAGCATTGAGTTAAGTCTCTGTAATTACGGCGAAATCTTGAAATACTGGCGCCATTCCGAGGTCCGGCACCGAGGGTGCGACCGGGTTTAGACCGGCAGGGCAAGGCTCGCAAGGCGATTCAAAGGGTCGCATCGATGGTCACCGTTTGTGCTCGTCCGCGCTTCGCAAGGACTGAAAAGTTGCGCGCCGCTTGCGTCTCAGGCGCCTTCCAGCCGGCGTTCCTGCCGCTCGAGCCAGGCCACGACATCGGCGCGGCGGCCGGCCTCGATATGCGCCCACTGATGCGCCTTCAGCTCGTCGCCCCGCCCCGAGCGCCAGTATTCCTTCACCACGATCATCGTCCACGGCGCGATGCCCGTCTTGCGCCCGGTGGTGACCTCGACCGTGAAGCCATGGCTGGCGCCGGCGTAGGAGTGCCGCTCGCGCTGCCACTCGACGCCCTCGATGCTCCAGGCGGTGCGCGGCACGCGCGTCGTGCCGGGCTCCAGCAGTCGATCGACGATGCGGAAGAACGACGCGTCGCCGATCTTGCGCACTAAGCGCTCACCGGCAAACGACCGGCCTCACCCTGCAAGCCTGACTCGAAATGAATGCAGCTAAAACAAGAGGCCATAAACAGCCCCGATAACCTCACCCTGAGGAGCATCGCGCAGCGATGCGTCTCGAAGGGTGGGAACGCGCACCTGCCTGTTGCCCATCCTTCGAGACGCGCCGCTTCGCGGCGCTCCTCAGGATGAGGTAAGTGCTTGAATCGATTCAATTCATTTCCGGCCAGCCCCTGAGGAGCGCCCCGCAGGGGTGCGTCTCGGAGGGTGCGCAACAGGCACATCGCTCTTGAAGTCACCCTTCGAGACGGCGCTGCTCGCCTCCCCAAGGGGAGGGCTGTACCGATCTTGCGCACCTCAGAGGCCCATCATCTTGGCGATGGTGTTGCGCTGGATGTCGTTGGTGCCGCCGCCGATCGAACCGACCCGCACGTCGCGGAACAGGCGCTGGATGTCGTGTGCCATCGTGTAGCCGGCGCCGCCCATGATCTCCATGGCGAGATGGGCGCATTTGAATTCGCCGTCGGTGCCCTGGATCTTGGCGATCGCCGTCTCCTCGACGGGATCGAGCCCGGCATCGAGCATGTCGGCCAGGCGATAGGTCAGCGCCTGGGTCGTGCGCAGCGCGATGCGCATGTCGGCGAACTTGTGCTGGATCGCCTGGAACTTCGAGATCGGCTGGCCGAACTGCACGCGCTCCTGGGCGTAGCGCTTGGCGTACTCGATGGCGAAATGCATGTTGCCGCAGGCTTGCGCCGCGAGACAGAGCCGCTCGAGGTTCAGCCCCTTCATCAGGCCAGACCAGCCGCGATTCTCCTCGCCGATCACATGGTCGGCCGGCACGAACACGCCGTCGAAGAAGATCTCGTTGGCATGCGTGGTGCGCCGACCGAGCGTCGGCAGCGGCTTCATGGTGAGACCGGCGGCACGCGCATCGACCCAGAACAGGGTCACGCCCTTGTGCCGCGCCTCGCTGTCGGTCTTGGCCACCACCATCAGATAGTCGGCGACGTGGGCGGCGCTGATGTAGAGCTTCTGGCCGGTGAGGCGATAGCCGTTGCCGTCGCGTACCGCGCGCGTCTTGATGCCCGACGCGTCCGATCCCGTATCGGGCTCGGAGAGAGCGAAAGCCGACTTGAGCCTGCCGGCGCAGATCTCGGGCAGATAGCGCCGCCTCAAGTGCTCGCCCGCCGTGAGCTGCAGATGCATGCCGCCATAGACGACCGTCGGCAGGTAGAGCGAGGAGGCGCCGCTGTAGTGACGCGCCAGCGCCTCGACCAGCACGACGAGATCCTTGCGGCTGCCGCCCATGCCGCCATAGGCGGGATCGTAGGGCAGCGCCATGTAGCCGGCCTCGGCCAGCGCCTCGAAGGCGGCGTGCGGAAACGCCGACTCCTCGTCGAGCCGCCGGATCTCCTCCGGCGGCAACACGCGGGCCAGCAACTCGGCGACGTTGCGCCGGATCAGGACCTGCTCTTCCGTCAGGCCGAACTCGTCGAGGGTGCTCATCGCCTTGCGGCCGGCGGCTAGTCGAACACCACGACGCCGCGCGCGACCTCGCCCGCCATCATGCGCTTGAAGCCCTCGTTGATCTCGTCGAGCCTGTAGGTGCGGCTGATCAGGCCGTCGATGTTCAGGCGCTTGTTCATGTAGTGGTCGACCAGCACCGGGAAATCGAGATCGGGCCGCACCGAACCGTAGAAGGTGCCGCTCATCGTCTTCTCGCCGAACACCATCGCCATCGGCGAGTATTGCGCCTTCGCGGTCGCCGCCGCGATGCCGACCGCGACGCCGTGGCCGCCCGGCGCCAGCGCATCGAAGGCCAGCGCCTGCGTGGCGCCGATCGACACCGCGTCGAAGGAATAGTCGACGCCCAGGCCGCCGGTGATCTCCTTCACCTTCTTGACCGGATCGTTGTCGGTCGCGGTGTTGACGGTATGGGTCGCGCCGAAGGTCCTGGCCATCTCGAGCTTGTTGTCGAGGATGTCGGCCGCGATGATCTTGGAGGCGCCCGACAGCATGGCGCCCTGCACGGCGTTGAGGCCGACGCCGCCGCAACCGATCACCAGCACGGTCGAGCCGGCCTCGATCTTGGCATGGCGCGTCACCGCGCCGACGCCGGTCGCCACGCAGCAGCCGACCAGGGCCGCCTGCGGCCACGGCATGTCCTTGCGGATCGGGATCACCATCTCCTCCGGCACCACGACCTCCTCGGCGAAGGTGCCGATGCGGGCCATCTGGTTGATGCCCTCGCCCTTGTGCTTCAGCCGCAGCGTGCCGTCATACTGCGAGCCCGGCGGCACCGAGGCGCGGCCGATGCACAGCACCGTGCGGCCCTGGGTGCAGTAGCGGCAGCGGCCGCAATGCGGGCGGAACGAGAAGATCACATGGTCGCCCGGCTTCACCGTGGTGACGCCCGGCCCGCATTCGAGGATCTCACCTGCGGCCTCATGGCCCGGCACGATCGGCATCGGCGACGGCCAGTCGCCGTTCATGATGTGCCAGTCGCTCTGGCAGACGCCCGACGCCTTCATCTTGACGCGCACTTCCATCGCCTTGGGCGGGTCGAGTTCGCATTCGACGACCTGCAGCGGCTCGTTGGGCTTGAACAGAACGGCAGCCTTCATGATTTTCCTCCCGAATCCTGGCCGGCACTATACCATCGGGCCATGAGCAAAATCCTCCTGATCACCGGCGGCGCCTCGGGCATCGGCGCCGAGACCGCCCGCCAGGCCGCGACCCGCGGCTACGGCATCGCCCTCAACTACCGGACCCGCGACACGCAGGCCAGGAAGGTCGTGGCCGACATCGAGGCCGGGGGCGGCAAGGCCATCGCCCTGCCCGGCGACATGGCGCGCGAGGCCGACATCGTGCGCCTGTTCGAGGAGACCGAGAAGGCGCTGGGGCCGATCACCCATCTGGTGAACAGCGCCGGCACCAACGGAAAGCGCGGCCGGGTCGACGAATACGAGGCCGAGGTGCTGGCCAATCTGTTCGCCACCAACGTCACCGGGCTGATGCTGTGCTGTCGCGAGGCGGCCCGGCGCATGTCGACCCGGCATGGCGGCAAGGGCGGTTCGATCGTCAACGTGTCGTCTATGGCGGCGACGCTCGGCGGACGGCCGGGCTCCTCAGCCTATGCCGCCAGCAAGGGCGCCGTCGACGCCTTCACCAAGGGCTTCGCCCGCGAGGTCGCGGCCGAAGGCATCCGCGTGAATTCGCTGCGCCCCGGCATGGTGCTGACCGAGATGACCGAGGGACGGCTGAACGACCCGGCCTTCCGCAGCAGCATCGAGGCCTCCATTCCGATGCGCCGGGTCGGCACCTCGGCCGAGATCGCCCAGGCGGTCCTGTGGCTGCTGTCGGACGAGTCGTCGTTCATCACCGGCGCGATGCTCGATGCATCGGGTGGTGGGTACATGATCTAGGGAGAAATGCGCCGCTGACGCCGGAACGCGCGCCGGTGCGGAGCGATCTTCCCAGTGAGGCTTTCTCCGTCTCCGCACGCAAACGTCAACGTGGAAGGCAGAACACCTACCTTTTCCGAATCCAGAATTGGTACATCCCGACAAACGTTTCAGGATTCTCACGCTCGAAAGCCTGCCATTGCGTGAGGTTGGTCGCCGCGCGATCGTCCGGGAAGCGCACTCTGTAGGATTGAAGAATGCCCGGGGCGACGTCGAATCCCAGAAAGGTCACATCATTCTCCCCGAGAAACGTCTCGATCTCGGTCAGCGTCACGTGGTGCTCCTGAACATGGAACAGGAGATCGCGGCAACTGCTGATGGTGAACAGATCCGAGGGGCGTCCGTCGGCGACCCCAACGCCATTGTTTGCATTCAAGAAGTCCTGGCGCCATCGGCGTATCTCTTCCGCCGTCGTCCCATAGCCCTGCTCGGAAATGGATCTCCGTAGTTCGATCAGTTGTTCTCGCGCGAGGCTGCTGTAGAGGCCGACGAACATGAAGCCGCCCGGACGAAGGAGCGACAAGAGCACCCGCCATCCAATCCATGGATCGGCTAGATGGTGGAGCACTCCGCCGGCTTCGATGACGTCGAACTGTCTGTCGAGCGAGCCCAGCTTCAGCAGGTCCGCCTGGGCATATTCGATCGACGATACGCCCCACTCGCGAGTCTTCCTGATGGCATAGGCGAGGCTGCTTCTGCTCAGGTCGATCGCCAGAATCCGTGCCCTGGGGAATTGGCGCGCGGTTCGGAGGGGTTGTTGGCCAGTGCCGCAGCCCGCGACCAGGATTTCCAGTTTGCCGCTTTCCGGTGAGCGGTCGAGATCCGCCCAGGGAAACATCTGACGCAGATATTCCTCTATGCCGTCTGCCTTCTTGGGAGGGAGGGGAACCCTGATCCAGCGTGGGTAGGGATTTTCTTCATACTGACGTTGAACGAGAAGCGAGACGTCGTCCTCGATGCCGGTCAACTGGACAATAGTGGCGCCTATGCCCTGCTCCTCCGCGAGCTCGCGGACCTGTTGCGTCAGTATTGTCCAGATCTCCTCCGGCCACTCTCTCTCCAGAAGTCGATTGGAGTGCGGAAGCGAGAAAAGCGGGAAGTAGGCGGCCGCCACCGCCAGCCACTGAGGCGGCACCGGCGCACCGGTCTCCAGCGCCGCCGCCAGCAGCACTCGCAAATCAGCTGCCTTCCGAACTTCTTCGGAAGTGACGGAAAAGACATACTCATTGATGAAGCACTGCCGCGCCAGAGCAGTGTAGAAGCCAATCCCGTCGCTGGACTGGCTCATCTCGGGAAAATGATCGAGCAGGGCGCGACGCGCCATCGTCAAGAAGCGCTCGATCTCGACGTCGCAGATCGGCGCTGCATCGAGCAAAGCCGACAGCAGCGAGTCGGCAGCAAGGGCCGCAAGGCCGTTTGCCCCGAACAGCGTTTGCGCCGTCAGTGGCCGAGGCCAGACTTCAACGGCTCGTGCGACGCATTCAGCGATGTCGCGGTCAAGCTTCACGAGATCAATGCAGACTCGCGCAAGGGCGTGCGGCCACCCCCAACACTCGGACAGAGCGCGGACGATGATCGGTCGGAGCTGCTGGTCCGCCACGCCCTGCGCGTGACCGAGGCAGGAAACAAAGATGGCTTTGGCGTCGTCTGATTCTGCGATCTGCAAGGATCGTTTCGCGACATCCAGTGCCGCCGCGGGATTGCTCAGTGCGATGAACGCCGATGCAAGATTATTGAGGGTCATGACAAGATTCGGGTCGAGCCGGAGCGCGCGCAGGTAGCAAGCGATCGCCTCGTCAAGTCGGCCGAGACCGCAGAGAGTGACTCCCAGGTTGTTGTACGCCAACGGAAAGTCCGCCCTGACGACGAGCGCTTTGCGGTAGCAATCTATCGCCTCATCGGGCTTCCCCAACTCGCCCAGTATGTTGCCCAGATTCAGCAAGACCTCGACGTTGTTCGCGCCAAGGTGCAGGGTCCTTCGGTAACTGGCCGCCGCATCAGCAAGCTTGCCCTGTTGCAACAGGGCACCGCCCAGATTCCTGTGAGCGTCGGCGTAGTTCGGCCGGAGCTCGAGGGCCTTTCGATAATGCATCACGGCATCGTCCAACCTCGAGGCGCTCGCGAGAATATTGCCGAGATTGTTGAGTGCTTCGGGGAAGTCGGGTCTGACGCTGAGGATTTGACGATAACGACGCGCGGCTTCGGCCAGTCGTCCGGCTTGATGATGTCCAATGGCATCGGCGAACACGTCCTGGATGCCGGCGCCCGATGTCTGATTCGTCGCTGACGCTCGACCACTCGCTCGACGTTGCTTGCGATTCATCCCGTTCGAGCCCCGCAAGAGATTGACCGAGACCGCCCGTGCAGAAGCCTGGCCGGCGAAATCATCTGCGCCAATGGGGCTGAAGCGAATCCGCCTGTGACACTCGCGGTTGAACAGCAAAAAACGTGCCGCAACCGCCGCTTCTCCGCTTGCAAGACCCCTTTGCGCTACACTGCTAGTTTCAGTAGCATATGATCCGGGAAATTCTCAAAAGAGTCCACGACGTCGCGCAATGTCGGAGATGGCTCCTTCTGGCCGACAGATGACGTGCAGTCTTTTTGTGAGCCTGCCCTCGCCGCCGATGCTGTGAGATCCGCCGCCTGTCGCCTCCTCGGCGCGTCTCACCGGTTGCACCTTGGGCCATAATGCACTCGCACGGGATGGCTTCACCGCAAAGGCGCATGCAGGTCGGTGACCAGTTGTGCGCCGGAAGACGTCGCCACGGTCGGGGCAGATCTCGCTTTGAGGGGCCATCGGACTGGCGTTCGGTTCAACCGTGTCCGCTGGCTTCTTCCATCTCGGCGCAACGGTCCCGGTCGAACGAGATTGCAGGCGGCGCTGTGACCTCTATCCGACGAATTGCCCTCATCGCCGGCGCGATGCTCGATGCATCGGGTGATGGGTATATTGTTTGAGGTGCACGACTTGTTGGGCGCTCCGTGCAGAGCGGACAAGAAAAAGGCGCCGGGTTCCGGCGCCTTGATCTTTTCTGAATCACGCGGGCTGTCGCGCTTGGATAAAAGCGCTGCCGCCCGCCGGCGTCCAGGGCGCGCTAGTTGCGCGCCTTGTCCACCAAGGCCTTCTCCTTGATCCACGGCATCATGGCGCGCAGCTTCTCGCCGACCTCTTCGATCGGGTGCTCCGCCATCTTCTTGCGCGTGGCCTTGAACGACGCCTGGTTGACCTTGTTCTCCAGCATCCAGTCGCGCGCGAAGCGGCCCGACTGGATGTCTTCCAGCACGCGCTTCATCTCGGCCTTGGTCTCGGCGGTCACGATGCGCGGGCCCGAGCGGTACTCGCCGTACTCGGCGGTGTTGGAGATCGAGTAGTTCATGTTGGCGATGCCGCCCTCGAAGATGAGGTCGACGATCAGCTTCACTTCGTGCAGGCACTCGAAGTACGCCATCTCCGGCGCATAGCCCGCCTCGACCAGCGTCTCGAAGCCGGCCTTGATCAGCTCGACGAGGCCGCCGCACAGCACGACCTGCTCGCCGAACAGATCGGTCTCGCACTCTTCCTTGAAAGAGGTCTCGATGGTGCCGGCGCGACCGCCGCCCACCGCCGAGGAGTAGCTCAGCGCGATCTCGAGCGCGTTGCCCGAGGGGTTCTGCGCCACCGCCACTAGGCAGGGCACGCCGCCGCCGCGCACATACTCGGAGCGCACGGTGTGACCGGGGCCCTTCGGCGCGATCATGAACACGTCGAGGTCGGGACGCGGCGTCAGCAGGTTGAAGTGGACATTGAGACCGTGCGCGAAAGCCAGCGCCGCGCCCTGCTTCATGTTGTCGGCGAGGTCGGCGTTGTAGATGTCCGACTGCAGCTCGTCCGGGGTCAGCATCATCACGATGTCGGCCCACTTGGCGCCGTCGGCCGGGCTCATCACCGTGAAGCCGGCACCCTCGGCCTTTTTGATCGTGGCCGAGCCGGGCTTCAGCGCAATGCGCACGTCCTTGACGCCCGAATCACGGAGGTTCATGGCGTGGGCATGACCCTGGCTGCCGTAGCCGACGACCAGGACCTTCTTGCCCTTGATCAGGTTCACGTCGGCATCACGATCGTAGTAGACACGCATAGGGGCCAATCCTCCTGGCAGCTGCTTCTTGCAAAGAACGGGGGTTAGTAGACAACCCGGCTCGCAAAAACCAGCCTCGAATCCCGCCTTATCGCATGTCCCCCTTGCGCTTCTACATATGGTATGCCTCACGGAGGGCAACCCAAGCCCCGTAGTTTCCCGAGGAAAGCCCTTATGTCCCTTCGCTCCGCCTTCGTCCCCGCTTCCCTGGCACTCGTGCTGGTTGCCTGCAACCAGCCCTCGGACGCCCCGACGAACCCGGCCACCCCGATGCCCGGCATCGACTACGCGGTGGAGAATTCGACGGTGCATGGCGCGGCGCGGGCGATGGGCAACCACACCTGGCTGTGGACCCGCGGCCCCGGCCCGGCCCAGATCCACTACTCGACGGCGGACGGCCGCGACCTCGTCTGGATGGTCGGCCAGCGGCGCATCTTCCAGGGCCAGTGGACGGTCGAGAACACCAGCGATTCGAGCGGCCAGCAGATCACCCAGATCTGCCTGCGCTATCCGGGTGTCAATTTCGGCGGGCTGAGCGCCACCCCGACCTGCCGCCCCGCCGGCACTTTCCTCGGCGAGATGCAGCAGCGCGAGGGCGGCGATCCGCTGCAGATGAACGGACGCACCCAGGCTCTGTTCGTGATCGACAAGGCGCCGGCCAACCTGTCCGAGATCGAGGGCCGCGTGGCCTCGATCAAGGGCCTGTCGAACTACTAACGGAACGGGCATTCTTCTCCTCCCCCGTCACACGGGGGAGGTGCCTCCGAAGGGGGCGGAGGGGGAAGGCCACAGGTCTGCCCCTCTCTTCATCTCGAATTTCTTCGCGTTGCTCTCCCCCTCCCGGCCTCCCCCGTCATACGGGGGAGGTGAAGAGTGCGGCATGGCCTCTACAGCGCCTCGCCGCCGCGCGACATGGCGACGATGCCGGTGCGGACGACGTCGACCAGGCCCAGCGACTCCATCAGGCCGATGAAGGTCTGCACCTTGTCGGTGTTGCCGGTGACCTCGAAGACGAAGGAATCGGACTTGGCGTCGATCACCTTGGCGCGGAACACGTCGGCCAGGCGCAGCGCCTCGACGCGCTTCTCGCCGACGCCCTTGACCTTCACCAGCGCCAGCTCACGCTCGATGTGCGGGCCCTCGACCGTGAGATCACGCACGCGATAGACCGGCACGAGACGATCGAGCTGCGCCTTGATCTGCTCGATGATCATCGGCGTGCCCTTGGTCACGATGGTGATGCGCGACTGGCTTTCCTTCGCGTTGGTCTCCGCGACGGTCAGGCTCTCGATGTTGTAGCCGCGGCCCGAAAACAGGCCGACGACGCGCGCGAGGATGCCCGGCTCGTTGGCCACCAGCACGGAGATGGTATGGGCGACGATAGCGGAATCCTTGCTCACACCAGCACCATGCCTTCTTCCGACACCTTCGCGGACTGCTTGTCGTCCGGACCCAGCAGCATCTCGTTGTGCGCCGCGCCCGAGGGGATCATCGGGAAGCAGTTCTCCTTCTCGTCGACGATGACGTCGACGATGACGGGATGCTTCAGCTCGATCATTTCCTTGATCGTGTCGTCGAGCTTGGCCGGATCGTCGCAGCGCAGGCCCTTGGCGCCGAACGCGTCGGCGACCTTCACGAAGTCGGGCAGCGATTCCGAATAGCTCTCGGAATAGCGGCCGCCATGCAGCAGCTCCTGCCACTGCCGCACCATGCCCATGTAGTGATTGTTGAGCACGAAGATCTTCACCGGCAGGCGATACTGCGCCGCCGTCGAGAGTTCCTGGATGTTCATCAGGATCGAGGCCTCGCCGGCCACGTCGATGACCAGCGCCTCGGGATGGGCGATCTGCACGCCCAGCGCCGCCGGGAAGCCGTAGCCCATGGTGCCCAGGCCGCCCGAGGTCATCCAGCGGTTGGGCTGCTCGAACTTCAGGAACTGCGCCGCCCACATCTGGTGCTGGCCCACTTCGGTGGTGATGTAGTGGTCCTTGTCCTTGATGTGGTGATAGAGCCGCTCCAGCGCATACTGGGGCTTGATCACCTGCTTGTTGGGCTTGTAGGCGAGGCAGTTGCGCGCGCGCCACGTCTCGATCTCGGCCCACCACGCCTTCAGGGCCTTCTGGTCGACCTTGGGCTGCTTCGCCTTCCAGACCTTCAGGAGTTCTTCCAGCACGATACCGGCATCGCCCACGATGGCGAGGTCGACATGGACGTTCTTGTTGATCGACGAGGGATCGATGTCGACGTGGATCTTCTTCGAGCCCGGCGAGAACTTCGACAGGTTGCCGGTGATGCGGTCGTCGAAGCGCGCGCCGATGTTGATCATCACGTCGCAGCCGTGCATCGCCAGGTTGGCTTCGTAGGTGCCGTGCATGCCCAGCATGCCGAGGAACTGCTTGTCCGACGCCGGGAACGCACCCAGGCCCATCAGCGTGTTGGTGACCGGATAGCCCGTGAGGTGCACGAGCTGCGTCAGCAGCTTCGAGGCCTTGGGACCCGCATTGATGACGCCGCCGCCGGCATAGAACACCGGACGCTTGGCATTGGCGATCATCTCGACCGCCTGCTCGATCTTCTTCGGATCGGGCTGGGTCTGCGGCCGGTAGCTCTTGTGCGTCACCGCGACCTTGGGCGGCGCCACATACTCGTGCTTGTTCATCAGCACGTCCTTGGGTAGGTCGATGACGACCGGGCCGGGACGGCCGGAGCGCGCCACGTAGAAGGCCTCGTGGACCGTGCGCGCGAGGGCGCCCACCGCCTTCACCAGGTAATTGTGCTTGGTGCAGGGGCGCGTGATGCCGGTCGTGTCGGCTTCCTGGAAGGCATCGTTGCCGATCAGGTGGGTCGGCACCTGGCCCGTCAGGCAGACGATCGGGATCGAATCCATCAGCGCGTCGGTCAGGCCGGTCACGGCGTTGGTCGCGCCGGGACCGGAGGTCACCAGCACCACGCCGACCTTGCCGGTCGAGCGGGCATAGCCCTCGGCGGCGTGCACGGCGGCCTGCTCGTGACGCACCAGGATGTGGCGCAGCCGGTTCTGCTTGAAGAGCGAATCGTAGATCGGAAGGACCGCACCGCCGGGATAGCCGAAGACGACCTCGACTTCCTCGTCGATCAAGGCTTTCACCAACAGATCGGCGCCAGTCGTGGCGGGCTCCTCGGGCTTCAACACAGCGGTCTCCTTCATGACAAATGTGCCGCAAAACGGGGGTTTTGCGGCGCGGCGGAACATAGGGGCGGCGTTTGAGCGGGTCAATCGAAAAGATCGAAACGCAAAGTTTCAACCCGCCAGATTGTCCAAATATTTCTCAATCTCGCCCACAGTCTGATCGGCCCTCGGGTCAAATACTAGATCTGGTGCCATCTGATGTCGGAACCACGTCAGCTGGCGTTTGGCGTATTGCCGCGTGTGATCGATCGCGATCCGCCGAACGTCCGGGAACGACAACTCCCCCCGGAAATGCCGGAAAAACTCGGGCGCGCCATGGGCCTTGAGGCCCGGCCAGGCCGGATCGGGGTGCTTGTCGAAAACCGCACGGGCTTCGGCTTCCACGCCCTGGCTGAGCATCACGTCGAAGCGCCGCTCGATCCGCTCGCGCAGCCAGGCCCGGTCGGGCGCCAGCAGCACGGTCACGAACCGCCACGGCGCCGCGGAGGCCTCGCCCCGCTGCCATTCGCTGAGCGGCCGGCCCGTGGCCTGCCAGACCTCCCAGGCCCTGACGTGACGCTGGCGGTCCTCGGGCTTCAGCCGGTCGACGATGACCGGGTCGTGGACGGCCAGCCGCTCCCGGAAAGCCCGCGATCCCAAGGCCGCCCAGTCGGCATTGGCCTGCTCGCGCAGCTCGGGCGGGGCGTCGGGAATCGGCGCAATTCCTTGCATCAGGGTCCGGATATAGAGACCCGAGCCGCCGCACAGGATAGGCACGCGGCCATCGGCCAGAACCCGCTCTATCTCGGCGGATGCGAGCGTCCGCCAGCGTGCGGCCGATACGGTCTCGCCCACCGGCAGGACGCCATAGAGCGTATGCGGCACCCGCGCCCGCTCCTCCCCGGTCGGCTGCGCCGTCAGGACCGGGAAGGCGTCGTAGGTCTGCATCGCATCGGCATTTATCACCGTGCCGCCGCGCCGTTCGGCGAGCTCGAGCGCCAGCGCCGACTTGCCGCTGGCGGTCGGTCCGGTGACGACGATGACGGAAGGCTGTGCTTGCGATGTCATGGGCGGCGCACTGTTTGCAAATCCGCGACCCCGCCGCTAGAGCCGGGTGCGTGAAAAACGTCCTGGTCCTGATCTCCGATCCCGCCCGCCCCGCCGTGACCGATGCGGTCGTGGCCTCCGCCATCGAAGCCCTGAAGGCCAGCGGCGTCAGCGTCGGCGCGCCCGACTGGCTCGACAGGGGAATTGCCTGCGACCTGCCATTCGAGGGGACGGCCGCCTCCGTGAGCCTGGCCGGCGTCGACGCGGTCGTTCTGCCGGCGGAGGGACGCCGCAAGAAGCTGCTCGTCGCGGACATGGAATCGACCATGATCCACAACGAGATGCTGGACGAGCTGGCCGACTTCCTGGGCCTGCGCGAGAAGATCGCCGGCATCACGGCCCGCGCCATGAACGGCGAGATCGATTTCGCCGGCGCGCTCGAGGAGCGGGTCGGCCTGCTGAAGGGCCTGGCCGTCGGCCGCCTCGACGAGGCCGCGACCCGCATCCGCTACATGCCGGGCGGCGCCACTCTCGTGGCGACCCTGCGCAAGCACGGTGCCTACTGCGCGCTGGTGTCGGGCGGCTTCACTCACTTCACCGCGATGGTGCGCAAGACTCTCGGGTTCGACCTCGATGCCGCCAATGTGCTGGAGCATGACGGCACGTCCCTGGCCGGCACGGTGGCGCATCCCATCCTCGGCAAGGAGGCGAAGCTCACGACCCTGCGGCGCCTGGCCGGAGAGCGTGGCCTTGGCGACGCGGACGCGATAAGCGTGGGAGACGGCGCCAACGACCTGCCGATGCTGAAGGCCGCCGGCCTCGGCGTCGCCTTTCATGCCAAGCCGGCGGTGGCGGCCCAGGTGCCGGCCCGCATCGACCATGGCGACCTGAGCGCGCTGCTCTACCTGCAGGGCTATCGCCGCAGCGACTTCGAAGAGAGGAAAGACCCATGACCGACATCCAGCAGATCGTCCTCGCCAAGCGCCCCGAAGGCGACGTCACCGCCGACTGCTTCCGCGCCGAGACCGTTTCGCTCCCCGCCCTCGCGGAGGGCCAGATCCTGATCGCCCAGCGCTTCCTGTCGCTCGATCCCTACATGCGGCCGCGCATGACCGAGCTGCGCTCCTACACGCCGCCCTTCGAGCTCGACAAGCCGCTGACCGGCGGCTCGGTCGGCGAGGTCGTCGAATCGAAGAACCCGCGCTACGCCAAGGGCGACATCGTGATGGGCATGCTGAACTGGGCCACGCATACGGTCCATGACGGCAAGGGCCTGCGCAAGATCGACGCCGCCGGGGTACCGCTCTCGGCCCATCTCGGGGTGTTGGGCATGCCGAGCTTCACCGCCTGGTACGGCATCAAGCATATCTGCAAGCCCAAGGCGGGCGAGACGGTGTTCGTCTCCGCCGCGACCGGCGCCGTGGGCCAGGTGGCGGGCCAGCTCGCCAAGCTGGCGGGTGCCCGCGTCGTGGGCTGTGCCGGCGACGAGCAGAAGTGCCAGTGGGCGGTGCGCGAGGCGGGCTACGACGCCTGCTTCAACCACAAGACCGAAAGCGACGTGGGCGCGGTGCTCGACAAGCTCTGCCCGCAGGGCATCGACGCCGACTTCGAGAATGTCGGCGGCCGGATCTTCCACGCCGTCTTCGCGCGCCTGAACAATTTCGGCCGGGTCGCCTTCTGCGGCGCCATCTCGGAGTACCAGGACGCCACCCCGATGGCCGGACCGGAGAAGATGTTCACCATCGTCCAGCGCCGCCTCACCCTGCAGGGCTTCATCGTCTCCGACCATGTCGCCCTCATGGGCGAGTTCGTGAACGAGGTCGGTGGGCTCGTGGCCTCCGGCAAGCTGAAGAGCCGCGAGACCGTGATCGACGGCCTCGCCAAGGCCCCGGAGGCCTTCATGGGCCTGCTCAAGGGCGAGAACTTCGGCAAGCTGGTGGTGAAGGTCGGCTGACCTGTTTGTCGTCCTGAGCGCCAGCGAAGGACCTCACAGAACGATCAAACGACGTCCTGCGTTGTTGGCGGGAGGTCTTTCGCTTCGCTCCAGACGACAGAGAAACAAAAAAGGCCGCGCGATGCGCGGCCTTTTCCATTTGTCGGAAGCAAATACTACTTCTGCAGACGCAGCGCCGCGAAGCGGGGATCGCCCTGACGCTCGACGAAGAGGAGCACGGAGCGCTTCTTCTGCTGCTGCAGCTTGGTCACGAGATCGGTGACCTCCTGAGGGGTCGTCACCGGCTTCTGGTCGACTTCGAGGATGACGTCGCCCGGCTGCAGCTGCTTCTCGGCGGCCGGGCTGTTGGGCGCCACCTTGGTGACGATCACGCCCTTCACCTGGTCGGACAGGCCATAGCGTTCGCGCAGCTGGTCGGTGACCTTCTGCAAGGTCAGGCCGAGCTGCTCGATGGTCGAGGTCACCGGCTGGTCGGGTTCGGCCGGCTTCTTCTGGCCGCCCTGGGCCGAAGTGTTCTGCTTCTCGGCCTCTTCCTGCTCGCCGACCCTGAGTTTCAGGGGCACTTCCTTGCCGCCGCGCCACACGACCACGTCGACGGTGCTGCCGACCCGGGCATTGGCCACCACCTTCGGGAAGCGGCGCAGGTCGAGCACGTCCTGGCCGCCGAAGGAGAGGATGATGTCGTTGCGCTTCAGACCGGCTTTGGACGCCGGCCCGTCGGCCGTGACATTGGCCACCAGCACGCCGCGGGCGCGATCGAGGCCGAAGGAATCGGCGATGTCGTCGGTGACGCTCTGGTAGCTGACGCCGATCCAGCCGCGCTTGACCTTGCCGAACTCGCGCAGCTGGTCGGCGACCTGCTTCACGAGGTTCGACGGGATCGAGAAGGCGAGACCCGCATTGGTGCCGGACGGCGAGTAGATCGCGGTGTTGACGCCGATCACCTCGCCGTCGGTGTTGAACAGCGGACCGCCCGAGTTGCCCTTGTTGATGGCCGCGTCGGTCTGCAGATAGTCGTCGAGCGAGTCGTTCAGCGACCGGCCGCGCGCCGAGATGATGCCGGCCGTCACCGAATGGCCCATGCCGAAGGGATTGCCGATGGCGATCACCCAGTCGCCGACCCGGGACTTGTCCGAATCGCCCCACTTGACCGCCGGCAGCGGCTTCTTGTTGGGCGGCTCGACCTTGAGCAGGGCCAGGTCGATGCGGCTGTCGGAGCCGATCAGCTTGGCCTTGAGCTGGGTGTCGTCGCGGAAGATGACCGTGATGTCCTCGGCGCCCTGGATCACATGGTTGTTGGTGACGATGTAGCCTTCGCCGTCGATCACGAAGCCCGACCCCAGCGACGTGCCGCGGCGCTTCTGCTGCTCTTCACCGCCACGCTTGTCGAAGAACTCCTTGAACAGTTCCTCGAAGGGTGAGCCCGGCGGAAGCTGCGGCATGTCGCGCAGACGCGGCCCCTGCTGGGGGACGTTTTGCGTGGTCGTGATGTTGACGACGGTCGGCATCAGCTTGTCGACCAGTTCGGAGAAGCTCTCCGTCGGTTGGCGAGCCCATACCGGCTCAGCCGTCACGAGGCCGAGCGACGCGATCGCCGCAAGCGCGGCCCCTCTGAAATAGCCAGGCAAATCAGCTAGAATCACGACCGACCTCCAACGGCGCTCAAGGCCAAACGGTCGATACGGCCGGCGCCGCGCGTTAGGGTTCCTGTCTAACTGCGGGCCGATTGTGGCGCAAATAAAGAGGTCGTTATCGCGCCCGGTTTTCGGGCGTTTTGGGCGCCTGACCAAAAAGAAACCGGCGGCGTGACAAGAGTGCCACAGCCGCCGGTCGGTACGATCTTTGCCGCTTCCTACGGCTTCGGGGCGGGTAGTCCCGACGGGTCGTTGAAGAAGCGGAAGAAGTCGTTGTCGGGGCTCAGCAGCATGGTCGAGCCGCCGGAACCGAACGCCTGCTTGTAGGCCTCCATGCGCCGGTAGAAGGCGTAGAAGTCTTTGTCCTTGCTAAAGGCCTTGGCGTAGATCTCGGTCGCCGCCGCGTCGGCCTCGCCTCGCACGATCTGGCCCTTCAACCCGGCATCGGCCTTGATGACGGCGACCTCGCGGTCGGCCGTCGCCTTGATGCGGGCATTCTCCTCGTCGCCCTCGGCGCGGAGCTGGCCGGCCTCGCGCTCGCGGTCGGTCTTCATGCGGTTGTAGACCGATTGCGAGTTGGCCTGCGGCAGGTCCGCCCGCTTGATACGAACGTCGACCGTCTGGACGCCAAGCTCCATGGTCTTGACGTTCACCCGCCGGGTGATGTCGTCCATGAGATTGGCGCGCTGGTCGGTCAGCACCGCATGCAGCGGCACCGACGAGAGGACGCCGCGGATCTCCGAGTTGATCAGCGAGTCGAGGAGCCCGCGCAGGGTCGTCTCGCCTCCCGGCACGGTCTGCGCATAAAGTTTGGCCGCGACGATCTTGTAGCGGGCATAGGCATCGACCACGAGGCGCTTCTGGTCGCCGGCGATGATCTCGAACTCCTCGGCTTCGTAGTCGAGCAGCCGGCGGTCGATCCGCTGGATGTCCTGGATCAGCGGCAGCTTGGCGTAGAGCCCCGGGTCGGTCTTCGGCTCACCGACGATGGCGCCGAACTGACGGACCAGAACCTGCTTGGTCGGATCCACCGTGTAGAAGGTCTGACTGACTAGGAAGCCCACGATCGCGAGCGCGATCAGCGCGATGATCGAACGGTTGCTCATCGCGTGGCTCCCGGCAGCGGCTGAGGTGCGCGCGGCGGTTGCGGCCCGACGCCCGGAGTCTGTCCCGAGCGCAGCTCGGGCAACGGCAGATAGGGCAGCACGCCGCCATTGTTGGTCGTGCCCTTGTCGACCAGCACCTTGTTCACGTTACGCAGCACTTCTTCCATCATGTCGAGGTAGAGACGCTCGGTCGTGATGTCCTTGGCCTTGGCCCACTGCTCGTAGACCTGGTCGAAACGCTGGGCATCACCGCTGGCGCGCGCCACGGTCTCGGCCTTGTAGGCTTCGGAGCGCTGGATGATCGATTCTGCCTCACCCTTGGCCCGCGGGAGCTGCTGGTTGCGGTAGGTGTTGCCCTCGTTGATCAGCTTCTCCTTGTCGGCGCGCGCGGCCTGCACGTCGCGGAACGCCGCAATGACTTCCTGCGGCGGGTCCACGCGCAGCAGCTGGATCTGCGAAATGCGCACGCCGAGGCCATACTCGTCGAGAATGCCCTGCAGAAGGTCTTTGGTGTCCTGCTCGATACGGCTGCGGCCCTCGGTCTGGGCATATTGCAGGTTCGACTTGCCGATCACCTCGCGCATGGCGGCCTCGGCGCCGGCGCGGACGTTTTCCTCGGGATTGCGCACGTCGAATGCGTACTTGAACACGTCCTTGATCTGCCAGAGCACGGCGAACTCGATGTCGACGATATTCTCGTCGCCGGTCAGCATCAGGTTTTCCGTCGACGTCGGACGCGGGCCCCGCGTGTAGGGCGTGGTCGCCTGGCTGCCGCGCGAACCGATGACCGTGCGGCGCTGGTCCTGCACGTTCACGACCACGACATTGCCGATCGGGGCCGGCAGATTGTAGTGCAGGCCCGGCTCGACGGGCTTCCCGTAGGGCTTGCCGAAGACGAGCTGGATGGCCTGCTGGTTGGGCTGCACGCGGAAGAAGCCGGTGGCCAGCCAGATCACGAGCGCGCCCAGGACCACGAGGGCGATGCCCTTGTAGGTGCCGAAGCCGCCGGGCATGAGATTTTTGAGGCGTTCCTGCCCCTTGCGGATCACGTCTTCCATGTCGGGCGGGCGCCGCGAGCCGAACGGACCGCCGCCGCCACCGCCGCCGCCTTTGTTGCCACCGCCACCGCCGCCGCCCCAGGGACCACCGCCGCCGCCGCCGCCACTACCGCCGCCGCCGCCCCAGGGGCCGCCGCCGCCGTTGTTATTCCACGCCATTTGTCACCTCAGGGCCCCTGCTGCCGCTTGTCACCGCGCTTGGGCGCGTTGTCGCTTTTGATTTCCAGACGCTCTGCATATATGTGACGACAGGCCCACCTTCAATCAAGCGGCGGCCGTGAAATTGCGCCGCAGCGGAAGCAGCAGAACATGGCGGAAATCACCGAAACGGCCATCCGCGAGGTTCTCGATACCGTGATCGATCCCGTGACGGGCAGCAGCGTGGCGGCACTCGGCATGGTGAGCGGTATTGCGACGCGGGCCGGCCATGTCGCGGTCACCCTCGAAGTCGATCCGGCGCGCGGCACGGCGCTCGAGCCCCTGCGCCAGGCCTGCGAACAGGCGATCCGGGCGATGCCGGGCGTTCTCTCGGCGACCGCGGTGATGACCGCGGAGCGCGCTGCGCCGTCCCCGCCGCCCCCTCCGGCCGGCCATCACGGCCACAGTCACAGTCACGGTGCGCCCGCGGCCAAGGCGACTTCTGGCAAGACGACCGGCGGTGGCGGCCGGATCGACGTACCGGGCGTCAAGCACATCATCGCCGTGGCGTCGGGCAAGGGCGGCGTCGGCAAGTCGACCACCGCCGTCAACCTGGCGCTCGGGCTCGCCGCCAACGGCCTCGCGACCGGGCTGCTCGACGCCGACATCTATGGCCCCTCGATGCCGCGCATGCTGGGCGTGACGGAGAAGCCCGAATCGGCCGACGGCAAGATGCTCAAGCCGATCGAGAAATACGGGCTCAAGACCATGTCGATCGGCTACATCGTGAACGAGGACACGCCGATGATCTGGCGCGGCCCCATGGTGTCGAGCGCGCTCGAGCAGATGCTGCGCGACGTCCAGTGGGGCGACCTCGACGTGCTGGTGGTCGACATGCCGCCGGGCACCGGCGACGCGCAGCTCACGCTGGCCCAGCGCGTGGCCCTGGCGGGCGCCGTCATCGTCTCCACGCCGCAGGACATCGCCTTGGTCGATGCGCGCAAGGGCCTCAACATGTTCCGCAAGGTGGCGGTGCCGGTGCTCGGCATCGTCGAGAACATGAGCTACTTCCTCTGCCCGCACTGCGGCGAGCGCTCGGAGATCTTCGGCCATGGCGGCGCGCGCGAGGAGGCCGACAAGCTGGGCGTGCCGTTCCTCGGCGAGGTCCCGCTCCATCTCGACATCCGCACCACGTCCGACAGCGGCCATCCCATCGTCGTGTCGAAGCCCGACAGCGCCCATGCGCAGGTCTACAAGAACATCGCCGGCCGCGTCTGGAAGCAGCTTTCCGCCAATCAGCGCGGCGCCCGCAAGGCGCCGAACATCGTGGTGCAGTAAATCACTGTCGTCCTGAGCACAGCGAAGGACCTCACCGGGCGGCCAGACACGGACCTTCGCGAGGGGCACGCGACAGTACTGGACCTACATCCTCGTCAGCGGCTCCGGAAACGCGATGTACATCGGCGTCACGAACGATCTCGAACGCCGGATCTGGGAACACCGGAACGGACAAGGCAGTGAGTTCGCGAGGAAATACCGGGCGACTCGGCTGGTCTATGCCGAGGAATACGACAATCCGAACGACGCCATTGCACGCGAAAAGCAGCTGAAGGGCTGGCGGCGCGAACGCAAGAACGAGCTGGTGCGAACGATCAATCCGGAATTTCGAGATCTGATGCCGAGCGAGTAACTGGCGCGAGGTCCTTCGCTGCGCTCAGGACGACAGAGTGTTGGCTACCGTCCTAACTTATCTGTCGTCCTGAGCGCAGCGAAGGACCTCACCGAGCGAGCAAACAGGGGCCTTCGACTACGGAAAACTACCCGCGCTGGCGGGTCTTCTTGGGACGCCAGCCGGGGCGCCATTTGCCGATCAGGCCGTGGACGCCGATCATCGAGCCGGCGACCAGTTCGAGGGCGAGGAAGCGGCGGTCCTCGACCCAGCCGGGGAGCTGGATGTTCAGTGCGAGATCGCGGCGGAAACCGAACTGGTTGTAGTATTCGGGGTCGCCGACCAGGATGATGCGGCTGTGGCCCAGCATGCGCGACTGCGCCATCGAGTGCCACATCAGCGCCTTGCCGTAGCCCAGCCCGCGCAGTTCGGGCGAGATGGCGAGCGGACCCAGCATGACCGCCGGCCACTTGTCGTTGATCAGGATCGGCCAGTTGCGGATCGAGGCCACCATCCTGTCCTTCTGGTCGATCGCCACGAAGCACAGTTCGCGGATGGGCTTCACGCCCTCGCGCAGCCGGTAGACGGTCTTCTGCTGGCGCTCCGCTCCGAAGGCCGCCTCGTTCATCTCCTCGACGGCGGAATTGTCGCGCGGCCGCTCACGCAGGAGCCGCAGCCGGCCGGGATCGCGGATCACGTCGCCTGACCGAGCGCCGCCATCAACTCGCGCCATTCGCGGGCGCTCAGCCCGCTCGACTTCTGGTCGACTACCTCTCCCGCCAGCATGCGCTTCACGATCGCGAGGCCGGTCTTGGAGAGATGCGTGCCGCCCAGGCGGTATTCGACGAAGGCGTCGTGGCTGATCGGGCACCAGCGCTTCAGCGTATCGAGCATGGTCTCGGCATAGACGCGGATCTCGTACTGCGCATGGGCATCGGCGCGCAGCGAGAGGAAATGCATGAGGTTGTGCAGGTTCGTCTTCCAGTACCACTGGGTATAGAAGCCGAGCGACAGGTTCATGCGCGCCAGTTCGCGCGCGAGGCCGGACCGTTCGGGATCGAGCGGCGCGCCACCCTCGCCCTCGTTCAGCATTTCGAGATAGTGCTCGTAGACCAGCTCGGCGTCCTGCTTCAGCAGGCTGAAGACGCGCTCGGCCTCCTTGCCGGCCAGCACCGCGTCGCGGCCCTGGCGGTTCATCGCGCTCTGGGCGGCGAGATGCTCGGGCTTGGGGACGTAGAATTCGTTGTCGAGGATCGAATAGCGCGCGGAATATTCGTTCACGTTGGCGGTGCGATGGCGGATCCACTGGCGCGCCACGAAGATCGGCAGCTTCACGTGGTACTTGATCTCGCACATCTCGAACGGCGTCGTGTGGCGGTGCCGCATGAGATAGTTGATGAGCCCGCGATCCTCGCTGACTTTCTTGGTGCCGCGGCCGTAGCTCACCCGCGCGGCCTGCACCACGGCGGCGTCGTCGCCCATGTAGTCGACGACGCGGACGAAGCCGTGATCGAGCACCGGCAGCGCCTTGTAGAGGATTTCCTCCAGCGCCGGAGCGACCGGGCGCAAGGTCGGCTGGGCGCCGGCCCGGGCCTGGTCGATTTCTGCCTGCTGGTCGCTGGAGAGGGGCATCGGTTCGCTGTCCTTGGTTTCGCCGTGCTTTATGCGGGGAATCGGCTGCGGCGGGCAAGGAAGGATCTGGGGGCGGACACGCCTTCAAAAAGCCGGCGGAAGCGCCTATATAGGGCGCGTCGGGAAACCGACTATGGCGATAAACGCCGCGTGAAATAAGCGTTTCGGACCCGGGGGCAGTACCCGGCGCCTCCACCATTTCTCTCCGCCCTCGGGCGGAACCGATGGGGGCGAACCAGGATCGACGAGCGTGGTAAAGGCGCGGTTTTTGCCCGGTATGGTTCCGCCGTGACGGGCCATTCACAAGTGCTAACGATAACACCGTTACACTCGCTGCTGCCGCCTAAACAGCGGACGTAAGCGCGGTCCGGGGGGCACCGGGCAACAGAAGCCCCCCACTTTCCTTCCGTCCAATTGACGGCTATTGCCATCGTTGACTCTCCGGCAGGGCGGGTCGATGCTTTCTCAAATTTCCGACAGGCCATGAACGATCGCTTTCACTACGACGCTCTCGTCGACGATGCGCTGCGCAGCGTCGTGCGACGCGTGCTGACTCAGGTCGCGGAAACGGGACTGCCGGGCTCGCACCATTTCTACATCAGCTTCCGCAGCAACGATCCCGGCGTCGAATTGCCGGATTATCTGCGCGCCAAGTATCCCGATGAAATGACCATCGTGCTGCAGCACCAGTACTGGGACCTGATCATCCGCGAGGACGATTTCGAGGTGATGGTCAGCTTCAACAAGCAGCAGGAGCGCATAAAGGTCCCATTCGCCGCGCTCTCGGCCTTCGTCGACCCCTCGGTTCGCTTCGGCCTGCAGTTCGACCGCCGGGACAAGGAAACGGGTGAGAAGCTGACCGCCGACAAGCCGGAAGGCGCGGCTGCGCCGACCCCGCTGCCGGTGCCCGAGAAGCGGCCGGCCCCGCCCGTTCAGGAAGGCGAGACCGCCGCGACCGAAGGCGAGGCCGCCGCCGCCGACGTGCCCAAGCCCGAGGATGCGGCCTCCAAGGTCGTCAAGCTCGACAGCTTCCGAAAGAAGTAGGTAGACGCCGCGGCCCGGCTGCGGCAGGAAACCGGCGCCCCGACTGGGTCGCCAGGAGACAAGACGCATGCCCGAGTTCCAGTTTCAGGAAATGTTCCCGAGCCACGAGGACACGACGCCCTACCGCAAGCTCACCTCGGATTTCGTCGGCACCACCAAGTTCAACGGCCGCGACGTGCTCACCGTCGCGCCGGAGGCCCTGACCACCCTGACGGCGGCGGCCTTCCACGACATTTCCCACCTGCTGCGCCCGGGCCACCTCCAGCAGCTGCGCAACATCCTCGACGACGGCGAGGCCTCGGCCAACGACCGCTACGTGGCACTCGAACTGCTGAAGAACGCCAACATCTCGGCCGGCGGCGTGCTGCCGATGTGCCAGGACACCGGCACCGCCATCGTCATGGCCAAGAAGGGCCAGGCGGTGTGGACCGGCGGCGGCGACGAGGAAGCGATCGCCAGGGGCGTCTACAAGACCTACACCGAGACCAACCTGCGCTATTCGCAGGTCTCGCCGCTGTCGATGTTCAAGGAAGTGCAGACCGGCACCAACCTGCCGGCGCAGATCGACATCTATGCGACCGACGGTGACGCCTACAAGTTCCTGTTCGTCGCCAAGGGCGGCGGCTCGGCCAACAAGACCTACCTGCACCAGCAGACGCCGGCCGTGCTGAACGAGGCCGCGCTGCTCAAGTTCCTCGACACCCAGATCCGCACGCTCGGCACCGCCGCCTGCCCGCCCTATCACCTGGCCATCGTGGTCGGCGGCACCTCGGCGGAGATGAATCTCAAGACGGTGAAGCTCGCCTCGACGCGCTACCTCGACGACCTGCCCGGCGAGGGCAACAACAAGGGCGTCGCCATCCGCGATCGCGAGATGGAGCAGAAGGTGCTGGAGCTCACGCGCCAGATGGGCATCGGCGCACAGTTCGGCGGCAAGTATTTCTGCCACGACGTGCGCGTGATCCGCATCGCCCGCCATGGCGCCTCGGTGCCGATCGGCATTGGCGTGTCCTGCTCGGCCGACCGCCAGGCCGTCGGCAAGATCACCAAGGACGGCGTGTTCCTCGAGCAGCTCGAGCACAATCCGGCGCAGTTCCTGCCCGAGATCGAGCCGGCGCAGCTCTCGGGCGACGTCGTCTCGGTCGACCTGAACAAGGGCATGGCGCACACGCTCTCGGTGCTGACGAAGCATCCGGTGAAGACCCGCGTCAACCTCAGCGGCACGCTGATCGTGGCGCGCGATTCGGCGCACGCCAAGCTCAAGGAGCGGCTCGATCGCGGCGAGGGCCTGCCGGACTATTTCAAGCAGTTCCCGGTCTATTACGCCGGCCCGGCCAAGACGCCGACCGGCATGGCCTCGGGCTCGTTCGGCCCGACCACGGCCGGCCGCATGGACTCCTATGTCGACCTCTTCCAGGCCAATGGCGGCTCGATGGTCATGCTGGCCAAGGGCAATCGCAGCAAGCAGGTCGTCGACGCCTGCAAGAAGCACAGGGGCTTCTATCTCGGCTCGATCGGCGGCCCGGCCGCCATCCTGGCGCAGGACGTGATCAAGAAGGTCGAGGTGCTGGAATATCCCGAGCTCGGCATGGAAGCGATCTGGCGCATTCAGGTCGAGAACTTCCCGGCCTTCATCATCACCGACGACAAGGGCAACGACTTCTTCAGCGATCTGAAGATCTGAGGTTCGACGTAAAGGTCCCTCAGGACCGCGTCTTGTCGGTCCACACGACGCCGGTGCGGGCGTTGATGAGGCGCAGCCAGGCGCCGTGACACCCCAGGACGCGGAAGCTTTCCGCGTCGACGTCTGACATCGCGAGCACCCGGCCCATAGGCCCCGGCAGGCTGTAGAGCGCGCGGCCCGGCTCGACATCGACCCAGAGCTGGTCCGCCGGTACCCAGCCATCGAGTTGCGGCGCGTCCGCGACCGCGATGTGCGCCCACCCGCCCTGGCCGCCCGACAGGCTGACGACGGCGCGGCCACGAAGCGTCCCCACCGAAGGCGAGAGCGGCGTCGGCCCCGACCGCACCGCCACGATGGCGTCCCGCGGCAGCAGCGCATGGACTTCGGTCGGTTTGCACGATCCGGGCGGGCCGGTGCTGGCGTCGACCGAACGCTCGACGACGGCAAAGCCGGCCAGCACGGCCAGCGTGCCGATCATGGCGCGAATCATCGACAGCCCTTCCCGCAACCGACCGGCCGCCCCCCGGCGGCCGGTCCCCCATCACGCCTTTCTAGGATCGCGATGCCGCGGAGTCGCGGCAGGGTTTGTAAGAATTGTTTTCCGCCGTGCGCTACACTTCCCGCCATGAACCTCGCCAAGCAGCATCTCGACGTCGGCCTGTTCTCGAACAAGCGCGACGAGCAACTCGCCTTCTGGCAGCAGACGGTCGGCCTGCCCTACGACCATATGGGCAAGCTGGGCGGCGGCATGCAGCAGCACCGCCACCACATGAACGGCTCGATCCTGAAGATGAATCATGCGCGCGGCCCCCTGCCCGACGCGCCACCCTCGGGCATCATCGGCCTCGAGATCGCGCGCGAGGGGCTGGCGGTGCCGCAGCCGCTCGCCGATCCCGACGGCAACAAGGTGACCCTCGTCCCGCAGGGCCTGCACGGGGTCGACGGAGTCGCCATCCTGCTGCGGGTCAACGATCCCGCCGCCCACGACCGGTTCTGGACGCACGCCATGCAGTTCGAGCGCGCGGGCGAGGGCCGCTATCGCTGCGGCGACTCGCTGGTCGTGGTGGCCGAACAGGGAAAGGTCGAGAGCGCGGTCGGCCAGTGGCGCGGACCCGGCTACCGCTACATGACGGTGCAGGTGTGGGATTGCCTGGCCGAGTATGCCGGCATCCTGGAGCGCGGCGGCGCCTCCGGGGGCGAGCCGCGCGTGCTGGGAGAGACGGTACGCTATGCGTTCGTCTGCGATCCCGACGGCAACCACATCGAGATCAGCCAGCGCGCCTCGTTGACGGGCGGGACGCTCTGACCCTTCGGGGCCGTTCGTCCTTCGGCGCTCTCGGACATTGCAAGCAATGTCCTGTCGCTCAGCAGGTCGAGCTCCGCTCGGCCTAACGCTTGCCCTTGCGGGCCTTGCGGGCGGCGTAGCGGGCGTCGCGGGCGGCCTTCTGCTCGGCCTCGGTCAGCACCGGCTTGGCAGCGGCCCGCCGCGCGGCACGCTCGGCCTCCGCGGCTTCGGCCGCCGCAGCGGCTTCGGCTGCCGCTGCTGCAGCCTCTGCGGCCGCTTTTGCCGCCGCCGCTTCGGCCGCTTCCTTTGCCGCCGCCACTTCGGCGGCGATGCGCGCGTCTTCCAGCCGCTTGGCTTCCCGACGCTCGGCCTCGCGAGCCTCGCGGGCGGCCGCGATGGCGGCGCGCTCGGCCTGCTTCTTGATCAGTTCCGGATCGTTGGCCTTGGCCTTGGCCTTCTCGAGCAAAGCCTGCTTGGCCGCCGCGGCGGTCGCAAGGCGATCGCCGAAATCCACGTTCCTGCCGCTCATGTCCTAGTCTTTACTCCGCCGCCGCAGCGGCCTGCTTCTTGGCGCGCTTGCGGTCCTCGGCATTGAGGAACCGCTTGCGCAGCCGGATCGATTTCGGGGTGATCTCGACGAGTTCATCTTCCTCAATATAGGCGATCGCCTGCTCGAGCGACATCTTGCGCGGCGGCGTGAGGCGGACGGCCTCGTCCTTGCCGGCGGCACGGATGTTGGTGAGCTGCTTGCCCTTGAGGACGTTCACTTCGAGGTCGTTGCCGCGGCTGTGCTCGCCGATCACCATGCCCATGTAGACGGGCACGCCGGGCTCGATGAACATCGGGCCGCGATCCTCGAGATTCCACATCGCGTACATCACCGCGTTGCCCGCGGCGTTGGCGATCAGCGCACCGTTGCGGCGGCCGGCGATCGGGCCGCGATAGGCGCCGTATTCGTGGAACAGGCGGTTCATCACGCCGGTGCCGCGCGTATCGGTCAGGAACTCGCCGTGATAGCCGATCAGGCCGCGCGACGGGGCGTAGAACACCAGGCGCGTCTTGCCGGCGCCGGACGGGCGCATGTCCTGCAGCTCGCCCTTGCGCAGCGAGATCTGCTCGACGACCGCACCGGTATAGGCGTCGTCGACGTCGATCACGACTTCCTCGATCGGCTCCTGGCGCTGGCCGGTGACCGGATCGGTCTGGAACAACACGCGCGGACGGCCGACGGCGAGTTCGAAGCCCTCGCGGCGCATCGTCTCGATCAGCACGCCGAGCTGCAATTCGCCGCGCCCGGCAACCTCGTAGGAATCGGCGTTCTCGGTGTCGGTGACGCGGATCGCGACGTTGCCTTCCGCCTCGCGCATCAGGCGCGCGCGGATCATGCGGGTCGTGACCTTGTCGCCTTCGGTGCCGGCGAGCGGCGAGTCGTTCACCATGAAGGTCATGGCGAGGGTCGGCGGATCGATCGGCTGCGAATGTATCGGCTCGGAGATCGACATATCACCGATCGTGTCGGCCACGGTGGCGACCTTCATGCCGGCAATGGCCACGATGTCGCCGGCCTCGGCCGATTCGAGCGCCACACGCTCGAGACCGCGGAAGGCCAGGATGCGCGTGATACGGGTCTGCTCGAGTTCCGTCCCGTCGCGGCTCAGCGCCTTGACCATCGAGTTGGGCTTGATCGAACCCGACAGGATGCGGCCGGTGAGGATGCGGCCGAGGAAGTTGTCCGCCTCGAGCGTCGTCACCAGCATTCGGAACGCGGGATCGGGATCGACCTTCGGCGCCGGAACATGATTCACCAGCAGTTGGAACAGCGGCGTCATGTCGGTGTGCTCGGCCTCGAGCGAAGTCGCGGCCCAGCCCTGGCGGGCCGAGGCGAAGAGCGTCGGGAAGTCGAGCTGCTCGTCGGAGGCCTCGAGCGCCGAGAAGAGATCGAACACCTCGTCGTGCACTTCGTGGGCGCGCGCGTCGGAGCGGTCGACCTTGTTGATCAGCACGATCGGCTTCAGGCCGAGGCGCAGCGCCTTGCCCAGCACGAACTTGGTCTGCGGCAGCGGCCCTTCGGCCGCGTCGACCAGCAGGACCACGCCATCGACCATCGACAGGATGCGCTCGACCTCGCCGCCGAAGTCGGCGTGGCCGGGGGTATCGACGATGTTGATACGCGTTCCATGCCACTCGACCGAGGTCGCCTTGGCGAGGATCGTGATACCCCGTTCGCGTTCGAGGTCGTTCGAATCCATGGCGCGCTCGGCCACCTGCTGGTTCTCGCGGAAGGTGCCGCTCTGCTTCAGCAGGCAATCGACCAGTGTGGTCTTGCCATGGTCGACGTGCGCGATGATCGCGACGTTACGGATTTCCATAATGATTTGTCCGGAGGGTTGGTTGGGCGCGCTTATACGCACGCTCTGTGACGGCGGCAAGGCAGGTTGAGGAGGCGTGTTGCCGCTGGCGGAGGCCGCTGCCACAGTCCCGTCATGCGTAAACGCTCGGTCACGATCGACGGCCACCGAACCAGCATCTCGCTGGAAGATGCCTTCTGGACCGAGCTTTCAGCCCTCTCCGAGGCGCGCGGCCTGTCGCTCAACGTGCTGGTGGCCGAGATCGACCGCGGCCGGGTGCAGGGTCAGACCAACCTGTCGAGCGCCCTGCGACTTCACGTGCTGAGGGAACTGAAGCAACGCACGATCAGTCGAGATTGAAACCCTTCGCACGCACGAATGCGCCGAAATCGGCGCGCTCCGGCACCGAATATTGCCGCGCCTTGTCTTCGGACCAGCCGTAGGACGGGTCCTCACCGAATTTCTCCACGAAGCGCTGTGTTTTGTAGGGCTGGGTTTCGCCGCGCCGCCGGTCGTAGGACTCGATCTTGTCGCGAAGCCCGGTTTCGTCGTAGCGGTCGCGATGAATCGACACGTCGAGCCCGAGGCGCGGGCTCATCACGCCTTCGAAGGATGGCCAGCCGACGCCGAGCCCTGCCACCGGGAAGACATGCTGCGGCAGGCCGAGCACCTCGGAGACCTGGGCCGCCTGGTTGCGGATCTGGCTGATCGGGCAGGTCCCGAGCCCGACCCGATCGGCCGCGGCGATGAAGGTGGCGAGCACGATGCCGGCATCCACGGCGGCATTGAAGAACGGGTCGAGATAGTCGTTCACGAACGGCCGGCCGCGCCAGTCGAACAGCAGCCGGTGCCGGCGGTTGTTGCCGCAGAAGACCAGCAGCGCCGGGCCGGCGGCGGCCCACGGATTCTCCGGAATCAGCGCCTGGAGCTTCTCGCGCTGTTCCTTGTCGGTGACGATCACGATGTCGGCCTGCTGCAGGTCGCTCTTGGACGGCGCCGACAGCGCCACGGCGCAGAGCGTGTCGAGCAGCGCCGGGTCGAGCGGCTCGTCGGAATAGCGCCGCACGACGCGGCGGTTGGCCATCTCGGCCAGGACCTCGACGCCCTTCGGCGCCTCCGACAAAGCGGGCGCGGAACCGAACCGCGCCTTGAGCACGGACTTCAAACGATCAAGCACGGGAACTCCTAACGGCCGAAAATATTGGGGATCGGAATGTTGGGGATCAGCGAGCGCGGCTGACCCGGCAGGATCTGCTCCAGCTGCTGCAGCTGCTGCGCGCCCGGCAGGGTGCTGGCCATGCCCGGCGGGTCCTTGGCGCTGCCACGCGAGACGCCGAGCGACGGCGAGGACATCGCGCCCCGTGCGGTCGTGATCAGGTAGGGCGCCGACCCGTCCTCGGCGATGTAGAAATTGACCGTTGTGTCGGTGGTCGAGGTGCCGAGATTGGTTCGCGTGGTGATCCGTGCCGTGGCGCGATTGCCCTGCACCGCCAGACCTTTGTCGGTCAGCACGCCGCCCGCGATGTCGACATGGCCCGAGATCGGGCTGTCGTGGTTGACGAAGCGATTCAACACCAGCGAGATCGCGTTCAGCATGCTGGTGGGCGACATCCCACGCTGGCCGACGGCACCCAGCACGTTGCCCAGGGTCTGGTCGATCACCGTGCTGGCCGCGCCCGCCGCCACCGAGCCCAGCATCTGCAGCGCCTTGTCGGCGCCGACGAAGATGTGCCCGCCGAGCTGCGCGCCGCCCGCCATCGAGGCCCTGATCTGCTCGGCGGTCGTGCCGCTCCCGCGCAGGGTGATGCCGTTGGCGTTCAGCTTGCCGTCGATCGTTACCTTGATGGCGCCGCCGAACTGGTTGGAGCCGGAGGTGCTCCGCAGCATCTCGCCCAGGATGATTCCGTTGGCGTCGCCCTTGAAGTCGAGGGAGAGCGCCGGCTTGGTGGCGTTGACGGTCCCTGCGAGCGCCAGCGAACCGCCATAGAGCGAGCCCTTGAAGTGCTGGACCGTGAGGATGCCGTCCTTCAGCGAGGCCGCGAGGTCGGCGTTGGCGATGCGCAGCGGCGAGCTGACCAAGGTACCGGCCACCAGCTTCAGCGAGCCGTCGATGCTGCGCAACGCCGCCGTGTCGATCGGCTTGGCCGCGGCCGCTCCGCGCGCGGCCGGCCGTGCCGGTGCCCCGCCGCTGCCGCCGATCCGGTCGAGATCGAGCACGCTTGCCCGCAGGTCGGCGTTGATCGTGGTGCGGCCGGTCAGGCGGGCATCGATCGAGCCGTCGAGCGCCTGCCCGTTGAGCACCAGGTTGCCCTTGTAGGCGGCCGACTGCGGTGCCCCCTTGGACGCGCCCGGCAGCGCCAGGGTGCCGGTCGCCTTCACGCTCTGGCCCAGGACGTTGACGTTGAGATCGCGCAGCGTGAGCTGTTCGGCCGTGCCCGCGACGCCGCCGCTCGCGCTCACCGCGCCGAGATCGGCCGGCGCCGTGGTGCCTGCGACCTTGAGCACACGGCTCATGTCGGGCGCCTCGAAATTGAAGGCGATGTCGGCCCGCGGCTGGGGCGCCGAATAATTGGCGACGGTGCCGCGCACCGCGAGACGGCCGCCTCCCAGGTTCGAAACCTTGATGTCGTTCAGCCGCAGCGTGGTGCCCTGCAGCGCCACGTCGACATCGACACCCTGGATCGTCTCCTTGTTGTAGATGAGCTTGGCCACCTTGGCCTTGAGCCCGACCGAGGGGCCGGCCACGGCAAGTGCCGAAGGCGGCGCGGAGGCGCCGGAGGCAGCTGCAGGCTTCTGCCGCACCGCGACCGGGACCAGGAAGGAATCGAGGTCGAGCGTGTCGAGGCTGACGCTGGTCACGATCGACAGCGGCACGGTGAAGGTGACCGTCACGCCGCCGCTGCCCTTGAGGTCGTCGAGCTCGAAGACGGCATCGCTCACCTGCACGTTGCCGCCGGTCGAGGACATGCGGCCGCGCAGGCTGAGCTTCTGCAGCTTGGAGGGCGGCACCGACGACAGGTCGACGGCGAGCCAGGACAGGGTTTCGCGCAGCTTGGGCCCGACCAGGCTGAACTGCCCGGTGACGCCCGGCCGCGCGGCATCGCCCGTCAGGGTCGACTGTGCCTGCAGAACCATGTCGCCGGGCAGCGTGGCCGTGAGCTTCGGCACCGCGACGGCCCCGCCCTTGGCATCGATCTCCAGCACGACGTTGCGGACCGGCTGCTTGTTGTAGATCACCTCGCCGACTTCGAAGGCGACCTTCGCCGTGAGATCCCCGAGGTAGCTCTGCGACGTCGCAGCGGGTGCGCTCGCGGACGGCGCAGCGGGAGACGAGGACGCTGCGGCAGGCGCGGACTGCTGGATCGCCGCCAGCCACCGGTCGAGGTCCAGCTTCGGCACGGCAAGCTTGCCCTCGACCGCGAGCGTCGGCTTCAAAGCGACCGAAAGCGATCCCGAGCCGCTGTCCTGGCCCAGGGCGATCTTGAAGTCGCGCGCGGCGAACGCCGTCGGGGAAACGTCGATGCCGCCGTCGAAGCTGAACTTGCCGGCAAGAATCGCCGGCAGGATGGGCTCGGGCTGGCCGGCGAGCTTGACCAGGGTGCCAACGAAGGTCGTGAGCGAGTCGGCCGACGCGGAGGCTGAGCCGGAAATCTTGGCGGCGGCCCCCAGCTCGCTCAGCGTGCCCTTGAAGCCCAGCTTGCCGCCACCCGCCTGCAGGGTGAGGTCGGCGGTGTGGCCGTTGGCGCCCCGCCGACCCACGGCGAGGTCGAGCCTGAGCGGCGTGCCGTTGACCGAGGCATCGCCCGCCAGCGAATAGGGACCGTCGATCGAGCCCACCGAAGCCGTGAAGTTCGCCTTTTCGGCGACCACCGAAAGACCCGCCTTCGAATCGCTGAAGATCAGCGTGCCGTTGTCGATGGTGAGCCGGCCGAGCGACAGCGGCCGCGGCGAACCGGGCTTGGCCGCGGCGGGCTTCGCTTCGGCAACCGACGGCGCGAATTCCCAGTTCGGCTTACCCTCGGCATTGATCTCCAGCACGATCTTGGGTTCGACCAGCGTCACCTCGCTGACCTCGATGCTGCCGCCCAGGAGGGCCAGCAGCGAAGGCTTCACGGTGACCGACTTCACCTCGACCATGTTGGCGTTCTTGGAGCCGGCCACATTGAAGAACTTCACGCCCGTCACCGAAACGGTCGGCGTGGGAAAAATCGACAGCGAGATCGGCCCATCGATCACGAGATCGCGACCGGTCGCGGTCTTCACCTGCGACACGATCAGCGGCTTGTAGGAATTGACGTCGATCAGGGCGGGCAAGGCCACGAGGGCTGCGACCAGCAGCGCAACGATGCCGCCGCCGCCGATCAGGAGACGCTTGCGGGTGGTCGGTGTCATGGCAGGGCTCCCCGGTCCGGCGCGGCGAGACTAGCGCATCGCTGCCGGGCGCGGCATAGAGAAATCCATGGCCGAAATCGTCAACCTGCGACGCGCCCGCAAGGACAAGGCGAAGCGCGAACGCGAAACGGAAGCGGACGCGAACCGCCGCCGCTTCGGCCGCACGCGCGTGGAGAAGGACGCGGACAAGGACACGGCGGAGCGCGCCGCGCGTCTGATCGACGGCAAGCGCCTCGAAGCCGAGAAGAAGGACTAGCCTTTCTTGTCGTCCTGAGCGCAGCGAAGGACCTCACGCCAGCCACGGAGTACGCTGGTCGTTCAGCCAGGTCCCTCGCTGCGCTCAGGACGACTGAGGGGCGCTCATTTCGCCGGCCGGTTGAGGGCCAGACGCTCGAAGAAGGTGCGTGTGGCCTCGTCGGCGCCCGGCCCCGCCACCGCGCGAACGTTGGTGAGTTCGAGGCGTCGCCCGCTCTCGGCGTCGATCAGCACGGGCTCGAGCGGGCGGTTGTCGGCGCGCTCCACCAGCTCCATCGGCTTGCCGCCGCGCGCGGCCGGGCCGAAGCGGTCACCCCATTGCTTCAGCCCGACGATGACC
Source organism: Reyranella sp. (assembly GCF_965228225.1). Classification (GTDB taxonomy): domain Bacteria; phylum Pseudomonadota; class Alphaproteobacteria; order Reyranellales; family Reyranellaceae; genus Reyranella. The sequence continues at coordinate 166,818 of NZ_OZ245801.1, read as the reverse complement.
GTGAACAGCGCGGCGCCCTTCTCGGTGAGCCGGTATTCGTGGCGCAGCGGACGCTGGCGATAGGCGGTCTTGCGGAAGATCCCGGCCTCAACCAGCTTCTTCAGCCGCGCGGTCAGCACGTTGCGCGCGATCCCGAGATTCTCCTGGAAGTCGTCGAAGCGGCGCACGCCGTAGAAGGCATCGCGCACGATCAGCAGCGTCCACGGCTCGCCGACGACGTCGAGCGCCGATGCGATCGAGCAGTTCATCTGTTCGTAGGAGGTGCGCCGCATTCGCAAAGTATAGGGCGGCAGGCGCAGGGCGCAATCTTGGGAGGCGGAGCCGCTCCCCCAAAAGCAGAGCGCCCAGGTCTCTCGACCCGGGCGCCCTTTTCACTTTTCTCGACGGTTCAGTCGGTTAGTCGCGCGACTGGCCCATGAAGCTCATCAGGAACTGGAACAGGTTCACGAAGTCCAGGTACAGGCTGAGCGCGCCGAACACGGCGACCTTCTCGATCATGTCCGTGCCCCAGGCCTCGGAATACTGTTCCTTGATCTTCTGGGTGTCGTAGGCGATCAGGCCCGAGAAGATCAGCACGCCGGCGGCGGAGATGATGAAGCTCATCGTGCCCGACGGCCAGATCATGTTGACGAGGCCGGCCAGGATCAGGCCGATCACGCCCATGAACAGGAACTTGCCCATCGCCGTGAGGTCACGCTTCGTCGTGTAGCCGTAGAGGCTGAGCGCGCCGAAGGCGGCGGCCGTCACGAAGAAGGTGCGCGCGACGCTGGCGCCGGTGTAGCGGAACAGCAGCAGCGACAGGCTGACGCCCATCAGCGCCGTGACCGCCCAGTAGACCGCCTGTACCGCGCCGGTGCTCATCTGAGCGGCGCGGAACGAGGTCAGGAGCAGCAGGCCGAGCGGAGCGAAGATCGCGATCCAGCCCAGCACGTTCAGGCCGACGACGCGACCCGCCTGGACCTGGAAGAACAGGCTGGCGAGTTCCGGCGAGCTGAACAGACCGAAGGCCACGATGCCCGACAGGGCGAGCCCCGAAGCCATGTAGTTGTACACACGCACCATGTGGGCGCGCAGACCGACATCAAACGACGCCTGGTCGGCAACGGTGCCGGCGCGATTGAAGGTGCCGAAGTTCGGATTTACCATCTGGTTTCAAGCCTCCAAGGGGGCCTCGTTTGCCGAGCCCCTTCGACAGATAATCTGGGGTTACAGATCGACTGAATCAATAGCCAAGTAGCCCGCCGGGATTCCAATTTGGAGCCGTTGCGGAGAATAATTAGTTCACTCATTGCGCAAAAACGCAAGAGCCCCTGCCCCAAGGCGGCGGCCGGGAGCGTCGACGGCGGGACGCGATCAGTCTCGGGCCGCCTCGAATGCCTGCTTGGCGGCATTCCGCGCGTTTATCACGTGTTCCTGCGCCGCTTTCCGTGCCTGCCGTGCGTCGCGCGCCGTGATGGCGGCACAAATCGCACTCATCTCGGCATAGCTCTGCTTGGCGCGGCCGGGCAGGGACATCGAGCGCGCGCGCAGGAAATTCACGCGCGCCTGAAGCCCCGTGAGCGTCTCTTCGATGATCTTGTTGCCGCAGTTGCGCAGGATGATGGCGAAGAAGCTGCTCGTGGTGCTGATCTGCTCGCTGGCCGTTTCGCTGCTTCGCGAAGCGCGGCGGAATGCTTCGAGGTTCGCGGCCAGGTCGCCCAGGTCCTCTTTCGCGATCATGGTGGCGCAACGCGCCGCGGCCTCACCCTCGAGAAGTTCTCGCACCTCGTAGATTTCCTCCGCTTCCCGCCATGACAGGCGCGGCACCTGCGGCCCGCGGTTCGGCACGATATCGATCAGACGCTCGGCCTGCAGGCTACGAAGCGCCTCGCGCAGCAACGGCCTGCTGACCCCGAGCGAATTGCACAGATCGGCTTCGACGAGCCGGATACCCGGCGTGAAGACACCCGACAGTATGGCGCCGCGGAGCTTTTCCACGGTCTCTTGCTGGACGCTTTTGCGGCTTACCCGCAGGTCGATCGTTGCTGTCATGCCTGAATCCCGAATGCCGGAGCGTTTGAAGCGGCAATTGTTCCGCAAGTCCACGCCCCGGACAGAGTGACCTTACCAAATGGCACCATAACCACCCGCGCAAACGCATCCCGCAAAGCAATCCGCGCGCCGTCACCTGCAGCTGGCCCAATCATTGCACAAACGTCAGGCACGCCACGCACTCCGTTGGCTTCGCAATAATCACATCCATGCTTATTGTAAGATTGTCTGTCAATCTTATTGACAGACGTTTTGGCCGGTGTTTGGCTACACACAGAGAGAAGGTCGTCGCGCGTGATGGCGGATCCCGCCGCCATCGCCGCAGAGCCAGCAGTTTTGAGTGTGGTGCCAATGGCTGATTCAATTCACATGCATCGGATCGACACGGGTCGGATCACGTTGAACGTCCGTGAGATCGGAAATGGTCCGGTTGCGATATTTCTGCACGGCATCACGTCGAACTCGGCGGTTTGGGATCCTCAGCTTCTTGCCTTGAAGGACACGTTGCGCTGCGTCGCCGTCGATCAGCGCGGCCACGGCCTCAGCGACAAACCGGAGGCGGGCTACGACGCAAAGGATTTCGCCGCCGATCTCGTTGCCCTCATAAAGGTCCTGAACGCGGGGCCGGCTTTCATCATCGGCCATTCGCTCGGTGCCCGTAACGCCGTCGAGGCCGCGGTAATGGCCCCCGATCTCGTTCGCGGCGTGGTGGCGATCGACTTCACACCGTACATCGAAACCGAAGTGCTGGACCAACTCTCGGCGCGCGTGAATGGCGGCGATCGTCTGTTCGCGTCGCAACAGGACATCGAGGAGTATCTCCAGAACCGGTATCCCTTGATGCCGCCCGAAGCGGTGTCTCTGCGCGCCGCATCGGCCTACCGGACGGTCGAGGGAGGTTTCCGCCCCCTCGCATCGCCGCAGGCCATGGCGCAGACGGCAGAAGGCCTGCGCGGGGATCTGGTACCGACGTTCAAGTCGGTTTCACGCCCGATACTCATCGTTCGGGGCGCGCTCAGCAAACTCGTCTCTGCGACCGCACTCGAGAAGACGCGCGCGTTGCGCCCCGATCTGCCTGTGCTCGTCGTCGACAATGTCGACCACTACGTCAATGAAGAAGCACCGGAGGTCATGACGACCGCCATTCGTGACTTCACGTCCAGACACTGAAGCAGAAATCGCGTGCGAGGCATCATGCGAAGCATGAACCTGGCTCTCGAGAGCACAAGGCGCCCGGGATTACCCGGACGCCTGCAACGGGCTTGCCTCTCCGAATGAACAGGTTCCGGTCGCATGCAATCAAAGTCGGCAAAGGCGCTGCTGGCATCGCCGCAATGATCGCGAGCTGGGAAGCCGTGCGTGCGCTGGGCTTCGTCGACCGCCGCGATCTTCCGTCTGCGGCATCCATCGTCGAAACCGCTGCGGTCGACCTCTGGAGTGGCGGGTTGGCCCATGCCGTGCTGGCGACGATCGGATCGTGGGCGCCGGGCCTTGCCGTGGCAGCCGTCGCCGGAGCGGGTGCCGGCATCGCCCTCGCCTTGCTGCCGCGGCTTGAAATCGCAACCCGCCCGCTGCTCGAATTCGTGCGCCCGATCCCATCCGTCGCCCTCATTCCCGTGGCGCTGCTGGTGCTCGGCGTTGGATTGCAGATGCAGCTCTTCATGATCGCCTTCGCGAGCATCTGGCCCATTCTGTTCAGCACCAAGGCCGGCGTCGAAGACGTCGATCCGCGGTTCGTGGAAACCGGTCGCGTGCTTCATGTCGGACGAGCCGCGCGGATCTTTCGGATCGTTCTGCCGGCGATGCTGCCATCCTTCGCGACCGGTCTTCGCACCGCATCGGCGATTGCGCTCGTGGTGGCGATCACGGTCGAAATGCTGACCGGCCAGCCGGGCATCGGATCCTATATCGAAAACGTCCGCCTGAGCGGACTGGTCACCGGAATGTGGGCCTCGATCTTCGTGACCGGCGTGCTGGGCTATCTGGTGAACGCCCTGTTCGTGACCGTCGAGCGCGCGACAATGCCGTGGAGCACCGAGAACCGTGACCGCTAGGGGCAGGTACATAACGCCTTTGGCCTGGCAGGCCGCGACCATCCTCGCCCTGATTGCCCTATGGCAATGGGCGGCGCTGACCTATCCCGCCGTCTATTTGCCGCCGATCGAGCGGATTGCCCAGGGCTACTTCCAGATCTGGCATGGCGACCTGCTCCACAGCGCCCTGCTGCCGAGCCTTCGGCGGCTCGGGGCGGGCTTCGCCATCGCCATCCTGGTCGGGTGCGTGATCGGCGTCGTGCTGGGCTCGCTCCGCTCGCTCGATCCCTGGGTCCGTCCGACGATCGAGTATCTCCGCTATATACCGGCCGTAGCGATCCTGCCGGCCTCTCTGATCGTGTTCGGCGCGACCGATCAGATGCGCATTTTCGTCATCGCCTTCGGGTCGGTGTTTCCAGTGCTGATTGCGGCCACGGATGGTGCGCGTCGCGTCGATCCGATCCTGCTCGACGTCGCGCGAGCCGTCGGGCTCTCGACCGCGGAGCGTCTCGTGCGCGTGGTCCTTCCGGCGTCGCTCCCGTCCATCTTCTCGGGCATGCGCGTCGCGCTCAGCATCGCGCTGGTCATGATGGTCATCTCCGAGCTCATCGCCGCGGATGACGGGCTGGGTTTCTACATCCTGCGCAACCAGCGCCTGTTTCAAACTGCCAACGTATACGCCGGCGTGCTGACCATCGGCACCGTGGGGCTGGGTCTCACGCTCGCACTGCTCGCGGTCGAAAAGCGCGTGCTGTCCTGGCATCGCGGCTGGCGCGGACTGACGGAGACCGGTCGTGGATGAGAATGCCGCCATGAATGAACCCATCCTTGCGGTCGACAACCTGACCAAGGCGTTCCCGGCCGGAGCAACGCCGATCCTGAACGGCCTGACCTTCCGTCAGGAACCCGGGCAGTTCGTTGCGGTGGTCGGCCCATCGGGTTGCGGCAAGACTACGCTCCTGCGCTGCATCGCCTCGTTGATGCAGCCCGACACGGGCAGCGTGCTCCACCGCGGCCGCCATTTCGACAATCCGCCACCGTGGTTGTCGGTCGTCTTCCAGGACTATAATCGCAGCCTGTTCCCGTGGCTCTCGGTCCGACGGAACGTCGCCTTCGGGCTGCGCGGCTCCGGCGCGGATGACAAGCGAGTCGACGAGGCGCTGCGGGCCGTCAATCTCGAGCATGCTGCCGATCTCTATCCCTGGCAGGTGTCGGGGGGCATGCAGCAACGATGCGCCCTGGCGCGCTCGATCGTCGTCTCCCCGAATCTCCTTCTGCTCGACGAACCATTCGCTTCGGTGGACGCGCAGACCCGGATCGACCTCCAGGACATGGTCATGGAAATCTGCCAGACCATGTCGCTCTCAGCCCTGCTCGTGACCCATGACATCGACGAGGCCGTCTTCATGGCGGACAAGGTCGTGGTGCTGTCGACACGGCCGGCGCGCGTGGTCGAAGAGATCGCAATCGATCTGCCGCGCCCCCGCGATCAACTCGCGACCAAGGAAACACCGGAATTTCTCCACCTGCGCCACCGCGTCTACACGCTCGTGCGGAAGCAGGCGCAAAAGTTGTCTCGGTAAGGTTGAACAGGAAGGTGTGACATGAAGTTCAGGATGATTGGGGCTGCGATCGCGCTTGGCGTTGCATTTGGATTGTCGAGTTTCGGTTCGGTTCGACAGGCCGAGGCGCAGGACGCCGTGACCAAGCTCAAGGTCGGGTACATTCCGGTCGGCGTGTACTCGTATCTCTGGCGCGCGCGCGACGCCGGCTACTTCAAGGCCGAGAATCTCGAAGTCGAACTCACGCCGATGGCCGGCGGCGGCCAGATCATTCCCGCCCTGCAGTCGGGCTCGCTGCAATTCGGCATTTCGGACGCGCTCGGCGTCCTCAATGCCCGCAATGCCGGCATTCCCATAACCTACGTTTCATTCAATTTCGCGCAGGCGTCGGACGATCCGGTCCATGCGGTGCTGGCAACGGATCCGGCGATCAAGACTCCGGCCGATCTGAAGGGCAAGGCCGTCGCGACCAACCTCAGCTACAATACCGACTGGACCATGATGCGCGAGTGGCTGCGCAAGAACGGGGTCGATCCCAAGTCGGTGACGTTCCGCGAAGTGCCCTTCCCCGACATGCTGCCGGCGCTGCGCAACAACACCATCGCGGCAGCCGGTGTGACCGAGCCCTTCATCACGCTGGGCAAGTCGCAGGGCGCGACGGTTCTCGGGTACTATTTCACCGATGTGAAATCGCCGGTCGTGTTCAGCGGCATCGTCGCGATGCAGCCCTACGTCGAGAAGAACAAGGATGTCGTCCGGCGCTTCCTGCGCGCGATCAACCGGGCACTCGACGACTTCAAGGACCCGGCGGTCGTTCGTCAGACCATCGCCGCCAACACGAAGGTCCCGCCCGCCGTGATCGAGAAGATGGGGCTGGGCCGCTGGCAGAAGGACATGTCGCCGGAAGCGATGCAGTTCTGGGTCGATGCGGCCAAGAAGGAAGGCATCGTCAATTCGACCGCCGATCTCAAGACACTGGTCTGGCAGGACAAGTAGGCGACGCCGCGGCGCTCGCCGTCCCCTGGCGGCGCCGCACTTTTCGTTCAAACGTACGGTGGTTCAAATGGCGAATATCAACAAACATGGCAGCAAGGCTCTGCATGCTGAAATCGCCGGGGCGGGCTTCGCCGGCCTCACGGCGGCGACCGCACTGGCGCAACGCGGCTGGAGCGTGCGTCTGCACGAGCGCGGCCCTGAGCTGCGTGCCTTCGGCGCGGGCATCTATCTCTGGCAGAACGGATTGCGCGTGCTGGAGGGCGTCGGCGCGCTCGAAGACGTGCTGACGGGCTCTCACACCCCTCCCACCTATGAAACCCGCCGTCACAACCTGACCGTCTCGCGCGAGACCTTCAACGGGTTGCCATGGCGCATCATGACCCGCCAGCACCTGCACAATGGTCTGGCCAAGCGGGCACGCGAGGCTGGGGTCGAGATTCGCACGAACTCCGAAGTCGTTGCCGCCGATCCGTCGGGCAAGATCACGCTGGCGTCCGGTGAAGTGCTGGAAGCGGATCTCGTGGTGGGCGCCGACGGCGTCGGCTCGAAGGTTCGCGATTCGATCGGCTTCGAGCAGGATCGCTGGGTTTCGACCGACGGGTTGATCCGCATTCTCGTGCCGCGCATGAAGAAAGAGCTCGGCCACGGCGAGTGGGACAATACCATCGACATGTGGAATTTCTGGCCGCGTGTCCTGCGCATCCTCTATTCGCCCTGCAACGAGAACGAACTGTATCTCGGCCTGATGGCGCCGGCCGCCGACCCGGAGGGCTCGCGGGTGCCGGTTCACTTCGACACCTGGGTCGAGATGTTTCCATTCCTGGAACCGGTCCTCGCCGAGGCCGCCAAGCTCAAGACCGCCCGGTACGATCGCTACGAGACGAGAAAGCTGTCGGAATGGACCCGCGGCAAGGTCGCACTGGTGGGCGATGCGGCGCACGCGATGTGTCCGGCGCTGGCCCAGGGTGCCGGATGCGCGATGGTGAACGCCTACAGCCTCGCCATGGAACTCGAGGAAACTCCCGATGTTCAGGAGGCCCTGGTCTCCTGGGAAAAGCGCATTCGGCCGATCACCGATCGCTGCCAGGCCCTGTCGGGTGACTACGCGGCGAACCGGTCTCTGTCGAAGGGCAACCAGTTCACCCCGGCGGCGCTCGAAGCAGCCCGCTACGATCCGACGCGCCGCGTCTTCTCCTGGTGAGACAGGCGAACTTCCAAACCGGCTGATTCCCTCATTGTGCGCATGACGCGCCAGACGACGGTGCCGTGCCTTCGGCCGCGCCGCGTCGCCTCTTGGAGATTGCAGGATAATGAACGTCGATAACGAGTTGCGGGCCGCCTACGAAGTGCGCTCCTGGCACAGCTTCGTACAGGAAGTCGAACACGATGGCGGCAAGCCGCGGGACGCGTTGGTCAAGGCGGCGGTCGCCGTGGTCATACGCAATCCGTTTGCCGGCAGCTACGCCGAGGACCTGTCGCGATTGATCGCGCCCAGCGCTGCGCTCGGCAAGGCGCTGGGCGCGCGCGCGCGCGCCTTGCTCGGCGGCCGCCCCGTCCACAGCTACGGCAAGGGTGGCATCGCCGGAACGGCCGGCGAGCAGGAGCATGTCGTGGCCTGTGTGACCACCGTCTTCGGCGATGCCCTGCGCGCGGCGGTTGGTGGCGGACTCGCCTGGATTTCGTCCGCCTCCAAGGTCGGTGTCGCCGGAACGGCCATCGACATTCCCCTGGCGCACAAGGACGAGCTCTACATTCGCTCTCACTATGACGCGATCTCGATCGCGGTCCCCGACGGCCCGCGCCCGGACGAGCTGTTGATCTGCGTCGGCGTCGCGTCCGGAGGACGTGTCCATGCCCGTGTCGGCGGCAAGACCATCGACGACCTCGCGAAGTAGCCGGTCGAACTCTGAATATTGCGGCAGGAGTATTGAATGCCTTTGAACATCAAGGACCTGAAGATCGAAAGCCTCGACTTCGCCCCCCTCGGGCGGATGAAGGATGAGCATGCCGGAAACAAGGGCAATGTCATTCCCCGCCTGAGGATCAGCGGCGCACCGAAAGAGGCGGTCGAACTCGCGATCGTCTGTCACGATCCCGATGCGCCGCTCGCGCAGGGCTTCACGCACTGGACGCTGTACGCCGTACCGCCGGGCACGACCGACCTCGACGATGCACAAAGCAAGTTCCGGGTCGGTCCGAACGGCGCAGGTCAGCCGGGCTATTATGGGCCCCAGCCGCCGGACGGCCACGGACCGCACCACTACTACTTCTGGGTCTATGCGCTCGATACGAAAGTGGAAGGCACGCCCAGCCGCGAACAGTTCCTCGATCGCTACGCCGGCAACATCATCGAGCAGAACCGCGTGGTCGGCATCTACGAGAACTAGCCGCCAAGACGATGTGTCCAGGAGTGAGAACGGGAAGCCCCGTTCTCACTCGTTGCGCAGCAAGGCAAGCGGTCGCTGCCTCAATGCCGCCAGGGTTCCCGCCAGCCCGAAGGCCAGGGTGAGCGCCATGGCCCCTACGGCGACCGCCACCGCCACGGTCGGCAGGAACGTCCATTCCAGGTTCATGAGACGGCGCACCACTAGGTAGGCCGCCAGAGTCCCCACCCCCAGCGCGGCCGCGGCGGTGGCGAGGCCCAGGAAGGCGAACTCCCAGGCGAAGGTCCCGGCGATGCGGGCCCGGGTGGCGCCCAGCACCTTCATCACCACCGCCTCATGGACGCGGCGGCGCTGGGTGGCCAGCATGGCCCCCGCCAGCACCAGCACCCCGGCCAGGATGCTGAGGAAGCCGATCACCCGGCTGGCCAGCCCGATATTGCCCAGCACCCCGGCCGCCGTTTCGATGGCGTCGCGGATGCGCACCACGGTGACGTTGGGGAACTGGTCGGTGACGGCCTTGAAGATCGCGTCCTCCGCCTCCGGCGTCGATTTCACCGTGGCGAGGAAAGTGTGCGGCGCCTTGTCGAGCGTGCCCGGCGAGTAGACGAACACGAAGTTGATGGCGAGCGTGGTCCATTCGATGCGGCGCAGCGAGGCGATCTTGGCTTCGATGTCGCGGCCCAGGATGTTCACGGTGATGCTGTCGCCCAGCCCCAGGCCGAACTGGTTGGCCAGGTTCTCGTCGAACGAGATGAGCTGCGGCCCGCGATAGTCGGCCGGCCACCATTCGCCGGCGACGATGCGCGAGCCCTCGGGCGGCGTCGCCGAATAGGTCACGCCGCGGTCGCCCTCGACCGCCCAGCGCGCGTCGGACGGGACCGCGATCTCGCTGACCGGCTTGCCACCGATCTTGACGATGCGCCCGCGCAAGGACGGCACCTTGTCGAGCGGTCCGGCGCCGGGGATGGCGGCGAGCGCCTTCTCGAAGGCCGGCATCTGGCTCGACTGGATGTCGACGAAGAAGAAGGCCGGCGCATCGCCCGGAATGCGCTGCGTCAGCTGTTGGCGCAGATTGCCCTCGATCAGGGCCGTCGCCACCAGCACGGTGAGGCCGAGGCCGAGCGACAGCATCACAATCGGCGTCGGCGCGCCCGGCCGGTGCAGGTTGGCCAGCGCCAGCCGGAGAGCGGCGAACTTGGGCTTGCCGATCCGGGCGGCGCCGAACATCAGCAGCCGCGCCAGGAGGGGAAAGGCGATGAAGGCGCCGACCGAGCCCAGCACGAAGTAGGCCGCGATGCGGCGGCTGTCGGCGGTGAAGATGGTGAAGGCCGCCAGCCCGACCGCGACGGCGGCGATCGCCAGCGCATCGCGCCACGCCAGCCGGCCACCCTGATGCACGACGGCGCCGCGCATCAGCGTCGCCGCCGAGACGCTGCGGGCGCGCATCAGCGGCACCAGGGCGAACAGCAGCGAGACCAGCAGGCCGAATCCCGCGGCCGTCGCCAGCGGTCCGGCATAGAGCGCAACCCGCGCCCGCACCGGCAGCACGTCGGCGATCGCCGACTGCGCCACGAACGGCAGGGCTGCGCCGATCACCAGGCCGATGCCGACGCCCAGCGCCGCCAGCGCCGCGAGCTGGATGAAGTAGGTGGTGAAGACCAGCCGTTCCGGCGCACCGAGGCACTTCAGGGTCGCGATGGTGCGCAGTCGCGCCGCCAGGAAGCTCGAGACGGCATTGCCGACGCCCACGCCGCCCACGAGCAGCGAGGCTAGGCCGATCAGGCCGATGAATTGCGTCAGCCGGTCGAGCCAGAAGCGGATGCCGCCGCCGGCATCGTCGAGGCCCCTCACCCGCCAGCCGGCATCGGGAAAGCGGGCCTTCAGCGCTGCGATGACCGCGCGATCCGAGCGTCCGGGCGGCAGCCGCAGGCGGTATTCCCAATTGAGCAGGCTGCCCGGCTGCACGAGACCCGATTCCAGGGCGGCGTCGAGCGGGATCATCAGCCGCGGCCCCAGGCTTGCGAAGGCGTTCAGGCCGCGGTCGGGCTCGCGCGCGATGATGCCGCGCACCTCGACCGCCGTATCGCCGACCTTCAGCATGTCGCCGGGCGCCATGTTCATGCGGCGCAGGGCCGATTCCTCGACCGCGGCGCCCCAGATCCCGTCGCGCTTGCCCAGCGCGTTGGCGAGCGTTCCGCCATCGGCCATGTCGAGCTTGCCGTAGAGCGGATAGGCCGGTTCGACGGCCTTGAGCTGGACCAGCGTCGGGCGACCGTCGGGCTTGGTCGGGCGCGCCATGGCGCGGCTGTCGAGCCAGCGCACGAACTCGCCCTGCTCGCGCATGAAGGCGATCTGCTCCGGCGTCGCCTCGCGGTAGAGCAGCGAAATGGCGACGTCCCCGCCCAGGATCTCGCGCGCGTCGGCCCGCAGCCCTTCCTCGATGGCACGGCTGAACGACAGGATCGCGGCGATGGCGCCGACGCCCAGCGCCAGGCAGGCGATGAACAGGCGGAAGCCGCCAAGGCCGCTGCGCATCTCGCGGCGGGCGAGGCGGAAGGCGAGGTTCATGGGGACGCCGTCACTGCGCGGCGAGCGCGCGCAGGCGATCGTCCGCGACCAGCAGGCCGTCGGCGATGCGCAGCACCCGGTCGCAGCGCTCGGCGAGGCCCATGTCGTGCGTGATCAGGATCAGGGTGGTGTTGTCGGTGCGCGCGACCTCGAACAGCAGATCCATCACCTGCTTGCCGGTGGCGCCGTCCAGATTGCCGGTCGGTTCGTCCGCCAGCATCAGCTTGGGCCGGCCGACGAAGGCACGGGCGACCGCCACGCGCTGCTGCTCGCCGCCCGACAGCTGTGCGGGATAGTGGCCGATGCGATGGCCCAGCCCGACCCGCTTCAGCGCCGCCTCGGCCAGCTCGAACGCATCGGAACGGCCGGCGAACTCGAGCGGTAGGGCGACGTTCTCGTGCGCCGTCATGGTCGGGATGAGATGGAATCCCTGGAACACGATGCCGATATGGTCGCGCCGCAGCCGCGCCCGGTCGTCGTCGCCCATGGGCCCGAGATCGTTGCCGGCGACCTCGACCCGGCCCGACGTCGCCCGCTCCAGCCCGCCCGCGACCATCATCAGGCTCGACTTGCCGGCACCCGAAGGCCCCACCACCGCCGCAATCTCGCCAGCCGCGATGTCGAGAGTGACGCCGCGCAGGATATTGACCGTGCCGGCATCGCTCGCCATGTCGAGATGCACGTCGGTCAGGCGAACGATCGGAAATTGTGCGATGGGAAGCGGCTCGGCCAAGCGGGCTCCTGGGACAGGCGGAGAATGAAACTGCAAACTCGATATGGTGGTTTTACGGCGACGGTCAATTCACGGATCGTGGCATTCGTGGCGATGATCCTGGCCCTCGCGGCCCTGACGGCGCCCGTGACGGCCCATGCACAAACCGGGCAAACGGCGGCCGAGCCGGTGAAGCTCGCGATCCTGGGCGACAGCCTGGCCGCGGGCTACGGCCTCGCCCCGGCCCAGGCCTTTCCCACCCGCCTGCAGGCGGCGCTGAAGGACAAGGGCCGCAACGTCACCGTCATAAACCACGGAGTCTCGGGCGACACGACGATGGGCGGGCTCGAGCGCATCGACTGGATGCTGGCCGACAAGCCCGACATCGTGATGGTCGAGCTGGGCGGCAACGACATGCTGCGCGCCCTCGATCCGGTGGCCACCGAGCGCAATCTCGATGCAATCGTCGATAAACTGAAACAGGCGGGCGTCACGGTATGGCTGACGGGCATGCTGGCGCCCCGCAACTACGGGCCCGAATACGTCAAGCAGTTCGACGGCCTCTACAAGAAGATCGCCGACAAGCACGGCGTGCCGCTCTATCCGTTCTTCCTCGACGGCGTGGCCCAGGACCCCGCCTTCAACCAGCCCGACGGCATCCATCCCAACGCCAAGGGCGTCGACATCATCGTCGAGCGTATCCTCCCCTTCGTTACGAAGAATCTCGACGATGCCGCGTCTGTTCGCCGCCCTGCCCGTCCCTGACGAGATCGCCGAGGAACTCGCAGCGCTGCAGTCGGGGGTCCCCGATGCGCACTGGGTGCCGGCCGAGAATCTTCACGTCACCCTCTGCTACGCGGGTGAGGTGCAGGGCGGCACGATGCGCGACTTCGAGGAGGAGCTGGCCGATATTGCCGGTCCGCCCTTCTCTGTGGCCATTGCCGGCGTCGAACAGTTCAGCAACGGCAAGCAGCCGCGCGCGCTGGTCGCCGTCGTCGAACGCAGCGAGCGCCTCGACTGGCTGCAGCAGAAGGTGACGACCGTCGCGCGCAACTGCGGCATCGAGATCGACCGCCGCAAATACCGCCCGCACGTCACCCTGGCGCGTTTCCCCGCGGGCGGCGAGACCGGCCATCACATCGCGCAGTTCACGGCCAGCCACGGCACGTTCCGTCTGGAGCCGTGGGTGGCCGAACATTTCACGCTCTATTCGAGCCGCCTCGGACGAGGCGGGCCGATCTATACGGCGGAAGCGGAGTATCCGCTGACGTTCTAGCTCTGGCCTTCGGTCGTCCTGAGCGCCGCGAAGGACCTCACGGAACGATCAGGGGACTCCTTGGCTAGCGGGAGATCCTTCGCGGCGCTCTAGGGCGGGGGTTACCCCGCCCGCGATGACAATGGCGCCGTCCGCTACACGAACGTCAGCAGCCGCCGCGGATTGCCCACCAGGATGGCGTCGATTTCGGCCTCGCTGTAGCCGCGCTTCTGCATCATCGGCACGACGTTGCGGAAGATGTGGCCGTAGCCGTGGCCGCCAAAGCTCGCGAGGCGGGTGCGGTAGCAGATGTCGTGGCTGATCACGACGCGCTCCAGATGACCGGCATCGATCAGCGCGCGGATCAGCTTGAGCCGTGTCGCGTCGTTGGGCATGTCGATGTCGGAGAGGCCATAATAGCTCGATTCCTGGCCGAACAGGTCGAACTCCACCGTCACGCCGGAGTCGGCGAGCCTCTGCAGGCGCGGCTCGTCGAAGATGGTGCGGTCGATGTGGCTGATGACGATGCGCTCGGTCGGGAAGCCTGCTTCCTTGGCGAAGTCGGCGATCTCCTGCGGCTGGTCGGGATCGCGGCCGGGATGGACGTTGATCGCAGCACCGGTCTCGGTGGCGGCGATGAACGCGCCCTGCATCACGCGCTTCTCGGTTTCGGTCCACGGCGCCTGGCAGCCGATCTCGCCGATCATGCCGGCGCAGACGTCGGTGCCCCAGGCGCCGTCGTGGATCTGGCCGATCATCTCGGCGGCGAAATCGTCGACCGTGCGGCCGTGGTTCTTCGGATCCTGGTAGTCGTTCACGTAGTAGCCGCAGCCCATCACCAGATGGACGCCGGTGCCGGCCGCGATGCGGCGCAGGCCGTTCGGATCGGGCGAGAGGCCGCCGCACGACAGTTCGACGATGGCGTCGCCGCCCTCGTGCTTCATCATCGCCACTTCGCGCGTGGCGATGTCCTCGAGGTCGAGCATGTACTTGCGGCCGGCGCGCTTGAGGCCGCGGCCGTAGTTGATCTGCCAGACGTTCTCCAGGGTGATCTCGGGGCCGAGATCGTTGTCGGAGCGCGTGCCGGGCGGACGGATGTCACAGAGCACGTGTTCGTGCATCAGCGTGCGTCCGAGCTTCTCGGGCTCGATCGGCCCGAGAACGGTCTGGATCTTTCCCTTCAGGTCGGGACGGCTCATTGCGGCTCCAGCTTGGCGGCCTCGACGACCTTCTTCCACTTCACGTACTCGGTCTGCATGTGCTTGGCGAGGTCCTCCGAGGAGCCGCCCAGTTCGGCAGCGCCGGCGTCGCGGATCTTCTTGATGACGTCGGGCTGCTTGGAGGCCTTCACCAGCTCGTCCGAGAGCTTCTTCACGATCTCCGGCGGCGTGCCGGCCGGCGCCGAGACGTACCACCAGGGCGCGGCGTCGAAGCCCGCGAAGCCCTGCTCGGCGATGGTCGGCGTGTCGGGCAGCGAGAACCAGCGCTTGGCCGAGCTGACGCCCAGCGCGCGCAGCGCGCCCGTCTGGATGTGCGGCAGGTAGGGCGGGAGATTGTCCATCGTGCTCGGGATGTGGCCGGCCAGCAGGTCCTTCAGGACCAGCGAGCTGCCACGATAGACGACGTGCTCGACCTTGAAGCCGGCCAGCGACTGGAAATATTCCATCGCCAGGTGACCGGTGCCGCCGACCGCCGGGGAACCGAAGCTCACCTTGTTGGGGCCCTGCTTCTTGCAATACTCGACATATTCCTTGGCCGTCTTCACCGGCATGTCGGGATGCACCGCGAGCACGTTGGCGACCTCGCCGAACAGGGCGACCGGCGCGAAGCTCTTCACGCTGTCGTAGGGCATGCTCTTGTAGAGGAACTGGTTGGTGACGGCCGTGCCGACCGTACCCAGCAGCAGCGTGTAGCCGTCGGCCGGCGACTTGGCGACGATCTCGGCCCCGACATTGCCGCCGGCGCCGCTCTTGTTGTCGACCACGAAGGTCTGGCCCCAGACTTCCTGGAGGTGCGCCGAGGCGATGCGGCCCAGCAGGTCGGTCGTCCCGCCGGGTGCGAAGGGCACGACCACGCGGACCTGCTTGTTGGGGTAGGTCGACTGGGCCCAGCCCTGGCGCGCCAGCATCGGGGCGGCGAGGGGAACGGCGACGGCACCCGCGATGAGATTGCGGCGTCCGATCTTGGCGATTGTCTTATTGGTCATGGCGAAGCTCCCTTGTTTCAGGCGACTATATCGTCCGCCAATTGGGAGTTAAATGTGACCGCAGCATTGATTGGGTACACGGATCGCATCTCGGTACGGAGCGGCGAGAAAATCAGCTTCAAGGTCTCGAGCGCGGGACCTAACCCCTATCACGCCATGCTGGTGCGCATCGTGCGCGGCGATCCCAATCCCGGCGGACCGCCGCCCAAGTTCGAGGATCTGTCCGAACTGTTCGACGGTCGCTTCGCGTCGCGCGTCCAGCACGCCTGGCCCGGCTCCTACGGCCTGGTCGAGGGGGCAAAGGATCTCGGATTGCCCGGCGCGCTCCAGGTCGAGGCGCTGATCTGGCCGACCCTGCCCGAGGACGGGCCGCAAACCGTGATCTCGCGCCGCGACGCCGCGACCGGCGCGGGCTTCGCGCTGGTGCTGACACAAGAGGGCATGGCGCTGGAGAGCGGCACAGACCGCGTCTGCGTGGGCAAGAAGCTGCGGGCGCGCAACTGGTACCGCGTCTGGGCCAGCGCCGATCCCGAGACTGGCACGCTGCGGGTCGGCCAGCAGCCGCTCGCGCGCGCCTTCGGCACCGACGACGAGGGCGAGGCAAGCGTCAAGGCCTCCATTCCGGCGCTGGAGGCCGCGGCTCCCGTGATGATCGGTGCGGAGTCGGCGACGGACCGGCCGGCGCGGCGCTGCTTCAACGGCAAGATCGAAGCGCCGCGCATCCAGGGCTTCGCCGCCTGGGATTTCACGCGCCGCATGGACTCGATGGAAATCGAGGACACCGGTCCCAACAAGCTCGATGGAAAACTGATCAATCTGCCGACCCGCGCGATGAAGGGCTCGGCCTGGACCGGCGCCGAGCGCGACTGGCGCCGCGCGCCGAACCACTACGCCGCCATCCATTTCCACGACGACGACCTGCACGATTGCGGCTGGCTCGACGATTTCAGCTTCACCATCCCCAGGGAAATGAAGAGCGGCATCTACGGCATGCAGCTCACCTGCGGGACGCACCGCGACATCATCCCGTTCTTCGTGCGGCCGCAGGTCGGCAAGCCACAGGCCAAGGTCTGCTACCTCGCCTCGACCTTCACCTATCAAGTCTATTCCAACTTCTCGCGCGGCATGTTCGACGACGCCTTCCGCAAGAGGGTCGCCGACTGGAAGGCCTATCCGAACAATCCCGACGAGCATGGCGATTATGGCCTGTCGACCTACAACCATCATCGCGACGGGTCGGGCGTGGCCTATTCCTCGCGGCTGCGGCCGTTGCTGACCTGGCGGCCGAATTTCCTCAGCTTCAACGATGAGGCCGGCTCCGGCCTGCGCCACCTGCCGGCCGACACCCATCTCACCGGCTGGCTCGATCGCATGGGCGTCGCCTTCGACGTGGTGACGGACCACGATCTCGACGAGAAGGGCGTGGAACTGCTCGCCTCCTACAAGGTCGTGCTGACCGGCTCGCACCCGGAGTATCACACCGAGGGCACGCTCGACGCGCTGCAGGCCTATACCGAGAGCGGCGGCCGGCTCATGTATCTCGGCGGCAACGGCTTCTACTGGCGGGTGGCGCTGTCGCCCAAAGTGCCCGGCGCCATCGAGGTGCGGCGCACCGAAGGCGGCATCCGCACCTGGGCGGCCGAGCCCGGCGAATACTACCACGCGTTCGACGGTGCCTATGGCGGCCTGTGGCGGCGCTCGGACCGGCCGCCGAACCTGCTCTGCGGCATCGGCTTTTCGAGCCAGGGCACCTTCGTGGGCGATTCCTACCGGCAATCGCCGGCGGCGCGCGACAACACCCATGCCTGGGTGTTCGAGGGCGTGAAGGACGCATTGTTCGGCGGTTACGGCTTCTCGGGCGGCGGCGCGGCGGGCTTCGAGCTCGACCGGCTCGACCACCGGCTGGGCAGCCCGCTCAACGCCGTGGTTTTGGCCTCGTCGGAAGGCCACGACCGCCGGAACTTCGTCGTGGTGCACGAGGAACGGCTGGGCTTCACGACGACGATTCCCGGCCAGACGCTGGAGCAGCTCATCCGGGCGGACATGACCTATATCGAGAAGCCGAAAGGCGGCGCGGTGTTCTCGGTGGGCTCGATCACCTACTGCGGCAGCCTGCCCCACAACAAGTTCGACAACGACGTGTCGCGGCTCACCTTCAACGTGCTGAACCGGTTCGGCGAGCTGGGCCTCAAATGGCCTTTCTGACCTCGGGCGCCAGCCGGGCGACGAGGCCGCGCGTGGCGGCCTCGATCATGCCGAGGGCACGCTCATAATCTTCGGCGGTGCCGCCGAACGGGTCGGCAATATCGAGGACGCCGATCGGCGGGGCATAGCTCATCAGGAGCTGCGGCCGGTCGGCCAGTTCGCGCGTCGCCAGCCAGCGCAACTCGACGAGATGGTTGCGCGTCATCGCCAGCACGTAGTCGAAACGCCTGATGTCCTCGCCCGTCACCTGGCGAGCCCGGATGCCGGAAATGTCGTAGCCGCGCGCGGCCGCCGCCTCGACGGCGAGCGGGGTCGGTGGTTGGCCGATATGACTGGCGCCTGTCCCGGCCGAGTCGATGTCGAGGGCGTCGGCGAGACCCGCCTTCGCCGCCTGGGACCTGAACACGCCTTCGGCCATCGGCGAACGGCAGAGGTTCGCGGTGCAGACGAACAGAACTCCAATGGTCATGGCCGCGGACCCTAGCACGGCGCTAGATTGGCGGCATGCATCAGGATTTCTTCCCGCCCGGCATCGCCGTGCTGACCGGCGCCGGCATCTCCAAGGAAAGCGGCATCGACACGTTCCGTGACGCCGACGGGCTGTGGAACAGGGTGAACCTCGAAGAGGTCGCGACCCTCGAAGCCTGGCACCGCGACAAGAAGAAGGTGCTCGACTTCTACAACGAGACCCGCAGCATGTTCCGTGCAGCCGGCATCGGCCCGAACGAGGCGCACCGGGCGCTGGCACGGCTCGAGCGCGAGTATGACGGCGAGGTGACGATCATCACGCAGAATATCGACCTGCTGCACGAGGAGGCCGGCTCGAAGCGGGTGATCCACATGCACGGTCGCGACGGGGAGATCCGCTGCATGGCTTGCAAGACGGTGTTCTCCTCCGACTATGACCTGACGCCCGCTTCGATCTGCCCTCACTGCAATTCCGTGGGCGAGCTGCGCCCCAACATCGTGTGGTTCGGCGAGATGCCGATACACCTCGAGGAGATCTATGAAGCGCTGGAGCGCTGCGGCCTCTTCCTGGCGATCGGCACGTCGGGCGAGGTCTATCCCGCCGCCGGCTTCGTCCTGCATGTGCGCCGCCACGCGCCGCGCGCCCGCACGGTCGAGCTCAATCTCGAACCGACCGACAACAAGAGCCTGTTTCACGAACACATCTATGGCCCCGCTACCGCGACCGTACCGCCCTATGTGACGCGCGTGCTGACGCAGGGCTGGCGATAACAAGAAAAGACCAGACGGAGGAAACCATGCCCGACATGACTCACGGATTGAACGAAGGGCCGCACGGCGCCCATCACATCGCCACAGACGCGCACGGCCAGAATTTCCATTCGATCGACCGGCAGTTCCAGGACCTGATGCGGCTCTACATGGAGCCCGGCCTGCTGCGGCAGATGACGCCGCATTTCGAGCGCCTGGGCGGGCTGGCCGGCGGCCGGCTCGACGAGCTGGCGATGGTCGCCGACAAGCATCCGCCGGTGCTGCAGCCGCGCGACCGCTTCGGCCGCGACGAGGACTGGATCGATTATCACCCGGCCTATCGCGAGATGGAGAAGATCGCCTTCGAGGAATTCGGCATGCACGCGATGAGCCATCGCGCAGGCGTGCTCGGCCTGGCGGAGCCCGCCCATCCGCTGGTGAAATACGCCATCACGTATCTCTTCGTGCAGGGCGAGTTCGGCCTGATGTGCCCGGTCTCGGTCTCCGACACGTCGAACTTCATCATCAAGCGCTACGGCTCGCCCGAGCTGAAGAAGCTGCTGCTCGACCGGCTGCTCAGCCAGGATCCGGCGACGATGCTGAAGGGCACGCAGTTCATGACCGAGAAGGCCGGCGGCTCCGACGTCGGTGCGCTGGAGACCGAGGCCGAACGGGTGGGCGTCGGCCCCGACGGTGTCGAGCGCTGGAAGCTCTATGGCCAGAAATGGTTCTGCAGCCATGCCGACGCCGATGTCGCGGTGATGCTGGCGCGCCCGCGCGGCGCCGCGCCCGGTACGTCGGGCCTCGGCCTGTTCGCCCTGCCGCGGCGGCTCGAGGATGGCAGCCGCAACAGCTATCGGATCGTGCGACTTAAGGACAAGCTCGGCACCCGCTCGATGGCCTCGGGCGAGATCATCCTCGACGGCGCCACCGCCTATCTCGTGGGCGACGTAAATCGCGGCTTCAAGCAGATGATGGAGCAGGTGAACCTGTCGCGGCTGAGCCACGGCGTGCGCGCCGCCTCGATGATGCGCCGCTGCCTCAATGAGGCGCTGGCCGCCGCCCGCGGCCGCCGCGCCTTCGGCCGCGCCATCGCCCAGTACCCGCTGCTGCGCCGCCAGCTCATGAAGATCATGCTGCCGACCGAGCAGGCGCTGTCGATGTTCGCCTTCTCCGCCGACGCGATGGGCCGCGCCGATAAGGGCGACAAGGACGCCGCGAACCTGCTGCGCATCCTGACGCCGGTCTACAAGTTCCGCGCCTGCCGCGACAACATCCCGGTCGCCAGCGCCGCACTCGAGGTCAAGGGCGGGCTGGGCTACATCGAGGAATGGGTGACGGCGCGGCTGGTGCGCGACGCGCAGGTCGGCACCTTGTGGGAGGGCACTTCCAACATCAACGCGCTGGACGTGGTGCAGCGCGCCGTCGGCAAGTCGGGCGGCCACAAGACGCTCTCCGCCGCGCTCAAGGCAAAGTACGAACCCAGCGGCGCCCTGCCCGGCCAGTACAAGGGCCTGCTCGGCGCCACGCTCGACCGGGTCGAACGCTTCGTCGAAGCGGTTGCCGCCGATCCCAAACACGAAAAGCGCTCCCGCCTCGCCGCCGGCGCGCTCTATCACGCGACGAGCGCGGCCTTGCTGGCCTGGGAAGGCGCCACCCTCGGCACCGAAGGCGGCGACGCCCGACGCCTGCTTCTGTCGCGCCTGGTCATCGAACACCGCCTGGCGCCGCAGGACCCGCTGTCTCTCGGCGAGTCCGGCTGGGAGGAAGAAGCCATCAACCTCCTCCTCGACGACGCGCCCGTGCCGCTGGCGAAGGCTGCGGCGTTGGTGGCGGGATAAAGATAAAGGTCCCTCGCTGCGCTCGGGATGACAACATTTTCTTGATGGATGGTGTGAATTAACAACCCATAATTGTCATCCCGAGCGCAGCGAGGGACGTTTGGCGACCGATGTTCACCTACTACGTCTACATTCTCACGAACGTGAAGCGGAACGTGATGTATGTCGGCGTCACGAATGACCTGGAGAAGCGCGTCGCCGAGCATCGCGCCGGAACAGGCGGCGCCTTCACGCGGCAGTATCGCGTGCATACCCTGGTTTATGCCGAGGAATATCAGCAGATCGAAGACGCGATCGTGCGAGAGAAGCAGATCAAGGGATGGCGGCGGTCCAAGAAGGATGCGCTGGTCGAGGCGGCCAATCCGACCTGGGCGGACTTGCTTGATGCGGGCGTTAGCAAAGGTCCCTCGCTACGCTCGGGATGACAATTTTTCCCCAATGAAAGGTGTGCGCCAGCAACACCAAAATTGTCATCCCGAGCGTAGCGAGGGACCTTTCCTCTAACGCTTCAGCACTTCGTCCGTGTGCTCGCCCAGCAGCGGCTCGCGATACACCGGACTCGACGGTTCGTCCTTGAATCGCACCACGGGGCCGAAGTGGAGGCGGCCTTCGCTGTCCGTCACTATGAAGCCGCGCTTCTGCAGGTTGGCATCGGCGATGGCTTCGGGGAGCGTGTTGACCGGGCCGTAGCAGATGTCGAGCGTGGCGAGAGTGTCCATCCAGTGGGCGAGCGGCTTCGCCTTGAAGGTCTGTTCCAGAAACTCCACCACCGGCTTCTGGTGCGCGCCGGGCCATTCGCAGAGCCCGGCCATCTCCGGCCTGCCGAGCGCCCCTAAAAGGTTCTTGATGAACTTCATCTCCTGGCCCGCGATCACGAGCTGGCGGCCGTCGGACGTGTCGTAGACGCGGTAGAAGGCCGAGCCGCCGGTGGTGCGCTGTTGCTTCACGTCGGGCGCCTTGTTCTCGGCGAAGGTCGTGCCGACCACGTTGGCGCAGGAGGCCATCAGCGATTCGTGCATCGAGACGTCGATGTAGTCGCCGCGGCCGGTATCCTTGCGGCGCAGCAGCGCCATCAGCACGCCGGCCAGACCATGAAGACCGCTCACCAGGTCGGCGACCGGGATGCCGGGGATCGCCGGCCGCCCGTCGTCGCCCAGGGTCAGGCTCAGCACGCCGGTCATGGCTTCGAGCGCGAGATCGTGCGCGGCGCGGCCGGGATAGGCGCCGTCCTGGCCGAAGGCGCTGATCGAGCAATAGACGATGCCCGGGTTCTTCGCCGCGACGGCCTCGTAGCCGACGCCGAAGCGCGCGGCGACGCCGGGCCGGAAGGATTCGACCAGCACGTCGGCTTCGCAGGCGAGACGGAACAGATCGGCGCGGCCCTGCTCGCTCTTGAGATCGAGCACGACGCTCTTCTTGCCGCGGCCCATGTTGCGGAAGAACACCGAGGTGCGTTCATCCGGCGGCAGGATGTGACGGCCGGGATCGCCCTCGCCCGGCGGCTCGACCTTGATCACCTCGGCGCCGTGGTCGGCCAGCGAGGTGGTGAGATAGGGGCCCGGCAGGAACCAGGAGAGATCGACGACCTTGATGCCCTGAAGTTTCATGACGACTTGCCCAGCAATGACTCGTTGTCGGCGCCCAGCGGCGAACAGGCGGCCTGTGCCAGCCGTTCGCCGTCGATGCGCAGAGGATTGGCGAGGATGCGCAGCTCGCCCTTCAGCGGATGCGGCACGGACGAGACCATGCCCGTTTCGCGCGCAAAGGAACTGTCGAGCGCCTGGTCGAGACGATAGACCGGCGCCGCAGGAAGCAGCCCGTTCATCGCGGCCAGCCACTCCGCCGTCGTGCGCGTCCGGAACGTCACGTCGAGTTCGACGGATAGCGTCGCGCGGTTCTTCGCCCGCGTGTTCGGATCGGGGAAACGCGGATCGACCGCGAGATCGCCACGGTCCATCACCTCGCAGAGCGCCAGCCAGAATTTCTGCGTCATGCACATGATGTAGATCCAGCCGTCCTTCGTTGGGAAGGTCTGGACCGGCGCCAGCGAGAGATGCGCGCTTCTAGGCACGCGCGGCGAGACATCGCCCTCGTTCAGGTACCAGAGGCCGGGATAGGTGAGCTGGTGCATGGCGACATCGTAAAGGCAGGTATCGACGTCGCAGCCCTGCCCCGTGGTGCGGGCGCGCAGCAGGCAGCTCAGGAGGCCGACGATGCCGGTGAGGCCGCTCATGCTGTCGATCATCGAAACGCCGACCCGCGTCGGCGGCCCGTCCGGCTCGCCGGTCAGTTCCATCAGCCCGGCCTCGGCCTGCATCAGGAAGTCGTAGCCGGGCCAGTCCTTGCGCTCGTTGTCACGTCCATACGCGGAGATGTGCAGGCAGACGATCGCGGGCTTCAAGTGTTTCAGGCTGGCATAGTCGATCCCGAGCTTTACCGGCTGGGTACCGCGCATGTTGTTCACGACGCAGTCGGCGTCCTTCACCAGTGCCTCGAACTGGCGGCGCCCCGCCTCCGACTTCATGTCGACCGTCACGCTCTTCTTGCCGAGGTTCCAGGCCTGGAAATACTCGCTGTCGTTCTCACCGAGCTTATGGGGCCCGACCTGGCGCGAGGGATCGCCACCCTGCGGCGCCTCGACCTTGATGACCTCGGCGCCGAGTTCCGCGAGGAACATCGTGCCATAGGGGCCGGCGCCGAACTGTTCCAGGGTCAGGACGCGGATGCCTTCCAGCGGCTTGCCGATCATGCTCACGAGATCGGATTCCGCTTGATCAATTGCCGCGCGATGATGATGCGCTGCATTTCGTTGGTGCCCTCGCCGATGCAGGTCAGCGGGGCGTCGCGGTAGAGCCGCTCGATGTCGTATTCCTTGGAGTAGCCGTAGGCGCCGTGGATACGCATCGATTCGATGCTGTTCTCCAGCGCCGCCTCCGAAGCGAAATACTTGGCCATCCCGGCTTCCATGTCGCAGCGTTCGCCGCGATCGAAGATGGCGGCGGCATCGAGCGTCAGCAGGCGCGCGGCGCGGGCGCGCGTCGCCATTTCGCCGAGCTTGAGCTGGATCGCCTGGTGCTCGCAAATCGGCTTGCCGAAGGTCCTGCGCATCTGGGAGTAGCTGGTCGCCAGCCTGAGCGCGCCCTCAGCGATGCCGACACCGCGCGACGCCACGTTGATGCGGCCGAGCTCCAGTCCACCCGCGACCTGCGCGAAGCCCTGGCCCTCGACCTCGCCGATCAGGTGATCGGCCGGGATCCTGTAATCCTCGAACACCAGCTCGCCCGAATCGATCGACTTGTAACCCAGCTTCTCGAGTTTGCGGCCGACCGTGAAACCCGGCCCCTTGGGCGTGATGAACAGGCTCATGCCGGTGTGGCGCGGGTTGGCCTCGGGATCGGTCTTCACCAGCATGGCGAAGCAATGGCCCTCGATACCGTTGGAGATCCAGGTCTTGGTGCCGTTGATCACGTAGCCGTCGTTGCCGTCGCGCTTCGCCACCATGCGGATCGATTGCAGGTCGGTGCCGGCATCCGGCTCGGTGAGCGCCAGCCCGCCGCGAATCTCGCCCGAGGCGAACTTGGGCAGCCAGCGCTCCTTCTGGCGCGGCGTGCCGAATTTCTCGACGGCCAGCGCCAGCATCAGATGGGAATTGAAGATGCCGGTGATGGCCATCCACACCGAGGAGATGCGCATCACGATCTCGGCATAGGTCGTGGCCGGTAGGCCGAGCCCGCCATATTCCGGGCTGATCGTGGCGCCGAACAGGCCGAGTTCCTTCATCTGCTCGACGAGCTCGGCCGGCCACTTGTCGGCATGGTCGAATTCCTTGACGCGCGGCGCCACCTCGCGCTCGATCCAGCGGTCGATGGTGGCGAGAAGCTGTGCTTCGTCGGCCTTGTCGATCGTATTCATTGGGTCCTCCCGGCGGCCATCATGCCCGACGGCAGAGGGCGGGCAAGGCCGCGGAACCTCAGGACGAAATCCGCACGGGCGACGGCCCTAGGCGGCGCGTCACACCTCGTGCATCATCGCGGGCAATAAACTCCGAACAAAGGAAAGAAGACATGAGGAGACGTCACTTCACGGCCGGCCTGGCGACGCTGCCGTTCGTCCCGACCTTCGCCCTCGCCCAGGGTGACGACTGGCCCAATCGCAATGTCCGCATCGTCTGCCCGTTCACGCCGGGCGGCTCGCAGGACAATATCGCCCGGCGGCTCGCCGCCAAGCTCGGCGACGAATTCGGCCAGACCTTCGTGGTCGAGAATCGCACCGGCGCCGGCGGATCGATCGCCGCCGACAACGTCGCCAAGTCGCCGCCCGACGGCTATTCGGTGCTGCTGGGCAATATCGGCAGCCACGCGCTGGTGCCCCATCTCTATCGCAGGCCGGCCTACAATGCCGTCACCGACCTCGAGACCGTCGCCTGGATCGGGACGCAGCCGAACCTGCTCTGCTGCAACCCGAGCTTCCCGCACGACACGCTGCCCAAGCTGATCGCGGCGGCGAAGAAGGAGCCTGGAAAATATTCGTTCGGCTCGTCCGGTCTCGGCACCTCGCCGACCCTGACGATGGAACTGTTCAAGCAGAAGACCGGCGTCGACATCACCTTCATCAGCTATCGCGGCGCGGCCGCGGCCGCGGCCGACGTGCTGGCCGGTCATCTGCCGATGGTCATTTCGAACATCGATTCGCTGATGAGCCAGGTCAGCGCCGGCAAGCTGAAGCCAATGGCGTCGAGTGGCGCCAAGCGCTCGACGGTCCTGCCGGACACGCCGACTTTCGCCGAGGCGGTCTCGCCGGATCTCGTCGTGACCTCGTGGTCGATCTGGGCGGTGCCGACCGGCACGCCGGCAAAGATCAAGGACAGGCTTCGGGTCGCAACGGAGAAGGCGCTGAAGTCACCCGACGTGATGGAGAGCATGAAGGCCGGCGGTTTCGAGCCGGGCAGCATGACGGTTCCCGAGATCGACGCCTATATCCAGACCGAGATCAAGCGCTGGGGCGAGGTCATCCGTGCCGCGGGCATCAAGGCAGAGTAGTCCTCTCATCCCGGACCTGCTGGCGCCGGGACTCGACCTGGTGTTCTGCGGCACCGCGCCGAGCCCGGCCTCGTTCAAGGCGCGTGCCTACTATGCCAACCCGGGTAATGCCTTCTGGCCGACGCTGCACGCGGTCGGCCTGACGCCGGAGCGGCTGGCGCCGCAGCGCTACCCCGAGCTGCTGGCGCTGGGCCTCGGACTGACCGACCTCAACAAGACCGAAGTCGGATCGGACCACGAACTCAGTCCCGAGGCGATGGATGCGCGCTCGCTGCACGCCAAGCTGCGGCGCTTCCGTCCCGCCGCCATTGCCTTCACCTCCAAGCACGCCGCCGCGCTTGCGCTCGGCGTAAAGGCCCCCGCCTACGGCCGGCAGGTCGAGCTTCTCGAAGGCGCCGTGCCCTTCGTGCTGGCCTCGCCGTCAGGCCGCGCGCGCTCCTTCTGGACCCTGGCGCCATGGAAGGAAGCGGCGGCCTTCGTCTCCGAACGACGACAGGCGCGCGAGCGGGCCGCATGACCATCGGCCGCCGCGCCGCGCTCGGTGGCCTGGCCGGCCTGTCTGCGCTGGCCGCGGCCTCCAAGCTGCAAGCCCAGGACGCGACGGTGGCACTGCGCGATCTCGCCCGGCGCGCCACCGTCTATCTCTTCCCGATCTACGAGATGTATCGTGCCCGCTGGCGCGCCACGGTCGACGAGACCAACCCGCAGCGCCAGCGTCTCAACCGCTTCCGCAATATCCAAAGTCTCGCCGATCCCGAGGCTGGCGTCGTCGCGACAGCGGATGCCGATACTCTGTATTCCTCGGCCTGGCTCGACCTCGCACTGGAGCCGCTGTTCCTCACCGTGCCGCCGATCGGCGATCTCGATTACAGCTACGCCTTCATCGACCTGTTCTCTCACACATTCCTGCTCGTCCGCCCTCGCCCGAAAGCCGTCGGGCTGGTGACGCACATGATCGTCGCCCCGACCTGGGCGGGCGATGCGCCGAGCGACGTGACGCTGGTCCGCGCGCCGACCTCTTCGGTGTGGCTGCTGGGCCGCATCCTGGTCGACGGCCCCGAGGAACTCGACCGTGTGCGCATCCTTCAGAACCGCGTGCTGCTCGAGACGCCCGACATGCGCAACGAGCGGCGCATCCTCGAAGCCGGCGAGCTGATGCGGTTCCGCACCCAGGCGCCTCCCGAACCCGTCGCCGACTGGCCGGCCGCGCAACCGGGCGATCCGCTCGACCTGTTCGACATCGGCCTGCGCGCCCTGGGCGAGAGCCCGTTGCCCGAGCGCGACCGGGCGCTGTTCGAGGTGCTGGCGCCGCTGAAGCTGAAGCCGGGGCGCAAGTTCGACCGGCGCGCCTTCGGCGAGGCCGAACTTCGGGCGATCCGTTCGGGTATCGCCCAGGGTCATGCGGAAATTCGCAGCGCCGCCGGTCGCGGCCGCACGATCGACGGTTGGACCTACAGCCAGCGGCAGGCCGGCCATTTCGGCGAAGACTATCTGTCTCGTGCGGCGTCGGCACTGACGGGACTGGGCGCGCCCTTGTCCGCCGAAGAGGTCGATGTGAGCTGCGCCGTCGATGCCGACCGGCGGCCCCTGCACGGAGCGCAACGCTATGTCCTCACCTTTCCGGCCGATCGCCTGCCGCCCGCGCGCGCGTTCTGGTCGCTGTCGGCCTATGAAGTGACGCCGGACGGCAGAACCCGCTTCGTCGACAATCCGATCGGCCGACAGGCCATCGGCGACCGCACGGCAGGACTGGTCCGTGGCGCCGACGGATCGCTGAGCCTCTACATCCAGCGCGACCCGCCGCCGGGCGAATACGCGGCCAACTGGCTGCCGGCACCGGCCGGGCCGATACGCCTGATGCTGCGCGCCCATCAGCCCGAGGAGTCGATGATCGCCGGCAGCTACCGCGTTCCGCCGGTACGCCGCAACTCATCTCCCTGAAAGGCGTTGCTCCAGCGAACACGCGAGGAGCCCCCATGACCGACATCTCCCGCCGCTCCCTGGCTGCGGGCGCCGGCCTGCTGGCTGGCGCTCTCGCCTTTGGTGCGCGCGCCCAGCAAGTCGCCCCACAGGTGGCAACTGCCATTCCGGTGCCCAAGGTCACCGCCAAGCCGCTGGTCATCAACCCGGACAAGGTGAAGGGCCTGACGGGCGACCTGCTGCGCGCGCATCACGACGGAGTCTACGCGGAAGAGGTGAAGAAGCTGAACGCGCTCGGTGAGGAACTCTCGAAGCTCGACCTCTCGGACGTGAGCGCCGAAAGGCTGGGCGACCTGAAGCGCGACGAGCAGGCCACGCACAATTCGACGCTCCTGCACGAAATCTATTTCGACGGACTGGCCGAAGCGCCGACCCAGCCCTCAGGTCTGCTGGCGCAGGCGCTGTCACGCGACTTCGGCAGCTTCGACCGCTGGAGGGCGGAATTCGCGCTGATCGGCAAGTCGCTCAACGCAGGAAGCGGCTGGGTGATCATGGCCTATGCGCCGCGCGAGAAGCGACTGTTCAACTATCGCGCTGAAAACGATTCGATGGCGCCGGCCGCCGGCGTGCCGTTGCTCGCCATGGACATGTACGAGCATGCCTATGCCGCCGACTACGGCACCGACACCGCCAAGTACATCGAGGCGTTCGTTCAGGCGATCAAGTGGACGAACGCCGAGCGCCTCTATCGCGAAGCGATGAGAGTCTGAACCGTCTCCGATCTCGCCTCGCCCTGCAAGGCTACCGCCTAGACGACGGAGACATTCGAGCGCGCGGCTAGGCTCGCTGCGAGTCTTCCTCGGCCTTGGCCTCGATCGCTTCCATATCGTCGTCACTCAGGCCGAAATGGTGGCCGATCTCGTGAATCAGCACGTGACGCACGATGTGCGGCAGGTCCTCCCCCGATTCGCACCAATAGTCGAGGATGGGCCGGCGATAGAGGAAGATGCGGTCGATGTCGTTGGCGACATGACCGGCGCCCCGCTCCATCATCGACACGCCCTGATAAAGGCCGAGCAGGTCGAACGGGGTCTCGAGATCCATCTGCTTCTCGACCTCGTCGGACGGGAAGTCATCGATCTGTATGCGCACGTTCCCGACGTGCCGACGGAACTCCTCGGGTATCGTCGCCAGCGCCTCGGCGGCGATCGCCTCGAAGTCCTCCAGAGTGGGCGCGATGCCGAAGCAGGGCGTACGCCGTGGATTGTTGAAGACCGGCATGACTCCCCCTTATAGGACCCGTGCGCCCGCGCCAAGCGCGGCGTCGTGACCGTTCTGGGGGGCCGCGCGGCGTTTGGCGCGCAATTCGCATGATCGCCTTCCCAATCGATCCGCATTAAAGTCCCGCCCGCACATGCTTCAGTTCCTCTTCCGCCGCCTCATCGTGGCACTCCTCGTGGCCGCGACGGTCATGACCCTCGCCTTCATTCTCACACGCCTGTCGGGCGACCTCGCCATCTCGATCGCCGGGCCCAATGCCACGGCGGCCGATATCGAGGCGGTCCGCAAGGCCTATGGACTCGACCGGCCGGTCCTCAGCCAGTTCTTCGACTGGGTGGGCCGCGCCGCGACCGGCGACCTGGGCAACAGCTACTTCTTCCAGACGCGCGTCTCGACCCTGATCGCCGAGCGTATGCCGGTGACGCTGACCCTGGGGCTGACCGGCCTTTCGATCGCGCTCCTGGTGTCGCTGCCGATGGGCATCCTGGCGGCGGTGCGCGAGAACACCGGCTTCGACCGCGCGGTGCAGATGGTCGCCCTGATCGGCCAGGCCATGCCCTCGTTCTGGCTCGGCCTGCTGCTGATGATCCTGTTCGGGCTCACGCTGGGGTGGCTGCCGATCTCGGGCACCGGCTCGTGGGAGCATTTCGTCATGCCGGGCATCGTGCTCGCCTTCTCCGCGATCCCGGCCCTCACGCGCCTGACGCGCGCCGGCATGATCCAGGCGATGGGCAGCGATTACATCCGCACGGCGCGCGCCAAGGGCCTGTCGCGCGCCTCCATCCTGCTGAAGCATGCGCTGCGCAACGCCGCCATTCCGGTCGTCGCGATCGCCGCCGTGCAGCTCGGCTTCATGCTGGGCGGCTCGATCGTCATCGAGCAGGTCTTCGCCCTGCACGGCGTCGGCTTCCTCGCCTGGGAGAGCATCGCCAAGAACGACTTCCCGGTCGTGCAGGCCGTCGTGCTCGTCCTCGCCGTCATCTACGTGGCGCTCACGATGGTTTCCGACCTCATGAACGCCGTGCTCGATCCCCGGCTGCGCGCATGAGCGCCGCCGTTTCGATCAATGCCGGCCCGCGTCGGGGCTGGAAGAGCGCCGGCACGTGGATCGGCGCGGTCATCGTCGGCCTTGCGCTGTTCTGCGCGATCTTCGCGCCGCTGATCGTGCCGCACGATCCGTTCGCGCAGGATCTCAACCGGCGCCTGCTCGTGCCGTTCTGGATGGAAGGGTACAATCCGGAATTCCTGCTCGGCACCGACCAGCTCGGCCGCGACTATCTCTCCCGCCTGATCTGGGGCTGCCGCATCTCGATGCTGATCGGAGTCACCGTCACGATCGTGTCGGGCCTGATCGGCATCACCATCGGCGTGCTGGGCGGCTTCTTCGGCGGGCGCATCGACGATGCCGTGCTGTTCGCCATCACCACCCGGCTCTCCATTCCGGTCGTCCTGGTGGCGCTCGCCGTCGTCGGCCTGCTCGGCACCTCGATGACGCTGCTGGTGCTGACTCTCGGCCTGCTGCTGTGGGATCGCTTCGCCGTGGTGGCGCGCTCGACCTCCATGCAGGTGCGCAACCTGGACTTCGTCGCCGCGGCCTGGTGCGCCGGCTGCTCGCGCTTCCGCGTTCTGTCGCGCGAGGTGCTGCCCAACATCGCGAGCCACCTCGTCGTGGTGGCGACGCTCGAGATCGCGCTCGCCATCCTGCTCGAGGCCACGCTCTCGTTCCTAGGCCTCGGCGTGCCGCCGCCGCTGCCCTCGTGGGGCCTTATGATAGCCGAGGCCAAGGATTACATGTTCTTCAGCCCGTGGGTGATCGTCATCCCCGGCGTGGCGCTGTTCGTGCTGGTGCTCGGCATCAACCTGCTGGGTGACGGGCTGCGCGATGCATTCGCGACGAGGTCCCGCACATGAGTGCGCTTCTCGAAGTCGAAAAGCTCGAAGTGGGCTTCGGCAGCACCTCGGCCGTGCGGGGCGCCTCGCTCACGGTGGAGCGTGGCGAGACCCACTGCCTGGTGGGCGAATCGGGCTGCGGCAAGTCGGTGACGGCGCTCGCGATCATGAACCTGCTGGCGCGTGGCGGCCACCGCACGGCGCAGCGCCTCACCTTCCAGGGCGACGACCTGCAGAAACTCGACGATCGCGGCATGGCGCGGCTGCGCGGCAATGCCATGGCCATGATCTTCCAGGAGCCCATGACCAGCCTCAATCCGGCCTACACGATCGGCTCGCAGATGACCGAGGTGATGCGCCGGCACAAGAAGGTGAGTCAGCGGGTCGCCACCGATCGCGCCGCCGATCTGCTGGGCCGGGTCGGCATCACCGCGCCGGGGCTTCGCCTCGGCCAGTTCCCGCACCAGCTCTCGGGCGGCCTGCGGCAGCGGGTCATGATCGCCATGGCGCTGATGTGCGAGCCGCAGCTCCTGATCGCCGACGAACCGACCACCGCGCTCGACGTCACGGTGCAGGCGCAGATCCTGCGTCTTCTGGCGCAGCTGCAGCGCGACCTCGGCCTGGGCCTGCTGCTGATCACCCACGATCTCGGCATCGTGGCGCGCATCGCCCATCGCGTCTCGGTCATGTATGCCGGCGAAGTGGTCGAGAGCGCGGCCACCGCCCAGCTCTTCGCCGATCCGAAGCATCCCTATACGCAGGGCCTGCTGCGCTGCGTGCCGGTACCGGGCAAGCAGCGCCAGGACGAACCGCTGGGCTCGATCCCCGGCACGGTGCCGCGCATTGGACCGGGCTTCGAAGGCTGCGGCTTCCGCGATCGCTGCAGCTTCGCCGACGCGAGCTGCGCCCATACCGTCCCGCACCAGACAGCGGCGCCGGGTCACGACTATCTCTGCCGGCTGACTCCATGAACGCGACGACCCAAGCTGCGATCGAACTCAAGTCGGTCGGCAAGACCTTCCGTGTCTCCGGCGGCATCCTGGGCAAGGACCGCAGGGTCGTGGCCGTCGACGGCGTTTCCTTCGCCGTGCCCCCGGGCGGCGTGCTGGGCGTTGTGGGCGAGTCGGGCTGCGGCAAGTCCACGCTCGCCCGCCTGATCCTCGGCCTGCTCACGCCCGACTCCGGCGACATTACGGTCGAGGGCCAGCGCATCGTCGACATGGACCGCAAGGCGCGCGCGCGCTTGATTCAGCCGGTGTTCCAGGATCCCTTCTCCTCGCTCAATCCGCTGACCCGCATCCGCGACATCGTGGCGATGCCACTGCAGGCGCAGGGCACCTTCTCGCGCGCCGAGATCGCCAGGCGTGTCGACGAGATGCTGTCCCGTGTCGGCCTGCCGGGCGAGATGGGCAACCGCCTGCCGGCCGAACTGTCTGGCGGCCAGCGCCAGCGGGTCGCCATCGCGCGCGCCCTGGTGCTGCGGCCGCGCATCGTCGTGTGCGACGAGCCGACCTCGGCCCTCGATGTCTCGGTGCAGGCGCAGATTCTGAACCTGCTCGCCGAATTGCGCCGCGACCTCGGCCTCACCTACCTGTTCATCAGCCACAATCTCGCGGTGGTCGAGCATGTGGCGAGCGAGGTGGCGGTGATGTATCTCGGCCGCATCGTCGAGAAGAAGCCGACTGAGGCGCTATTTCATGCGCCCGAGCATCCCTACACCAAGGCGCTCCTCGCGTCGGTGCTGACACCCGAGCCCGGCCTCGGCGTGCCCGACGTCGGCCTGGGCGACATCATGCCCGACCCGGCCAACATTCCCCCGGGCTGCCGCTTCCATCCACGCTGCCCGATCGCCGAACAGCGGTGCTCAACGGAAACGCCGCCGCTCAGGCCTCGGCCCGGCGGCGGCGTGGAGTGTCTGCTGGTTCCCTAGAGTCTTTCCGTTTTACATTCACCCACCCCCTCATCCTGAGGAGCCGTGCACAGCACGGCGTCTCGAAGGATGGGCAACCGATGGGGTGCGCGTGCCCACCCTTCGAGACGCTCACTGCGTTCGCTCCTCAGGGTGAGGTCAGTGTTGAGATGCTCGGCTCGATTCTATCTCGTCCGGAAACGCTCTAGACTAGCAAAGTCTTCACCTCCCCCGCAGGGGAGGTACGCCGCACTTACTCCGCCGCTTGCTTCAGCGGATCGTTGCCCGGCGGGTTGTTCGACGGCTTCCAGCGCAGGACCGGCTTGCGGGCGGCCAGCGTCTCGTCGAGGCGGCGGCGCGGTGCGTAGAGCGGTGCCGCCTTGAAGTCCTCGGCCGCGGTGCCCGTCCTGGCTTTCGCGGTGAGCGAGCGCAGCGCGCCGATGAACTGGTCGAGGTCTTCCTTGGCCACGCTCTCGGTCGGCTCGATCAGCATCGCGCCATGCACCACCAGCGGGAAGTACATGGTCATCGGGTGATAGCCCTCGTCGATCATCGCCTTGGCGAAGTCGAGCGTGCTCACGCCGGTGTCCTTGAGGAAGCTGTCGTCGAACAGCGCCTCGTGCATGCACGGTCCTTCGAAGGCCGGGCTCATCACGTCCTTGAGGGCCGCCATCACGTAGTTGGCGTTGAGCACCGCGTCCTCGGCGACCTGCCGGAGACCGTCGGCGCCATGGCTCATGATGTAGGCCAGCGCGCGCGTGAACATGCCCATCTGGCCGTGGAACGCCTTGAGGCGGCCGAGCGGCAGGCCGTCCACTTTCGCGCCGTCCTCGGCGACGCGCCAGGTGTCGCCGTCCTTCACGATCCACGGATAGGGCGCGTAAGGCGCCAGCGCCGCCGACAGCACAACGGGGCCTGCGCCCGGACCGCCGCCGCCATGCGGCGTCGAGAAGGTCTTGTGCAGATTGATGTGCATGCAGTCGATGCCGAGATCGCCCGGCCGCACGCGGCCGACGATCGCGTTGAAGTTGGCGCCGTCGCAGTAGAAGTAGGCGCCGGCCTCGTGCACGGCCTTGGAGATCTCGACGATCTCGCTCTCGAACAGGCCGCAGGTGTTGGGGTTGGTCAGCATGATCGCCGCCACGTCGGGACCGAGCGCCGCCTTGAGCGCAGCGAGGTCGACGCGACCGCGGTCGTTGGCGGGGATCGGCTTCACGACGAAGCCCAGAGCCGCCGCCGTCGCGGGGTTGGTGCCGTGCGCCGACTCCGGCGCCAGCACGGTCCTGCGTTGCGCGCGCTCGCCCTTGGCCTCGAGGGCCGCGGCGATCGCCATCATGCCGCACATCTCGCCATGCGCGCCGGCGGCCGGCGACATCGCCACGGCCGGCATGCCGGTGAGGGTCTTCAGCCAGTGCGCCAGCCCGTCGATCAGCTCCAGCGCGCCCTGCACGGTCGAGACCGGCTGCAGCGGATGGAGATCGCCGATGCCGGCCAGGCGCGCGACCTTCTCGTTGATGCGGGGATTGTGCTTCATGGTGCACGAGCCCAGCGGGTAGACGCCCATGTCGATGGCGTAGTTCTTCTGGCTGAGCCGCGTGAAGTGCTGAACCACCTGCGGCTCGGAGAGGCCGGGCAGGCCGATCTCGCCCTTGCGACGCAGGCCGTTCAGACGTTCCTTGACCTTGGGAGGCTCGGGCAGGTCGACGCCGCAGCGTCCGGCCTGGCCCATCTCGAAGATCAGCGGCTCCTCGATCTGAAGCGCGCGGTTACCGGTATAGGTGCCGTGGGTGTTGACGGAACCGGCAGTGACACTGCCAGCGCGTCCCTGGCTGCGGTCGAGCGACTGTACCATCACAGCACCTCCTTCAGGCCGGCGATCAGCGGGTCCATGCCCGCGTCGGTCGCCGTCTCGGTCGCCGCCAGCAGCAGCAGATTTTCGACCGAGGGATCGTTGGGAATCAGGCGCGACACCGGCAGACCACCCAGGATGCGCTTGGCCGCCAAGGCTTCGACCACTTCGGCCGCGGGCTTCGGCAGCTTCACGGTGAACTCGTTGAAGAAGCTGTCGTTCAGCACCGTCACGCCAGGCAGCGCGGCGATCCTGTCGGCGAGCTGCGAGGCCTTGGCGTGATTGAGCTCGGCCAGCCGCGTAAAGCCCGCCTCGCCCAGCAAAGTGAGATGCACCGTGAACGCCAGCGCGCAGAGGCCGGCGTTGGTGCAGATATTGGACGTCGCCTTCTCGCGGCGGATATGCTGCTCGCGCGTGGACAGCGTGAGCACGAAGCCGCGCTTGCCGTCGGCATCGACGGTCTCGCCGACGAGACGACCCGGCATCTGGCGCATGTACTTGTCGCGGGTCGCGAACAGGCCGACATAGGGACCGCCGAAGCCCAGCCCATTGCCGATCGACTGGCCTTCGCAGACCACGATGTCGGCGCCCATCTCGCCCGGCGGCATCAGCAGCCCCAGCGAAACGACTTCCGTCACCACGACGATCAGCAGCGCGCCGGCGGCGTGGCAGGCTTCCGCGAGCTTGGCGAAGTCGCGGACATGGCCGAAGAAGCTGGGGTTCTGCACGACCACGCAGGACGTGTCGCGATCGACCGAGGCGATCAGGTCCTCGAGGCCCTCGGCGTCCGTCTTCGAGAAGTTCGCGGTGAAGCCTTCCCACTTGGCCGTGGTCTCGATGATGCTGCGATACTGCGGATGCAGCCCGCCCGAGATCAGCGCCTTGTGGCGGCGCGTGACCCGGTTGGCCATCAGCACCGCCTCGGTCGTGCCGGTCGAGCCGTCGTACATCGAGGCGTTGGCGACTTCCATGCCGGTGAGCAGCGTGACCTGCGTCTGGAATTCGAAGAGATACTGCAGCGTGCCCTGCGTGATCTCGGGCTGATACGGCGTGTACGAGGTCAGGAACTCGCCGCGCTGGATCATGTAGTCGACCGTCGCCGGCACGTGATGGCGATAGGCCCCGGCGCCGATGAAGAACGGGGCCGCGGCGGGCGACAGGTTCTTGGCGGCAAACCCTTGGAAGGCGCGCTCGACCTCGAGTTCGCCCTGGTGATCGGGCAGGCCGCCGACCTTGGCCGCCAGCCGCGCCGACGCCGGCACGTCGCGGAACAGCTCGTCGACCGACTTGGCGCCGATCACGCTCAGCATCTCGCGGCGGTCGGCCTCGGTGAGAGGGAGATAACGCATCAGGCTCTTGCTCCTTCAGTAATGTCCTCATCCTGAGGAGCATCGCGCAGCGATGCGTCTCGAAGGATGGGAACGAGCACCTTGTTCCTGGCCCATCCTTCGAGACGTGCCCTGCGGGCACTCCTCAGGATGAGGTTAGGTTGGCTAGCCGAGGCTCTTCACGAAGGCTTCGTAGGCGGCCTCGTCCATCAGGCCGTCGAGTTCGCCCTTGTCGGCGAGCTTCAGCTTGAAGAACCAGCCCTTGCCCGTCGGCTCGGCATTCACGTCGCCCGGCGTGTCGGCCAGCGCGGCATTGCTCTCGACCACCTCGCCGGAGGCCGGCGCGTAGATGTCGGAAGCGGCCTTCACCGATTCGACGACGGCGCAGGCTTCACCCTTCGCGACCGTGCGGCCGGCGGCGGGCACGTCGACGAACACGACGTCGCCGAGCTGCTCCTGGGCGTACTGCGTGATGCCGATGGTGCCGACATCGCCCTCGACGCGGATCCACTCATGCTCTTCGGTGTACTTGGTCTCGGCCATCTTGATCTCCTATCCGCGGTAGTAGGCGTGTTTGACGAAAGGCATGGGCACGATCTCGGCCGGCACGGGCTTGCCGCGCACCATCAGATCGACCTTGGTTCCGTTGGCTGACTGGCTGCGCTCGACGTAGCCCATGGCGATGGCGCGCCCCAGCGTGGGCGAGAAGCCGCCCGACGTGACGATGCCGACGGTCTTGCCGTCGATCACGATCTCCGCGCCCTCGCGCGCGATTGCCTTGCCTTCGGGCAGCAGGCCGACCCGCTTGCGCGTCGAGCCCTCGGCGATCTGCTTCTGGACGACGGCCGCGCCGGGAAACCCGCCCTGCACGCGCCGCTCCTTGCCGACGCTCCACAGCAGCACCGCTTCGACCGGCGTGGTGGTCGTGTCGATGTCGTGGCCGTAGAGGCAGAGCCCGCCCTCGAGCCTGAGCGAATCGCGGGCGCCGAGTCCGATCGGCTTGACCTCGGGATGGCTGAGGAGCGTGCGCGCGATGGCGTCGGTCTGCTCGGCCGGGGTCGAGATCTCGTAGCCGTCGCCGCCGGTGTAGCCCGAGCGCGTGACGTAGCAGCGCGCGCCGTCGATCTCGACATAGGCGCCGGTCATGAACTTCATGGTGGCGACCTGCGGCACCAGCCGCGACAGCACCGCCGACGCCTGCGGTCCCTGCAGGGCCAGAAGCCCGCGCGAAAACATCGGCTCGACCTCGCAGGTCGCCGAGAGATGCTTCTGCATGTGCGCGAGATCGGCGTCCTTGCAGGCCGCATTGATGACCACCAGCAGGTGATCGCCCGCGTTGGTCACCATCAGATCGTCGAGGATGCCGCCGGCGTCGTTGGTGAACTGGGTATAGCGCTGCTGGCCCGGCTGCAGGCCGGCGATGTCGCCCGGCACCAGCGTCTCCATCGCCTTCGCGGCACTGTGGCCGGGCTTCGCGGTGAGACGCACCTGGCCCATGTGCGAGACGTCGAACAGGCCGCAGGCGGTGCGGGTATGAGTGTGCTCGACCAGGATGCCGGTCGGATACTGGACCGGCATCTCGTAGCCGGCGAACGGCACCAGGCGCGCGCCCAGCTCGCGATGAAGATCGTAAAGCGGCGTGCGCTTCAGGGGGCCGGCGGTGGGTTCGGTCAAAAGAGTCTCCGTCGAAGTCGCGTTGAACGCGACCGGAGTCGCGCTTTCACGACGCAAGGACTGCGCCGTTCGCGACCCCCTCTGTCCGGAGACCTGAAAGATTCGCCGGGAGTCCTCCCTGGGAGGGCCGGCTTACTTCGTCGGTGGGCGTGCGCCGAATGGGGCGCGCGCCACTTTCCAGAGACCCATCCTCCTGCGGTCCGTTTGCCTGAGAGTTTCCGGGGCCGGTTGCTCCTTCGGCGCCATCCTCGCGGATGGGCTCTCCCACAGGGATCGTCTGGGTGGACGGACCATAGGCAGGGCCCCGTTCGGCGTCCACGCACAAAGCCGCGCAGGACCGCGAAATTGCGGGAAAAACAAATCGGCACTTGTAATTGAGTGATTGCTCACTTATTAATGTGAGCAGTTACTCATTTTTGGAGGCTGGCATGTTCATCCGTAGTTCGTTCGGCGAATTCTCCGAGCTTCACACCGATGCAGCGCCCTGGGCTGCGCGGCCCGCTTGTGAAATCGACTGGCGCTGGCTCTCGGCAGAAAGCGAGAACCCCTCTTTTCCGAGTGAGCGCTCCCTCATAGGATGCGGCACATGGGCAAAGCCGAAGAGACAAAAGCCCGCGTAGAGCGCGCGGCCCTCACCCTGTTCGTGGCACGTGGGGTCGCGGAGACCACGACCCGCGAGATCGCCATGGCGGCGTCGATCGCCGAAGGCACGATCTACCGCTACTTCCCGAGCAAGGAGCAGCTCGCCCTCGACATCTTCCTCGGCCATCACCGCGCGCTGGCCGAGGCGTTGGCCGAGGCACAGCGCCCCGCCACGGGCCTGCGGGACAAGATCGAGGCGATCGTCCGCTGCTACTGCGAATGGGCCGACAGGGACTGGTCCCTGTTCGCCTACCACCTGCTCACCCAGCACCTGTTCCTGGCGCTGGTCCCCGACGGCACGCCCAACCCGGTCGATGTCCTGCGCGAGGTCATCGTGAGCGCGATGACGGCCGGCGAGATCCCAACGCGAGACCCCGACCTCGCGGCCGCCTCCGCCATCGGCACCGTGATGCAGCCCGCGACCTACAAGGTCTACGGCCGCTTCGAAGGCCCCCTCTCCGATCACGTGGCCTTCTTCGCCGATGCCGCGTGGGCGGTTCTCGCCGTCCCCGACCGCTAGAGTCCTTCCGCCCGAGCAGAATCGCCCTTCTCCCCATTCAAATGGAGAGATGTCGTCGTCTCACGACGACAGAGGGGTCGGCATGCGCGGGTGACGACGGTCATGACCCCATCGCCCCGTATGACGGGGCACTTCCCCATTTGAATGAGGAAGCGATCGACGCCGAACTCTGCCGGTTCGATTCACGTCGGAAAGACTCTTGGTCGGCGGTGTCAGGCGGCGACGTAGACGAAGGCTTCGAGGCCGGACTTCAGGCACACGGCGACGCGCCTGTAGTCCGACACCTCGTAAGTGTCGGCAGCGGCAAGCTCGGCCGCGGTGATCCGCAGCACGACGCCCGGCACCTCGTCTTCGGCCCGCCCGGACGGCAGCGCGATCAGGTGATGCGTCTTGCCGCTGGTCCTCACGACCTCTGCGTCCCGGATCTCGAGCAGCGACGTGGTATAGCCCGGCAGGGCATCGGCACGACCTTCGAGCCGCCGACCGAAGGTCGCGATCTGCACGTCTTCCTGCTGCAGCGTGCCGTAGGAGAAGAGCCAGACGTCGGTCACTGCGGTTGCTCACTCAATCTTGTCATCCTGAGCGAAGCGAAGGATCTCGCGCCGGCTGCGGAGTCCGCTGATCGTTCCATCAGGTCCTTCGCTGCGCTCAGGACGACAGCCCTGTAATCCGTCAGCCTTCGCGGGCCAGTGCGCCGAAGGCTTCGGCAAACGCCTCGCGAGGCCCACCCACACCGGTCTCGTTGAAGATGTCGGCGGTCAATGACTTCACGGCGTTCTCGTCGATGCGCACGCCGTTGTTTTCCAGGAAGCCGCGCGCGGCCTTCACGGCCTCGTCCATCGCGCCGCCCTGCTTGTAGAGCTGGTAGTAGTCGAGATGGCCGCCGCGGCCCAGCGCCTCGGCCAGCACGTCGGTGAAGTTCACGACCTTCAGCGAGGGATAGATCGCCTCGGCGCCGGAGAGGGCGCGATGGCAGGAATGATACATGGTGACGATCGTGTCGGCGCCCGCGTCGACCGCGCCCATGACCAGGTCGCGATGGATCGCCTGTTCGCGCGCCTTGAACTTCGCGGCCTGTCCGCCGCAGGCATAGGAGAAGCCCGAATCCTGCGGCAGCTCGACCAGCTCGAGGTTGGGCACGGCGCGCAGCAAGGCGCGGATGCTCTCCACCGTCGCGCCGATGCCCTGATGCTCGTGGATCACGACGCGGCGCTTCGGCTGGTCCGTCTGGAAGCGCGCCTTCAGCGAATCGAGGTTGGCGGCAAGGAACTCGCTCACATGGCCCATGCCGAACGCCGGTTCCTCGACGTCCTTCTCCAGCTCGTCGAAGTTCTTGGTGCAGGTCGGGCACCAGGTCAGCACCTTGGACGCACCCGACTGGCCGAAGCGCTGGAAGGTGCGGTGCCCCATGCGTTCGTAGGTCGGCAGATCGGCTTCCTGGAACTGGTAGACGCCGCAGCAATGAGCGGTGCCGCCGACCACGTCGAAATCGAGTTCCAGCGCGTCGAGGATGTCCATGACGTTCAGCACGATGTGCGGCGTGCGCAGCACGTTGCAGCCGGTATAGAACAGCACGTCGGCGGTGCGCCGCTCGGCCGGCGCCAGGATCTTCTTCAGCGTTTCGGACGGCAGCTGCATGCTGGCGAGCAGCCGCACGGCCTGCGCCATGTGGCGGAACCGGCCGGCGGCATTGGCCGCGCCTTCCTGCACCGGCCGCACCGCCTGCAGCGACTTCATCTTGGCGATGGTCACCCATTGGCGGACGTTGATGTCTTCGGGACAGGCGG
This sequence comes from Reyranella sp., assembly GCF_965228225.1. Classification (GTDB taxonomy): domain Bacteria; phylum Pseudomonadota; class Alphaproteobacteria; order Reyranellales; family Reyranellaceae; genus Reyranella. The sequence goes on along the minus strand of NZ_OZ245801.1, from coordinate 125,968 downwards.
CGCTGCACTGGGCGCTGCCGTCACAGGCGCCGAGCCACTGGTCGAGCAACGGCGCCGCGGCCCCGCCCTCGCGGGTGAGCGACAGCAGCTCGCCCACCCTCTGCACGGCCTCGCCGGCATCGAGCCCGCTTTCGCGCGCCGTGGGACAGGCCTCGAAGCACTTGCCGCAGCCCGTACAGCGATCGGCCGCCTCGGCGACCAACGCGTCCAGCCTGTCGGCATAGGCGCTCATCAGCGCTGGCCCATCCGCCTGTTGTACTCGAGTTCTTCCTGCGACGGCTTGAGGCCGACGGCAATGCGATAGTTGCCCAGTTCCGAAATCTGGCTGAACGGCAGGGTGAGGTTGAGCTCCTCCTGCGACTGGCCGCGCGGGCTGGCGTTCGACAGTTTAAAGTCGGCGGTGAAATCCTGGCCCTGGACGACCTGGCCCGAGGCGCCGATCACACGAACGAAGTATGGCACGCGCGTCTGGCCGGCGATGGCCGAGGGTCCGGCCGTGACCGCGACGCGCATGATCAGCGTAACGTCCATCTGATTGCGCCGCAGCGAGCACTTCGTGCCGGCGCCGGTCAGAACCGCCTCGTACTCGACGTCGCGCGGATCGCGGCCCGGCCCGTCCCTGAAATGAGTCAGCCGGCCCGCATCCTGGACCGTGAACGGCGCCGGACAGTAGGCATCCGCCGATTCATTGGAGCCGCCGCCGCAGGCGGAAAGAACAAGCGCCAGCGCGACAGGCGCTGCCCGGAGAGTCATCATACTGAGGGTCATGCCAGAGTCTTGTGTGAGCCGTCACAAAGCGGTTTCTTGGAACTGTGCTTGCAGTCGCAGAGCCAGTAGTCGCCGGCTTTCTCGACCGAGTACTTCATGGGGACGAGGCTCGAGCCCTTGTGACTGCCGTCGCAGAACGGCTGGGCCTTGCTCAAGCCACAGGCGCACCACCAGTAGTCCTTGCCCGCCTCGAGAGCGACCTTCGAAGGCGCCCTGGCCGCGACAACCGGCTCGGTCATGTTGCTTTCCCCGTTGCGGCGGCTTTGTTACGGTGCCGCGCCAATCCGTACCGCGCGGACTCTAGGCAATGGTCCGCAGGCCCGCAAGCGAACGGGTCGGCATAGTATCGAACGAATTTTCATGGTCACCCAGAAGAAGCCGCTCACGATCCTGCTCGCCAGTCCGCGCGGCTTCTGCGCCGGTGTCGACCGCGCCATCCAGATCGTCGAGCAGGCGCTGAAGCGCTATGGCCGGCCGGTCTATGTGCGGCACGAGATCGTGCACAATCGCTTCGTGGTCGAGAACCTGGAGGCGCAGGGCGCGATCTTCGTCGACGAGCTCGACGAGGTGCCCGACGACCGTCCCGTCGTCTTTTCCGCGCACGGCGTGCCGAAATCCGTGCCGGCCGAGGCGGGCCGGCGCAACCTGCTGTATGTCGATGCGACCTGCCCGCTGGTCTCCAAGGTCCATCGCGAAGCCGAGCGTCACAGCGAGTCGGGACGCACCGTGGTGCTGATCGGCCATGCCGGCCATCCCGAGGTGATCGGCACGATGGGCCAGCTTCCCGACGGCGCCGTGATCCTGGTCGAGGATGCCGCCCAGGCCGAGACGGTCGAGGTGCCCGACCCGCAGAACCTGGCCTACGCCACGCAGACGACCCTGTCGGTCGACGACACGACCGGGATCGTCGCGGTGCTGCGCCGCCGCTTCCCGGCGATCCAGGGACCGAAGATGGAAGACATCTGCTACGCGACCACCAACCGCCAGGCGGCGGTCAAGGCGATCGCCGGACGCTGCGACGCGCTGGTGGTGATCGGTGCGCCCAACTCGTCGAACTCGATGCGCCTGGTCGAGGTCGCCGCCAACTACGGCTGCGCGAAGTCGCGCCTGGTCCAGCGCGCCGCCGACATGGACTGGGCGTGGCTGGGCGAGGCCCGCCGGCTCGGCATCACGGCCGGCGCCTCGGCGCCCGAGCTGCTGGTCGACGAGCTGATCGAGGCCTGCCGCGCGCGCTACGACGTCACCGTCGAGGAAGTGCGCACGACCGAGGAAAGCGTCGTGTTCAAGCTGCCGCGCGCGCTGGTGGCCTGACGTGGCGGTCTACACGGAAGTCGGCGACACCGAGCTCGAAGCCTTTCTCGCCGAATACGACATCGGCCGCGCCGAATCCTTCAAGGGAATCGCCGAGGGCGTCGAGAATTCGAACTACCTGCTGACCACGACGAAGGGCCAGTACATCGTCACGCTCTACGAGAAGCGCGTCGATCCCCGGGATCTCCCCTTCTTTCTCGGCCTGATGGATCATCTCGCGGCACGCGGCATCACCTGCCCGCAGCCGATCCATGGCCGCGACGGCAACGCCCTGCGGTCGCTGGCCGGCAAGCCGGCGGCGATCACCAGCTTCCTGCACGGCATGTGGCCGAGGCGCACGACGGTCGGCCATTGCGCACCTGTGGGCGAGGCGCTGGCTGGCCTGCATCTCGCTGGCCAGGACTTTTCGCTCAGGCGGCCGAACGCGCTCTCGGTGGCGGGCTGGCGCCCCCTCTGGGAAGGCTGCCGCCGCGAGATCGATGCGCCGCTCGACCGCGAGCTGGGCGCCGAGATCGAGTTCTTCGAGGCCAACTGGCCGCGCGACCTGCCGGCCGGGGTGATCCATGCCGACCTGTTCAACGACAATGTCTTCTTCCTGCAGGACAAGCTCTCGGGCCTGATCGACTTCTACTTCGCCTGCAACGACCTGCTGGCCTACGACGTCGCGATCTGCCTCAACGCCTGGTGCTTCGAGATCGACAATTCCTTCAACGCCACCAAGGCGCGCGCCCTGCTGCAGGGCTACGAGCGCGTGCGCAAACTGGGTGACGACGAGAAGCGGGCGCTGCCCCTGCTCGCGCGCGGCGCGGCGCTGCGGTTCCTGCTGACCCGGCTCTACGACTGGGTGCACACGCCGCCCAACGCGCTGGTGAAGCGCAAGGACCCGCAGGAATATCTCGCCAAGCTGCGCTTCCATCGCGGCGTCACCTCTCTTTCGGATTACGGATTGTGAACGAACCCGCAAAGGTCGAGATCTTCACCGACGGCGCCTGCAGCGGAAACCCCGGTCCGGGTGGCTGGGGCACCATCCTGCGCATGGGCGAGAAGGAACGCGAACTGTCCGGTGGCGACCGCGCCACGACCAACAACCGCATGGAGCTGATGGCGGCGATCCAGGGGCTCGAGGCGCTGAAGCGGCCCTGCCACGTCCGCCTCTTCACCGACAGCACCTATGTGAAGGACGGCGTCACCAAGTGGATCCACGGCTGGAAGAAGAACGGCTGGCGGACGTCCGACAAGAAGCCGGTGAAGAACGTCGAGCTATGGCAGCGCCTCGACGCGGCTCGTGCCGCCCATCAGGTCGAGTGGCATTGGGTGAAGGGCCATAGCGGCCACCCCGAGAACGAACGCGCCGACGCGCTGGCCCGCATGGCCATCGCGACGATCAGGGCGGAGCGCTAGAAGATCAGCTGCGCTTCGGCTGCGGCGGGACGGGCTTCTTTTCGCCCTGCTTGTCCATCACGAGATCGAAGCCCTCGCGCTTGCCGTCGCACGGATTGTCGCCCTCGGCCAGGCGCCAGACCTGCGACTTGCCCGAGCGGCGGAAGGTGAGCAGGCCTGCCACCTTGCAGGGCGTGCCCTTCTCTACCGAAGCCACGCGGAAGGCGACCTCGCCGCGAACCTGAACGACGCCCGCCGCGATACGCTCGACGACACCGTCGATGGAAACCCAGTCGCCCTCGGTGCCGGGCGCGACACTGTCGAGGCGCCCCTTCACGGTCCAGAGATTGCCCTGGCGCGTCACCGTCACTTCGCCGGGCTTGGCGCCCTTGATCTTTGAATGGCGGCCCCACGTGATCCGGCGCGCCTCGGCGAAGAGCTGCGCCTCGGCGTCGGAATCGATGACCGTACGCTCGACCTTCGGGGGTGCGGGCGGCAGCGGCGAAGAGAGATCGGCAGGTGATGCCCCGCGTTCGGTGACCGGCGCCCGCTCCGGGGGCGGCGCCGGGTAATAGGACGCGGGCGGCTGCGGGGCGGCGGCCGGCTGGGCGAAGGCCGGCGCGGCAACGACCAGGGCAGCGAAAAGGGCGATCGACGAGAGGGCTTTGTTCATTTGCATGAGTTTTACCTGAGGGGCTTGAACGAGGCTATCGCTTCCCGCCGGGCGGCGGGGTCGTCGGGGCGGCGGGCGCAGGAGCGCCGGCATTGGCGAGCCCGGCTTCGGCGCGGCGCGCGGCCGGGGTGCCCGCCGGCACCAGTCGCAGCACGCGGGTGAAGTCGGCGTTGGCGGCATCGCGCGACCCGCGGGCGAGATGGGTGAAGCCGCGTTCGAGCAGCGCCTCGGTGTGATCGGGCGCGATCGCCAGGGCACGGTTGAGGTCGATCAGGGCGCGCCCGGGGTCCCGGGCATTGCGCCAGGCCGCGGCGCGCAGGACCAGCGCGTCGATATCGTCCTGGCGCAGGCGGAGGGCCCGGTCGAAGTCGGAGATGGCGCGCGGCCACGACTGCATCGCGGCATAGGACAGGCCGCGATCGATCCAGAGGTCGGGATCGTCGGCCTTGAGTTCGAGGGCGCGGCTCTGCGCCGCGGCGGCCCTGTCGGCCGCGCCGGCTTCCATCCAGGCCTGCCCCGCCTGGGCATAGAGTTCGGCCCGCAGCCCCGGCCGGTCCTGGCCCATGTCGCGGGCAATGGCCTCGAACTGCGCAGCGGCCTGGGCATATTTGCCCGACTGGAACATGGCGAGGGCGACGCAGTGGCGAGCGCCCAGGCCACCGCCCTCGGCGATCCATTTTTCGGCCGCCGGCAGCGCGCGCAGCGGTTCCATGCGGGCAAGCCGCATGCAGTCGTTGTAGCGCTGGACGTGATCGGGCCGCACTTCCAGCGCCGGCGGTCCGGGCAGGGGTTTGGCGGGGATCACGGGAATGGGCTGGGCGAGCGCCGGCGACGCCGCAAGGACGAGAAGCGGCAGCCATAGCGGCTTGAGGCGAAACAACATGGTTGAAAAGAACCGTGCCGCGAGGTTCCTGACAAGATGACAAGACGACTTTTCATTTTCGGTCTGGGCTTCAGCGGCCTTGAAATCGCCAAGCTTGCAAGGGCCGAAGGCTGGACGGTGGCCGGGACTTGCACGACCGAGGAGAAGGCACGCAGGCTGCGCGGAGCCGGGATCGAGGCCCATCGGTTCGACGGCACGGCGGCGCTGTCGTCCGAGGCCTTCGGTGAGCCCAGCCATGTCGTGTGCACGATCGCGCCCGGTTCCGAGGGCGATCCGGCGCTGCGCACCTGCCGCGAACTGCTCGGCCAGGCGCGCTGGCTGGGCTACCTCTCGACCACCGGCGTCTATGGCGACCACGAGGGCGGCTGGGTCGACGAGACGACGACGCCCCTTCCCACCCAGCCGCGCAGCCAGCAGCGGCTCGCCGCCGAACAGAGTTGGCGCGCGCTTGCCGCCGGGACGGGCGCGTCTCTCCACATCCTGCGCCTGCCGGGCATCTACGGTCCCGGCCGCAGCACCCTCGAGCGTGTGAGAGCCGGCACGGCGCAGCGCATCGACAAGCCGGGCCAGGTCTTCTCGCGCATCCACGTCGAGGACCTCGCCGCGAGCGCGATGAAGGCCGCGGCGCGCGAGACCGGGACGGAGATCTGGAACGTGGCCGACGACCTGCCAGCCTCGAATGCCGACGTCATCGCCTATGCCTGCGAGCTGCTGGGAAGGCCGGTGCCGCCGGTCGTCCCCTGGGAAGAAGCGGCGCCCACGATGTCGGCGATGGCGCGCTCCTTCTATTCGGAGAGCCGTCGCGTCAGGAACGACAAGCTCAAGAACGAGTTGGGCGTCAGGCTGCGCCATCCGACCTATCGCGAAGGATTGCGGGCCATCGCAATGACCGGTGGTTAATCCACCTTTGTCATCGCGGGCGGGTTAACCCCCGCCCTGAAGCGCAGCGAAGGATCTCACGCCAGCTCCGGAGTCTTTTGATCGCTCCATCAGGTCCTTCACTTCGTTCAGGACGACAGCGAGCATCTCGAATGCCCTACCCCACCAGCTCCTCGACCGTCGCGATCAGGCGGGCGATGTCGGCTTGGGTGCTGAGACGGTGGTCGCCGCCCTTGATGAAGGTAGTGACGACCTCCGGGGCCTCGAGATGCTTCGCGATCTGCAGCGAATATTCCCACGGCACGTCGGGATCGCTCTGGCCATGCAGCAGCAGCACCGGACAGGGCAGCGCCAGCGGCTTGTCGAGCAGCAGGTGATGGCGCCCCTCCTCGATCAGCTTCCAGGTGAAGACCGACGGTTCCGGCGAATATTGCGACGGACGTTCGAGCCGGCCGTCGCGCTCCAGGGTCGCGCGGTCCGCAGGCGAGAGGCCCTTCAGCAGCATGCGTTCGGTGAAGTCGGGCGCGGCGGCGATCAGCACGAGACCGGCCAGCCGTTCGGGACGCGCGCGGGCCGCCAGCAACGACAGCCATCCGCCCATGCTCGACCCGACCAGCACGAGCCTGCCCGTCGTGAGCCGGTCGATCGCCGCGAGCGAATCGTCCAGCCAGCGGCCGATCGTGCCGTCCTCGAAGCGGCCGGACGACTGGCCATGGCCGAAATAGTCGAAGCGCAGGAAGGCGTGGCCGGTCTTCTCGGCCCAGGCTTCGAGCGCCACCGCCTTGGTGCCGGTCATGTCGGACCGGAAGCCGCCGAGGAAGACGACGGTCGGCGCCCGTCCTTCGGTCACCGCGTAGGCGATGGTGTGTCCGTCGTCGCGCTGAAGCCGGTCGACCCTACCCACGCTGTTCCTCCCGTGTTACCTGCTGCCGCCCTCCAATCCTCTAGCCAAAAGCAACGCCCGTGTCCGCGCCAACCCTGCTTCAGATCGTTCCGACCCTGGCCGGTGGCGGCGTGGCGCGCGCCACGCTGGAGGCCGCGCAGGCCGTCATCGCGGCCGGCGGCTCGGCGATCGTGGCGTCGCCCGGCGGCAGCCTGGTTCCCGACCTGCTGAGGCTGCGCGCCACTCACATCGAACTCCCGGCTTCGCCGCACCCGCTGTGGGGACGGTTGACCCTGCCCGGCAAGCTCGTGTCGAGCCTGCGCGACGCGAAGGTCGACGTCATCCAGGCACGCTCGCCCGCTTCCGGCTGGGTCGCGCGCGCACTGGCGCGACGGCTGGGCGTCAGGTGGATCGCGACCCTGCATCGGCCGTTCCTCGCCTCCGATCTCGCGAGGCGGTTCGTCGAGGGCCGCCAGTCGCGCGCCGATGCGGTGATCGCGGTGTCGCAGCATGTCGCGCGGGATGCGCTGGAACGTTTCCCGGCCCTCCAGGACCGTCTGGAGATCATCACCCCCGGCATCAACTTCGACCGGTTCGATCCGGCGATCGTGCGCGCCGACCGCCTGATCCGCCTGGCCGGCGAGCTGCGCGTGCCCGACGGCAGCCATCTCGTTCTGTGCCCCGGCCGCTTCGGCGAGGATAATGGCCAGAAGATCCTGGTCGAGGCGATCCGGCTGCTGGGACGGGAGGACGTGTTCTGTCTCCTGCTGGGCTCGACCGGCGCCACGACTCCCTTCGAGAAGGAGCTCGAACGCACGATCGAGGCGGCGCAGCTCAACGGCCGCGTCCAGATCGGCCCCTATGTCGACGACATGCCGGCCGCCTACATGCTGGCCGACGTCGTGGTCTCGACCGGTGGCGCACGGCAAGGCTTCAGCCGCGCCCTGGTCGAAGCCCAGGCGATGGGACGGCCCGTCGTCGCCGAGGATGGCGGCGGGGCTGCCGAAACCATCCGGCCCGATGGCGTGACGGGCTGGCTGGCCCCGGCAGGCGATCCCGCTTCCCTCGCCGAGGCCCTGCAGGCCGCTCTGTCGCTTTCGATCGAGCGACGCGCGGAACTCGCGCGCACGGCGCAGGAGCATGTGCGCAGTACCTACAGCCTCGCGCAGTCCAACCAGCAGCTGCTGGCCCTCTATCATCGTCTGGCCGGCGGCTGACCTTGACTCGCGGGGGCCCGGCAACTATCTCCGGGCTCATGGAACGTCGGTTTTTCACCGCTCCTGCCGTTATCACCACCGTCCGAACTTGAATCGGCCGGGCGCGCGCACTCGTGCGGCTTCCCGGCCTGCCGCTGCCGACCCTGTTGAGTCGGCGGATGGATTGCGTTTGGAATTTCGTTAGCTGGTGACTTCAATGATCAATATTTCTCTCCCGGACGGTTCGGTCCGGTCCTTCGACAAGCCGGTCAGCGGCGCCGAGATCGCGGCCTCGATCGGTCCGGGTCTTGCCAAGGCGGCGCTCGCGCTGCGCGTCGACGGCAAGATGGTCGACTTGGCCCACGTGGTCGACCGAGACGCCAGGATCGGCATCGTGACGTCGCGCGACCCCGATGCGCTGGAACTGCTGCGCCACGATGCGGCGCACGTGCTGGCCCAGGCGGTGCAGGAGCTCTTTCCCGGCACGCAGATCACGTTCGGCCCCTCGACGGAGGACGGCTTCTATTACGACTTCGTCCGCGACCAGCCCTTCTCGCCCGACGACTTCGCGAAGATCGAGCAGCGCATGGGCGAGATCGTCGACCGCGACCTGCCGATCGAGCGCTCGGTGTGGGATCGTGCGCAGATCAAGGACTACTTCGTCCAGCACGGCGAGAAGTTCAAAGCCGAGTGGGCCGACGAACTGCCGAAGGACGAGGAGATCTCGGTCTACAAGCAGGGCGACTGGCTCGACATGTGCCTGGGGCCGCACCTGCCCTCGACGGGCAAGCTCGGCAAGGCCTTCAAGCTCACGAAGGTGTCGGGCGCCTACTGGCGCGGCGACAAGAACAACGCCCAGCTCCAGCGCGTCTACGGCACGGTCTTCTTTTCCGATAAGGACCTGAAGGCCTATCTGCACCGCATCGAGGAGGCCGAGAAGCGCGACCATCGCCGCCTCGGCCGCGAGATGGGCCTCTTCCACCAGCAGGAAGAAGCCGCGGGCATGGTGTTCTGGCACCCCAAGGGCTGGACGTTCTGGCGCACGCTGGAGAGCTACATACGGCGCAAGCTGGATGCCGGCGGCTACCAGGAAGTGAAGACGCCGCAGCTCGTCGATCGCAAGCTGTGGGAAGCCTCGGGCCACTGGGAGAAGTTCCGCGAGAACATGTATCTCAGCGAGAACGAGGAAGGCCTGCGCGAGTTCTTGGCCGACGACGACAAGCGCATCTTCGCGCTGAAGCCGATGAACTGCCCCTGCCACGTGCAGATCTTCAACCAGGGCCTTCGCAGCTATCGCGAGCTGCCGCTGCGCATGGCCGAGTTTGGCTCGTGCCATCGCTTCGAGCCGTCGGGCGCGCTGCACGGCATCATGCGCGTGCGCAACTTCACGCAGGACGATGCCCACATCTTCTGCAGCGAGGAGCAGATCGAGAGCGAGACGATCCGCTTCTGCGAGCTGCTGGGCTCGATCTACAAGGACCTGGGCTTCCCGGACTATTTCGTGAAGTTCTCGGATCGTCCGCCGGTGCGCGCCGGCTCGGATGCGGTGTGGGACCAGGCCGAGGGCGCCCTCAAGGCGGCGTCCAAGGCGGCCGGGCTCGACCTCGTCCTCAATCCCGGCGAAGGCGCCTTCTACGGTCCCAAGCTGGAATTCGTGCTGCGCGACGCGATCGGCCGCGACTGGCAGTGCGGCACGCTGCAGGTCGATTTCGTGCTGCCCGAGCGGCTGGACGCGGCCTATGTGGCCGAGGACGGATCGCGCAAGCGGCCGGTCATGCTGCACCGCGCCATCTTCGGCAGCTTCGAGCGCATCATCGGAATCCTGATCGAGAACTATGCCGGCCGTTTCCCGCTCTGGCTGGCGCCGACACAAGCGGTGGTGGTCACGATCGTGAACGACGCCGATGGCTATGCCGAGGAGGTCGCGGCAGCGCTGCGGGCCGCCGGCATGCGGGTCGACACCGACCTGCGCAACGAGAAGATCAACTACAAGGTCCGCGAGCATTCGCTGGCCCATGTCCCGCTGATCCTCGCGGTCGGCCGACGCGACATGGAAGCCCGCACGGTGGCGATCCGCCGGCTGGGCTCGGAAAAGCAGGAGGTCCTTGAACTCGGGGCCGCCGTCACTACACTTTCAACCGAGGCCCGGCCGCCCTTCTAGGGCGGCCAGGTTTCCAGACCCGCCCCGAAGCCGGGGCTTCAGCACAGGAGAAGTGAGCCATAGCACGACCTGCCCAACAGACTGCGCCCACCCGCGAGGGTCCGCGCGTCAATGCCGAAATCCGAGCCGCGCAAGTCCGTCTCATCGACGAGAACGGCGAGATGGTCGGCGTGCTGAGCACGCGCGAAGCCATCGAGATGGCCGAAGAGGCCAGCCTCGACCTGATCGAGATTTCGCCCAACGCCGTACCGCCGGTCGCCAAGATTTCCGACTACGGCAAGTACAAGTACGAGGCCCAGAAGAAGGCCCACGAGGCGCGCAAGCACCAGAAGGTCATCGAGGTCAAAGAGATCAAGATGCGCCCGAACATCGATGAACATGACTACGAAGTGAAGATGCGCGCCATGAAGCGGTTCATCGAGGAAGGCGACAAGGTGAAGGTCACCCTGCGTTTCCGCGGCCGCGAGATGGTGCATTCCAACCTCGGCATGGAGGTGCTGAACCGCGTGCGCGGCGAGATGGACGAGCACACCAAGATCGAGTCGATGCCGCGCATGGAAGGCCGGCAGATGATCATGGTTCTGGCGCCCAAGTGACGCCAGGCCGGTAGCGCCGACAGCGGCCCTCAGTTCTTCGGGGGCCGCTGGCGCAATGTCACCGTCCCGGTGGCGCGATACTCATCCGGATTGAAGCGCCCGGTCGTCACGACATTGTCGGGCCAGGTCACCGCGTAAGCGGTTTCGCCGGCGAACGACATGGGCCCCTCCGCCTTCGCCGACTGCCAGTAATCGCAGCGCACCGCATCGGCGGGATCGATCTGTTGCGCGAGACAGAACTGGTGCAGCACGTAAGGCATGAACCGCGCGCGAGCTCCCTCCGGCGAGGTCGCGACATTCAAGCCGAACGAGGCGGGCTGCTGGTTGCAGCGCAGACGGGCGACGATCTCGGATGCGCCCGGCGCGCGCCGCTGGAGGCTTTCCAGTTCCATCCTCAGAGCTTCGAGCGCCCGCGTTCGCGCGGCTTCCGTGAAGCCGGCGGCGATCAGATCCGCCTCGTAACGTCCGATGACCTCGGCCACCGGCGCTTCCGGATAGCCGGCCCGTGCGAGGTCGCGCGACCAGGAGAGGGTCTCGAGCGCCCGCACCGCCATTTCGCCGGTGAGGCCCGAGCTCTCGCCCCACGCGCCCAACACGTTCTCCGGACTCCAGCAATATTTCAGCAGATTGTAGCCGCCCGCCTCCACCGGCAGGGCGCGCGTCTTCTGGATCCCGATCGACTTCGCGACCACGGTCTTCATCAGCAGGTACTGGACGCCGGGATTCTGCCGTACCTTCTCGGAGCTGGAGAGCGCCGTCAGTGGCGTGGCGGCAGCCTGTGCGTTCGCTGGCGGCGCCGGCGCCGCGTCCAGCCGAGGAGCGGAGACGGGGGGCGCCGGCAACTGGGCTCGTGCCGGCATCGCGGCCAGAAACGCCAGAAGAGCAAACGCTGCAATTTTCATCGGACCGGGTTTCCTGAGGACGGACGGCGGGAGATGGCAATCCTCGCCCGTCGGATAACGCTTCAAACCTCTCGTCGTTGCGGTCTCTACGTGACCTTTCCTCAGCCCAAGCGCGATCCACTCGCGATCGCGCCTGCTTCGCGACCTCCATCGAGACGGGAAAGAAGCAGCCGCCCTGTCAGGGCATGTAGGAGCCGCCGTTGACGTGCAGCACCTGGCCCGTCGTGGCGTCGGAGTCGTCGGAGGCGAGGAAGACGGCGGTACGGGCGATCTGCTCCGGCGTGAGCAGCTTGCCGCCCAGCGGGATGTTGGCGCGCGCCATCTCGACGAGCTCGGCATCGGTGTTGCCGTAGCGCGGCTGGGCCGTGTCCGTCGTGCCGGGCGCGATCGCGTTGACCCGGATGCCGTGCGGGGCCAGTTCGAGGGCCATCGCCCGCGTCATCGAGACCACGCCGCCCTTGCTCGCGCTGTAATGGACGCCGCGCGCGGCGCCGCGGATCGCCTGCGAGGAGAGATTGATGATCGCCCCACCCGTCCGGCCGGCGGCGATCAGGGCCCTGGCGACGGCGATGGCGGCGAAGCAGCCCGCCTTCAGGTTGATGTCCATGAGATAGTCCCAGTCGCTCTCCTGCATCTCGAGCAACGGCACGCGCGGATAGACGCCGGCATTGTTCACCAGGATGTCGGGCGGTCCGAGCACCTCGACCGTTTCGGCGACCATTGCCTCGATCTCGGCCACCTGGGAGACGTCGGTCTTCAGGAGATGGGCCCGGCGGCCGAGCTGGGCGATGTCGCGCGCCACCGCCTCGGCGCCCGCCCGGTCGTCGAGCCAGCTCACGGCCACGTCGGCGCCCTCGCCCGCCAGCGCCCGCGCGATCGCCGCCCCGATGCCCTGCTGGGCGCCCGTCACCAGTGCCACCTTGCCTGCCAGTTTCATGCGAAAATCCCCGTGAAAGGGCCTTTCGGCCCGGTCCCGGCATGCTTGCACGTATCGGGCCGCCTCTGTATAAGCCGCGTTCCTTCGAGTGGCTTGGCCAATAAGGGCATTGCCTCGGCTGCTTTGTAAGGACCTTCCGGCCGTCTGTTCACAGGGGGTCGGGACCGGCGCGCAAGCGCTAACCCTTTGAAAAGGAACAAAAATGCCCAAGATGAAGACCAAGAGCGGAGCCAAAAAGCGTTTTCGCTTCACGGCCTCCGGTAAAGCGAAGCATGGAGTCGTGGGCAAGCGCCACGGCATGAGCAAGCGCGGCAACCGCTTCCTCCGTCAGGCGACCGGCATGGCGATCATGTCCGATCCGGACACCCGGATCCTGAAGCGCAACTTCTTCCCGTACGCGAGGTAGACCATGGCACGCGTAAAGCGGGGCGTGGTTGCACACGCCCGTCACAAGAAGGTCCTGAAGCTCGCCAAGGGCTATCGCGGCCGCTCCAATGCGGCGTTCCGCGTCGCCATCGAGAAGGTCGAGAAGGGCCTCCAGTATGCCTATCGCGACCGCCGCAACAAGAAGCGCGCGTTCCGGGGCCTCTGGATCCAGCGCATCAACGCGGCGACCCGCGAGCATGGCATGACCTACTCCCAGTTCATGAACGGCATCATCAAGGCCGGGATCGAGATGGACCGCAAGGTCATGGCCGATCTCGCGACCCGTGAGCCGGCAGCGTTCAAGGCTTTGGTCGATCAGGCCCAGGCCGCCCTCAAGTAGTCTTTCGCGCGTCACGCGCGGCAGATAGCAATCGCAAAGAGGGAGCCTGGACCACAGGCTCCCTTTTTTCGTGTTCGGTTTCGAGAGTGGGAAAGATGGACGATCTTTCGACGATTCGCAGCGAGGCGCTCGACGCCGTCCAGGCCGCCGCCGATCTCGGCGCGCTGGAAGCCGCCCGCGTGGCGGCGCTCGGCAAGAAGGGCAGCGTCACCGGCCTGATGAAGACGCTGGGCGGGCTCGCGCCCGAGCAGCGCAAGGAATTCGGCGCGCGCGTGAACCAGCTCAAGGGCGAGATCGAGGCCGCGCTCGAGGCCCGCAAGGGCTCGCTCAGCGCCTCGGCGCTCGAGGCCCGGCTGGTCGCCGAGAAGATCGACGTCACCCTGCCGGCGCGGCCCGAGGGACAGGGCACGCTGCACCCGATCGGCCAGGTGATGGACGAGGTCGGCGCAATCTTCGGCGAGATGGGCTTCACCTGGGCCGACGGTCCCGACATCGAGGACGACTGGCACAACTTCACCGCTCTCAATATCCCGCCGGACCATCCGGCGCGCCAGATGCAGGACACGTTCTACCTGCCGCCGCGCGCCGACGGCACGCCGATGGTGCTGCGCACCCATACCTCCCCGGTGCAGGCGCGCACCATGCTGAGCAAAGACGTGCAGAAGCGTCTGGCCGACGGCGGCTCTCTGCGCATCATCGTGCCCGGCCGCACCTTCCGCATCGACAGCGACGCCACGCACACGCCGATGTTCCACCAGGTCGAAGGGCTGGTGATCGACCGCACGACGCATATGGGCCATCTCAAGGGCTGCCTGGTCGATTTCTGCCGCGCCTTCTTCGAGGTCGACGACCTGCCGCTGCGCTTCCGCCCCTCCTACTTCCCCTTCACCGAACCGTCGGCCGAGGTCGATATCGGCTGCTCGTGGAAGGACGGCGAACTGAAGATCGGCGCCGGCGATTCGTGGCTGGAAATCTTGGGCTCGGGCATGGTGCATCCCAACGTCATCGCCAATTGCGGCCTCGATCCCGCCATCTACCAGGGCTTCGCCTTCGGCATGGGCATCGATCGCATCGCCATGCTGAAATACGGCATTCCCGACCTGCGGGCCTTCTTCGACGCCGACCTGCGCTGGCTGCGCCACTACGGCTTCTCGGCCCTGGAAACTCCCTCGCTCACCGGAGGGCTCGGACGATGAAATTCACCCTGTCCTGGCTCAAGGAGCATCTCGAGACCGAGGCCACGCTGGCCCAGGTGCGCGACACGCTCACCATGCTCGGCCTCGAGGTCGAGGGCCTGACCGATCCCGCCGAGTCCCTGAAGGGCTTCGTCGTGGGCTACGTGGTCGAGGCGGTGCAGCATCCCAACGCCGACCGGCTGCGGGTCTGCAAGGTCGATACCGGCAGCGGCACGGTCGTCCAGGTCGTGTGCGGCGCGCCCAACGCGCGCACCGGCATGAAGGGCATCTTCGCGCCGACCGGCAGCTACATTCCCGGCACCGGCATCACGCTGAAGGCCAGCAAGATCCGCGGCGAGGAGAGCAACGGCATGCTCTGCTCCTCTCGCGAGCTGCAGCTCGGCGACGACCATAGCGGCATCATCGACCTGCCGGCCGAAGCGGTGGCCGGCCAGTCCGCCGCCGAGGCGCTCGGTCTCGGCGACGCGGTGATCGAGATCAAGGTGACGCCCAACCGCGGCGATTGCCTGGGTGTGCACGGCATCGCCCGCGACCTCGCGGCCGCCGGCCTCGGCACGCTGAAGCCGGTCAAGGCCGACAGGAACGCCGGCAGCTATGCCAGCCCGATCAAGTGGACGCACGACTATGTGCCCGCGCCGGACAGCCCCTGCCCGATCGTGGTCGGCCGTCATTTCCGCGGCGTGAAGAACGGTCCCTCGCCCGACTGGCTGCAGCGTCGGCTGAAGGCGATCGGCCTGCGCCCGATCTCGACCCTGGTCGACATCACCAATCTGGTGACCTTCGACCTCAACCGGCCGCTGCACGTGTTCGATGCGGCGAAGCTCTCCGGCGATCTGGTCATGCGCCAGGCCCGCGAGGGTGAGCAGATCCTGGCGCTCGACGGCAAGACCTACACGCTCGATCCGGCGGTCTCGGTGATCGCCGATGCGAAGGGTGTGCACGGGATCGGCGGCATCATGGGCGGCGAGGAGACCGGCGTGCAGGAGAGCACGACCGAGGTGTTCCTCGAGGCCGCCTATTTCCAGCCGATCGGCATCGCCGCCTCGGGCCGCAAGCTCGGCATCCTGTCGGACGCGCGCTATCGCAACGAGCGCGGCATCGATCCGAAGTCCTGCTGGTGGGGTGCCGAGGTCGCGACGCGGCTGATCCTCGACCTGTGCGGCGGCGAGTGCAGCGAGCTGGTGTCGAGCGGCGTCATGCCGACGTGGCAGCGCAGCTACACGCTGCGCACAGACCGCGTGCAGACGCTGACCGGCATCGAGGTCTCTTCTCCCGACACGGTGTCCATCCTCACGAAGCTTGGCTTCGGCGTCGAGGGTAGCGGCCCGTGGACCGCTTCCGTGCCGTCGTGGCGTCCCGACATCGTGGGCGAGGCCGATCTCGTCGAGGAAGTGACGCGGGTGTTCGGTTTCGACAAGATTCCGACCACCTCCCTGCCGCCGGTTTCGACCATGTCGCGGCCGGTGCGCGACCCGCTGCAGCGCCGCACGCCGCAGGCCCGCCGGGCGCTGGCCGCGCGCGGCATGAACGAGGCCGTGACCTGGTCCTTCCTGCCGCTGAAGAAGGCCGAGCGTTTCGGCGGCGGCGGCGCCGACGTGCGGCTGCTCAACTCGATCGACGCCACGCTCGACACGATGCGGCCCTCGATCCTGCCCAACCTGATCGACGCGGCCTCGCGCAACGAGGCGCGCGGCCTGTCCGATCCGGCGCTGTTCGAGGTCGGGCCGCAGTACAAGGACGCGACGCCGCAGGGCCAGCGCACCGTGGCCGCCGGCATCCGCCACAACATGGCGGTGCCGCGCAACTGGGCAGGACCCGCGCGCACCGTCGACGCCTTCGACGCCAAGGCCGATGCGCTGGCGGTGCTGGCCGCGGTCGGCGCGCCGGACACGCTGTCGTCGCAGGCAGGCGCACCGAACTGGTATCACCCCGGTCGCTCGGGCGCGCTCAAGCTCGGCGATCGCGTGATGGCCTATTTCGGCGAGCTGCATCCCGAGATCGTCGCGGCCGCCGACCTCAAGGGCCCGGTCGCCGCCTTCGAGGTGTTCCTCGATGCGCCGCCGCTGCCCAAGGCGAAGGCCACCAAGGCGCGGCCGAAGCTCGTCCTGTCGGCCTTCCAGCCGCTCGAGCGCGACTTCGCGTTCCTGGTCGATGCCGGCGTCGAGGCGGAAAAGCTGGTGCGCGCCGCCCGCAACGCCGACAAGGTGATGATCACGGCCGCCCGCGTCTTCGACCTCTATGCCGGCAAGGGCGTGCCGGAGGGCAAGAAGTCGCTGGCCATCGCCGTCACCTTGCAACCGGTCGAGCGTACCTTGACCGATGCGGAGATCGAGGCGGTTTCCGATAAGATCGTGGCGGCCGTCGCGAAGGCGACGGGTGCCGTGCTGCGTGGGTAACACTTTTGTCGCCCTGAGCGCAGCGAAGGACCTCGCGCCTACCCCAGAGAACGCCTTTGGAAGCAGCGCCAGATCCTTCGCCGCGCTCAGGATGACAATGAAAGTTGAATTGGGCTCGAAGTGAAATGACCGACCTGTCGTTGATCCGAAACTTCTCGATCATCGCCCATATCGACCACGGCAAGAGCACGTTGGCCGACCGGCTGCTCATGGCCTGCGGCGCGGTGACGGAGCGCGAATTCCACGACCAGATGCTCGATTCGATGGATATCGAGCGCGAGCGCGGCATCACCATCAAGGCGCAGACCGTGCGCCTCAACTACAAGGCCAAGGACGGCAAGACCTACGTCCTGAACCTGATGGATACGCCGGGCCACGTCGACTTCGCCTACGAGGTCAGCCGTTCGCTGGCGGCGTGCGAGGGCTCGCTGCTGGTGGTCGACGCCAGCCAGGGCGTCGAGGCGCAGACGCTGGCCAACGCGTATCACGCGATCGAGGTCAATCACGAGATCATCCCGGTCCTGAACAAGATCGATCTTCCGTCCGCCGATGCCGAGCGCGTCTGCCGCGAGATCGAGGACGTGGTGGGCATCGACACGTCCGAAGCCGTCATGGTCTCGGCCAAGACCGGCATCGGCATCGACGACCTGCTCGAGGCCATGGTCAAGCGCCTGCCGGCACCGACCGGCGATCGCGAGGCGCCGCTCCAGGCGCTGCTGGTCGACAGCTGGTACGATCCCTATCTCGGCGTCGTCACCCTGGTGCGCGTCAAGCACGGCGTCCTGCGCCGGGGCATGAAGATCCGCATGATGGCGGCGGCCGCGGCCTACGACCTCGACAAGGTCGGCGTGTTCGCGCCCAAGGCCACCGACGTGGCGGAGCTCGGACCGGGCGAGATCGGCTTCATCATCGCCGGCATCAAGACCATCGCCGACTGCAAGGTGGGCGACACCATCACCGACGACCGCAAGCCCGCGACGGAGATGCTGGCGGGCTTCAAGCCCAGCGTCCCCGTGGTGTTCTGCGGCCTGTTCCCGGCCGATGCCGCCGAGTTCGAGGTGCTGCGCGAGTCGCTCTCGAAACTTCGCCTCAACGACTCCTCGTTCCATTTCGAGGCCGAGACCAGCGCGGCGCTGGGCTTCGGCTTCCGCTGCGGCTTCCTGGGCCTCCTGCATCTCGAAATCGTGCAGGAGCGGCTGGAGCGCGAGTTCAATCTCGACCTCGTCACGACGGCGCCTTCGGTCGTCTACAAGGTCGCGATGGTCGACGGGACGTCGATGGAGCTGCACAACCCGGCCGACTACCCCGACCAGATGAAGATCGAGTCGATGCAGGAGCCGTGGATCAAGGCCACGATCATCACGCCCGACGAGCATCTGGGCTCCGTGCTGACGCTCTGCCAGGAACGTCGCGGCCAGCAGCTCGAGCTCACCTATGCCGGCACGCGCGCCATGGCGATCTATCGCCTGCCGCTGAACGAGGTCGTGTTCGACTTCTACGACCGGCTGAAGTCGATGACGCGCGGCTATGCCAGCTTCGACTACGAGATGGACGGCTACGAGCAGAGCGACCTGGTGAAGCTCTCCATCCTGGTGAACGCCGAGCCGGTCGATGCGCTGTCGATGATCGTCCACAAGAACGCCGCCGAGAGCCGCGGCCGCCAGCTCTGCGAGCGGCTGAAGGACCTGATCCCCCGCCAGCTCTTCAAGATCGCCATCCAGGCCGCGATCGGCGGCCGCGTGGTCGCGCGCGAGACCATCAGCCCGATGCGCAAGGACGTGCTGGCCAAGTGCTACGGCGGCGACATCAGCCGCAAGAAGAAGCTCCTGGAGAAGCAGAAGAAGGGCAAGAAGCGCATGCGGCAGATCGGCGAGGTCGAGATCCCGCAGTCGGCCTTCATCGCCGCCCTCAAGATGGACAGCCGGTAGGGTCTTTTCGCTTCCCGTTCACCCACCGAAACACCACCACCAACCTCATCCTGAGGAGGTCGCGTAGCGACCGTCTCGAAGGATGGGAACGCGCACCTCGCCTGTTGCCCATCCTTCGAGACGCGGCCCGCGGCCGCTCCTCAGGATGAGGAAGGTGGCTATCGCCAGCCGGCGATCACAGGAGCCCGCCGCGGCGGCGGCGCGGGCGCGAGCCCGCGAGAAAGCCGGGATCCGGGCGCCCGAGATCGCGGCGGCCGATCCACAGCAGGACGAGGCCGAGCACAAGGAAGGCCGGCACCGCCGGCACCGTGAGCAGCGGCCGCATCATCCAGGTCCACAGCACGCCCGACAGGTGGCGCCGCGCCGATGTCTGCGTGTTCCCGAGCGAGGCCGGGTCGAGATGCGCCCACAGGCTGCCGAAGGTCGAGAAAGGATAGCTGCCCTGCGACCACCAGGTCAGCAGGTCATGCACGATCACTGCGACAGCCAGGGCCAGGAACAGCCAGCCCAGGGCCCGAAACACGACCATTACTCCCCCAAGCGCCGGCCAGGTACCGGCTGGACCCTAGCCAAGCGGCCCGCGGCAGGGAAGACCGTTGCCCAAACCATCCACCGCGCTATAAGAGCGGCCGACCGCGCTTCCCGGACAGGTGGCCGAGCGGTTTAAGGCACACGCTTGGAAAGCGTGCGTGGTGTAACAGCCACCGCGGGTTCGAATCCCGCCCTGTCCGCCAGTGGCCTCCAAAAGGCCCGTAAATAAAGGAACATCAGGCTTTCTCGACACTCTTTGGGCCGCGCTGGTACAAAGGAGTGGTACAAAGTCGTGACGGTTCTCTGCATGGCGCGCCCTTGGCGGCACCCCAAGTCTGGCAAGCTCTACTTCCGAAAAGCGATCCCGGAGCGCCTCCGGAAGGCAGCCGGATTGCGCGAGTTCAAACGCTCGCTCGACACGAGCGACGCGCGCGAGGGACGCAAGCGCCACTCGGCAATGGCGGGCGAGTACGATGCTCTTATCGAGCGTCTCGAAGCGCCGCCTCTCCCGACCGTTGAGGCCGAACAGGTACAAGCAATCGCGGTGACCCCTGGCGATCTCCACGCGCTTGCGGGAGACCTCTGGCGGTGGCTCTTGGAACGCTACACGGCGTCTCCTGCCCCGGATGAGGCGTTCTCGAATGCTGCGCCTAGTGGCCCGTGGGGAGCCGCCTCTGAACCATGGACGGCACAACGCTACGCGCTCCAATGGGGCCGTCGCCGCCGAACCCCTGCGGCCGAGCAAGGAATCGTCGCGAAGTTCGTTGGGGACTTCCTTGCGGAGAAGCGCATTGGTCTTGGAGCGGGTGACCGCAGCGCGTTCTGTGAAGCGGCGCGAGACGCTATCGACGGCGCTCTAGGAGACCTCCAGAGGCGCTATCGCGGGGACCTCACGAACAGCCCCATGCTTGCGCGCTACCCCGAGGGACGCCCGAACACTCCCCAAGCGCGCCCATCGGTGAAGATCACGGGGCTCATCGACGCCTGGACGAAGGCCCGGGAGAACGTCCGCCAGAGAACCCGCGACGAATGGGAGCGACGCCTTCGGCAGTTCTCTGAGTTCGTGGGCCATGACGACGCTTTGGCCGTGACCGGCAAGGACCTTCGCCGCTGGCGCGATCATCTCCGCACGAATGACTGCAAGGCCAAGACGATCAACGAGTCGTGCATCGCTCCGCTCAAGGCGATCTTTGCGGCGGCGGAAGCGGAAGACGTACTCAAGGTAAATCCGTTCGCGTCTCTAAAGATTGCCCTGAAGGAGGACAAGACGAAGGAGAAGCCACGGCGCCCATACACCGACACGGAAGCAGCTAAGCTCCTGAAGGCCGCCCGCAAGCGTCCTGACGCGCTCCGCTGGCTGACGTGGCTCCTCGCCTATACCGGGGCGCGCATCAACGAACTCGCTCAGCTTCGGAAAGAGGACGTGATGAAGGCTGGCACGATCCCGTTTCTTCGGTTCACCACGAGCGACGCCAAGGGTCACGAGATCAAGACGAGTTCGTCCAGGCGTGACGTCCCAATCCACAAGGCTCTGGTGGACGAAGGCTTCTTGAAGTGGGTAGCCAAGGCAGAGGCCGGATGGCTGTTCGTAGACCTCCCCGAGGGCCGCTATGGGCGGCGCGGCGATGCTGCCTCTAAGCGATATGGACGATGGGCGCGCGATGAAGTTGGCATCATGGATACGCGCGTGGTGGCCCACTCGTGGCGGCATCGGATGGAAGACAAGCTCAGGGAAGTCGAGTGCCCCGATGAGGTTGCCGATAGTATTCTTGGGCACGCCCGAGAGGGGCAGAGAGCGACCTATGGTGATGGACCACCACTTCGAGTGAAAGCTAAGTGGATTGCCCGCCTACACACGAGCATCTGAGCGCGCTTCTGCAGCCATTCACGTCGTCATCGTTCAAGACTCAATCAATCCATGAAAGCAAACGCAGCCGCAATCAAACACACCCCCTCTCTGACTACTTCGCGTCTTCGGGTTCTCCGATCTCAATCCAATTGATTATGAAATTCGCGCTCCACGGGCCTCCAGCCACCCGCGTTGTCCAAGTGTTGAAGCTCTTTGTGCCAATGCTATCAACCCGCAGGACAAGCATATCGACTGGATGAGCCTCCGAGACAGAAGCAATTACAATCGGTGGCTTCTTGTACGCCCTAGTCAACGGGATGCCGCTATCCCTTCGCGTATTTCCATCGTTGGCAGGCCCGGCAGTATACGAGCCAGCAGCAATCCTATTCTGCTTCTTCGCAAGGGCGTCGACTACGGACGCATTATTCTTCGCCACGTATGCGATTTTTTCGTCCAGTTCCGCCTGCCTGCGAATCAGATCCGTTGACCACGCTCGGGGCATCAAAGCATCAGTTGGTATCGTAAGGCTGAAGGGGCCTTGGTTGGTTAGAATCGCGATGTGGGCTTCCGGGTAAGAAAGAGTGCCGTCCCTCTCTTCAATTGGTATGCGCGCACAAGAGATGCTGTAGGTGCCATCAGCAATAGATTTTCTGATATCCAGATCGGCTTTGGTCGTTTTAGGGGAGCTATCACTGTCGGGAGCGGTACAGGCAAGCAGCTTTTCGTCCACTCTAACGCCCTGGACATCAACTTTTTGCCCGCCCCGTCCGATGGCAACAGTGACATTTGTTCTGGATATCAGTGGGTCAAATGTCACGTTCTTATTTGAGAGACGAACACAGTCAACGAATGAGGTGAGTGCCTCTCGAACCACTATAGACTGCTGCTGATCAACCTTCTCCTTCAGGTAGTCCGATTGAGACATTTCGCGGCAAAAGCTTTCAAGCTTCTGGGAGGCGGACCCCGTTCCCAAGTTGAACCGGATAGGTATCTGCTTCACAACCGCTTCAATGCCAATGTCTGTTTGATTGCTACTGCTTTGATTTAATGATCGGCAGTAGTTGCTATAGATGGATTGAGCGATCACAACATCTGAGTTGTAAGAGGTGAGGTCTCGCGAAGCATACCTGAGGATGCCTGTACAGACGTCCTGAGCGTGAGCGGCTGTATTGACGAACATGGCACCAACGAGAAAGACAACCTTGAGCTTCATCCCGCACTCCCTACTCCACGTTCATATCACCAATTTTCGGCGGCGAGTGTAAAGAGAAACTTCTCTCTATGCGCGTATCTCGACATTTGCCGTGGAGGCCATCGCGCGCTCTCCGTACCTCTTTGCTTGAGAAAAGACTTAAATATCATTAAGTTATGCCAGCCGTGGGCCAATGGCGGACCAAGCAACATCACCCCGGAGCCTCCCAAATGCCTCTCGCCATCATCCGCCGTAGCCCCGGCCGTCACACTCTCACGAGTGTCAACCCGCACTTCACCATCGACCTCTCACGGTTCTTCACCGTCACCCGAGACAACCAAGGGCTCCGCGCGGATCGCGCCGGGGAGTTCCAGCTCTAAGAAATCGATCCAGGAAGAGACTGGAATTCCCATGGAATACGGCAAAGCCTTTGATCTGAATGCCGTAGCAATTCGAGGCGGTGACCGGGTGCAGATTGTTTCTTCTTGCATCGGGTCAACTCCTTTGAGATTTTGGGGGTGTGCAGAGCACCTTGAACTACTCATTGTCAGACTTCCCTAGCCGGTTTCTCAGCGTTCTCTTCGAGACCCACGTAGCGTCTCCACCGGCTACTCCCGCCGCGACACATCAAGAGCTTCCCAGGAGAGCACGTGCTGCTTAGGCAGCCCAGCTCCTCACCTCCGCAGCAAGCGCGGCCACCTCATCATCTACCAGACCAACAGCGCGGGGCACCGTCACGGCAGCCCTCAGCTATCGCAAACCCGACTCTGGAATTGGGAGAACGGACTTTGCCGAAAGACACCGCTTGGCACGAAGAGGACCTCTACGACGAACAGCGGCTAATCGAGGAAGACGCCATGAGGCGCGGCTTGCGGAGGGTTCCTTACGAAGCGCGAGCGGGTGCCCGATCACGTCGAGCGTCCGGTCCTCGCCCAGCTCGAAAGCGACATGATGAGGGCGACGGGTAACCCTGCGGCCATGGTGTCCGTCATTGAGCTCTCGATCACGCTCTTCAATCAGCGGAGCATCGGGCGCGACACGCACATGAAGTTCATGGACGACGCGCGCTCATGGTCCACCTTCGATCCGGACGCCCAGCGCAAGCTCAACTCTCCGGAAGTCGAGAAGGTCCGTAGGGCGGCGGAGAGACTGTTCACCGAGGATATTGCCAAGGGTGGACGCTACGAAGTTGAGGGCCTCGCTCGGTTCATTGGGGATTGCGCAAATCGCTTCAGCGATGATGCCGCTCTAAGAGCCTATTGCGACCGCGCGGAGAAATACCTTGTGACGATAACCCCTTCGGATGGCCCCTTCGGCCGACTCCTAATAGCTGTGCGGGCCAATACGAACCTCGTGAACTGGTCAATGAAAAACGATACTGCCGTTAGGGCGAAGATGCTTCGGATAGCAAGGATTGAAGAGGATTGGGGGATGGCCGTGAGGTATCGGCTGCGGCAACTAGAGAAGGAGAGACGCTAGTTGCGTAGACTTGCCGTTAAGCAGCTCCACTTGGGGATAAGGGGGGATTGATGCGCATTCTTACGGACCGTGAGAGAGATAGCGTTGATGCGCTTTCTCGCGTCTTCAAGGCAGTGTACGTCATGCAGGCCATTCAGAACGATCGGCTATTCAGGTTCGGCTGCCTCGGAGGCCGAGACCCTAACAGCTACATCACTGCGATACGGCGGCTCGCACAGTGTGGGAAGCGCGTGGACCAAGTTGAGGAGAGCTGGCGGTACGCCATTATCTGCGATCTTCCCGACTGTGATAGCGCGCAGATTACCGAGCATGAGCGCAGTTTGCGCCGGGTGCTGATCGGGGCAAGGCGCGAAGGCGCTCTTTACCGCAGCATAGGAGGCGACCGCTTTGCAGATGGCGACATTGCTGTAGTGCGAGATGCGTTCACAGGATTGTTTGGTGGTCCAAGGTAGCTGCTCGGTGCGAGAGATGCGTTTGCCTGCGGTTATTGTGGGAGGGGCCTCGGTCGCCTTCTTGATTTTCACCGGGCAGTGCTGGGCCTGGGGCGCGACGGGCCACGAGTGGGCCTCCGGGATAGCCATTGAGAAGCTCCCGGCCACCCTCCCGGCATTCATCCGGACACCTGAATCCATAGCCGAGATAGCCGTCATGGGCCGGGAGCTAGATCGCTCCAAGGGCTCTGGCAAGACGCACGACGCCGAGCGCGATCCGGGCCACTACGTCGACCTTGCGGACGACGGGTCGGTCGAGGGTGTCCTTCCTCTCGCGAACCTCCCGGCGACCCGCGAGGAATACGACACGCTCCTACGGGCAGGCGGCAAGACGCAATACAAGGCGGGGTACCTGCCCTACTCCATCGTTGACGGCTTCCAGCAACTCCGGAAGGACTTCGCCTATTGGCGGGCGCTCACCAAGGCAATGGAGACCGCGAGCACCCCAGAGGAGCGCGCTTGGTTCGAGGCGGACCGACGCCTTCGCGAGAAGCTCACGCTCCGTGACGTGGGCGTCTGGAGCCACTACGGCGGGGACGCTTCGCAGCCCCTTCACGTGTCGGTGCACTACAACAGCTGGGGCAACTATCCGAACCCCGAGGGCTACACCACGAAGAAGGTCCATGCGTACTTCGAGGGCGAGTTCGTAAGGCGCAACCTGTCGCGTTCGGCGGTGGCCGCTGAGGTCGGTCCGTATCAGCCTTGTGGCTGCTCAATCGAAGTCAAAACCAAGGGCCTGCTCCTCGCTTCGCTCGCCCAAGTCGGCCCTCTGTGCGCGCTAGAGAGGGACGGCGGCTTCAAGCGGGGCGATCAGCGAGGCACGGCGTTCGCCACAACGAGGCTCGCGGCAGGCGCTACGGCGGTGCGCGATATGATCGTAATGGCTTGGGAGGAGAGCACGGAGACGCCCGTGGGGTATCCGATGGTGAATGTGAGGGATATCGAGAGTGGCAAGGTGCGTGCTGCGCGGGAGATGTTTGGCGCGGACTAAAGCGATCAGCGATTCGGTTGCATCACGGTGATGCAATGACTGCCCTCAGTCCCGATGGGTAGGTGCTGGAGCAATGCGTCGAGCCTCCGCCGAGTCGTGTTTCCTTTGTTCAAATGGTAGAGTTCCAGATCAGACGAAATGGATTCGGGGGACTTATGGCTGACGAAGAAAAGGCCACCTTGGGAGAACTCAATTCAGTGGTGGCCGCAATCCAAGGCTGGGGCGATGAGAGGCTTTACACCGAGATTAACGGGTGGAGTGCTCCTGCCCTGAACAAGCAGGACCTCGCCGCGATTTTTCAGACGTTCGCTGGGCAGCTTGAGGCGAAAGCTGCGACGGGCCTTTCCCAAGACCTCATTGACCGCTTACCAAATATTCACAATCGCTTGCGGACTTTCAGAAAGGTAGGTCTCAGCCAGTTTCCGGGCAACGCGCCAACCGCCAGCGGGCCAGCGGCGCTGTTCGTAGAGTGGCTCAGGCTACAACTTGAACCGACACAACCAGATTGGGAACGCATTCATCCTGATGCGCTACCTACCAAAATTCGCAGGCGGTTGAGAGCGGCAAACGCGAGCCTCGATTCTCTCGAACCTGATGTAAATGTGCTCGGCGCGAAGATAAGCGAAATCAATCAAGCGCACGAAGCGGCGCTTTCGTTGCCCACAGACCTCCAGTCTCTTCAAGAGGCCAATGGCCACCTCAAGAAGATAGCGAGTGAATCGGAGGCTTCCAAGGGCGCGATAGAAGCCGCCAAAGAGGAGGCTGAGGAACATCTGAAGGCACTGGCATCGGCTCGCACGGAAGCAAAGCAAACTCTTGAGCTGGTACAGCAAGCCTATGCAGCAGCAACCAGCCGGGGCCTTGCGGCGGCCTTTGAAGAGCGCTCAAACAAGCTAACGAGATCCGTCGCATATTGCGTAGTGGGCCTCATAGCTGCGTTAGGCATTGGTGCGTATATCGGCTCAGCTCGCGTTGCGGCCCTTTCCATGGCGATTGCTTCGGGCCAAGAGTGGGGCCGTCTACTTACAGAACTTGTGTTTGCTGTTTTGAGTATTGGTGCTCCGCTATGGTTTGCTTGGCTCATGACGAAGCAAATAGGGCAGCGGTTTCGAATGGGCGAGGACTACGCCTTCAAAGCTTCTGTAGCGAAAGCATATGAAGGTTTTCGCAGAGAGGCCGTGAGAATTGATCCTGTTTTTGAGGCTAGGTTATTTGGCTCAATCTTGACCCGCCTTGATGAAGCCCCCCTACGACTAGTGGAAGCTACCAGCCATGGAAGCCCATACCAGGAGCTTTTCAACTCCGAACACTTTCGAAGGGCCCTCGAACTTGTTCCCGAGTTGAAAGACCAGTTCATTTCTGCGGCCAAGGCCGGCTTTGGCAAGGTAGCTCTCGGGAGAACCCCCTCCGCAAATGAAGTCGCGGCACCGAAACCTGAGGCGTAGCGTCAGATGGGGAACCTATCCCGTCATTTTCCTCCCCGCCGGGACAGGCGGGGCGCCAAGCGCCTCCCGAGAGTGTGGGAAGCAGCACACGACAAACTAGGTTTCGGGCCAAGTCTCTGGTACAAACTGGCACAAGCGTAGCTCTTGGAACGCCTGATTTTCCTGCCTTTTACTGCCGACTAGGGCCAATCCCGCCCTGTCCGCCAGTGGCCTCCCAAGGCCAGTAGATCAAGGAACTTCAGGCTTTCTCGACACTCTTTTCGATGAGCGTGCCGAGGAATACCGGGAGGTGCTCAGGGAACGTCCAAGCTAGTCGACATAGTCCTTTACGAGCATCGCCAAGGAACTGAACAAGCGGGGAGATTGAGGCCTGAGGGGCGATTTTTGGTATCCCGCGAGCGTTGCGCACCCGCAAGCCCGTCTGCGCGGTACCTCAGTCGAGTAGCTTGCGGGCCTCGGCTAACAGGTCCCGTACTTGGCTAATGAGGGGTTCAGCGGCGAGAAGTGCCCGATCATACCGGACTGTCTGTTTGGGCTGTGCTCGGTTTGTTACCTCCTGCAGTACTTCTCCGAGGTGTTCCTCAAGCATGAATTTCAGGTCTCCGATCCAGAACGACCATTCTCTAGACATATCGTCAAATCTAGGAAACTCATCGGCCTGCCGCTGGAGCTGCTGAACAATCTTCACCACTCGACTCGTAGCCTCTTCTGTTCCAACGGCTTCCTTGCCTGGCCGCTCTAGGCCGCTCTCGAGAAACATCAGATAGCGTTCCAGATTCTCCAGCCTCCCCACGAGCGCGTGGACCGAAACTAATAACTGCTCTCTTCGCTCTCTTCTCTGAACATAGACCGCACCCATTACCGCTAACGCAGCGCCAAGCCCTGCACCTACGGCACCTCCGAGAAAATTCGCGAGGGCATCGCTCATTGGCATCCAGGTGAACACCAGCGCGACGCCTATGCCGATTGTTGCCCCGAAGAAGATGAGGGCGGCCATCAAGAGCAAGCCCGGCACACCCTCTAGGGGCTTTCGAATATCGATCACCTAGTGCCCCTCCAGTGCCTACAACGAAGCTGACGGGCGATAGACGATCACATTCATGCCGGTGGCTTCATCGAGGCAGAGCGACGACATCTCCACCGCTCCACCATTGGGAGAAGCCCAGGTCGCAGTCCCCTTCTTAACGAGAGGCGCATCGCCGTACTTCGCCGCCATTAGTCGGAAAACCTCCTTCGAGATTGCGCGACAAGGGTTCTTATTGGGCTCTCTCAAGGAATCAAAGCTTACAACGATCTGCACGACCCTTGGCGTGGCGCCCTTGAACTGCACGGAGACTTGCGCGGGAAAGGCCGAGACCGTAACCGGATACTGGATGCAGCCAACCACGTCTTTGAAATCACAAGAGACATAACTGAGCCCGGTCTTCACCTTGGTCGCTTCCTCGATAGTCATGCCGAACCTGTAGCCATCGTAGCCATCGATCTTCGGCACCTGCGCCAAAACGCCCCCTAGCGGAGCGATCAGGGCCGCCCCGCAAAGAATGACTCCAGTAATACGGGCCACCGTCCCTCCTCCCCGCGAATGACCTACGCTAGCACAACCGCGCCGTGCTCAGACAGAAGAACGGGGCCACCCACAATCCGCAGACGGCCGTTGTATTTCTCCAGCGAGGCCTCTACCCACATCGTGGGCCTCCACCGAGCGCAATCACAGGACACCACCCAGCGGTCCCACATGAACCCGCCGCCGCTTTCATTCCTGAGGAGCGTCGGGCCGCGCCCTTCATGATATCGACGAACAGCTCAGCGCCCCTAAGGTTCAAATATACAATCTCTCGCATCTGCATCTCCGCTTCCATTTGCTCGATCACGGCGCGATTAAACGACCAAATGGCTGGCACAAACTGACACAAGCGCTGTTCTTGAAAAGACCGATTTCACTGTCGTTTCCCGCCAACTTGAGGCAATCCCGCCCTGTCCACCAGCAAGGCTACGAACCTTTCTTCCCGGCCCATGGGCCTTGGTGAACAGGCCCGACCCGTGCCCGGTTCTCGCAGAACGACGACCATCTGCCGTGCCGGGTCGGCTTGAAAGATGGTAAGCCCTTGCGCCCCCGCCCCGTCGCGCAGGACACTCACGGCATGAATGACATCACCCCCGAGAACGAACTTTCCGAGCGCATTTCCGCGGCGGCCCTCGAGATCGAGGACAAGGTCATCGCGTGGCGGCGCGACATTCACGAGCACCCGGAGCTTTCCTATCAGGAGACGCGCACCGCCGCGCTCGCCGCCGCGCACCTGGAGAAGCTCGGCTACGAGGTGAAGACAGGCGTCGGGCTCACCGGCGTCGTGGGCGTGCTGAAGGGCGGCAAGCCCGGCGGCGTCGTGGCGCTGCGGGCCGACATGGATGCGCTGCCCGTCGAGGAGAAGGTCGACCTGCCCTTTGCCTCCAGGGCCACGGCGCAGTATCTCGGGCAGACCGTTCCGGTCATGCATGCCTGCGGCCACGATTGCCACGTCGCCATCCTGATGGGGGTGGCCGAGATCCTGGCCGGCATGAAGGATGAGATCCCGGGCACGGTGAAGCTGATCTTCCAGCCCAACGAGGAAGGCTCCAACGACGGCCGTCCGAGCGGCGCCCAGGCGATGATCGCCGACGGCTGCCTGCAGAATCCGGCACCGTCCGCCGTGTTCGGCCTGCACGTCACCTCGGGCATCCGCTCAGGCGTCATCGCGCTCCGTCCGGGCGGGCTGATGGCGAGCGCCGATCGCCTCAAGATCGACGTCGAGGGCCGCCAGACGCACGCCTCGCAGCCGTGGCGCGGCATCGATCCGGTCGTCACCTCGGCGCAGATCATCCTGGCCTTGCAGACCATCGTCAGCCGTCAGCTCGATCCCACCCTCACGCCGGCGGTGGTCTCGGTCTCGACCATCCATGGCGGCGTGCGCAACAACATCCTGCCCGATTCGGTCGCCATGGAAGGCACCATCCGCACCCACGATGAGGGCGTGCGCGCCGAGATCTGGAAGCGCATCGACAAGACCGCCACCGCCATCGCCGATGCCGCGGGCGCCAAGGCCACCGTCACGGTCTTCGAGGGCGTGCCGGTGACCTACAACGATCCGCCGCTCACCGACTGGGGCACCACCAGCCTGAAGAACGGTCTCGACACCCAGCGCGTCACCGAGGTGCGCCCGGTGATGGGCGCCGAGGATTTCTCGTATCTCGCCCAGGTCGTGCCGGGCATGTTCTTTTTCCTGGGTATCGTGCCACCGGACGACGACCCGCTGCAGTCGCCGGCCAACCATTCGCCGCTCTTCCGCGTCCACGAGCCCGCCCTCAAGTACGGCGTGCGCGCGCTCAGCTATCTCGCGATCGACTATCTGAAACGGAAGTAGCGCCGAATCGAGTCGGGCATCCCAACACCGACCTCACCCTGAGGAGCGAACGCAGTGAGCGTCTCGAAGGGTGGGCACGAACACCGCGTCTGTTGCCCATCCTCGAGACGCCGCGCTTCGCACGGCTCCTCAGGATGAGGTGAAAGACTCTACGTCTTCGCGTAGGCGATGCTCATGGTCTCGGCGACGCAGGCCGGACGCTCCTGGCCCTCGATCTCGACGGTCCATTGGTAGGTCATGCGAATGCCGCCGTTTGGCATGTCGTCGGCGGCCAGCAGCTTCTGGCGGCCGCGGATGCGCGCGCCCACCTGCACGGGGCTGGTGTAGCGTACCTTGTTCGAGCCGTAGTTGATGCCGTTCCGCATATTGTCGATCTTCAGCACATCGCGGGCGAAGGTGGAGATCACGGAAAAGGTGAGATTGCCGTGCGCGATGGTCTTGCCATCCGGCATGTCGGTCTTGCAGCGCTCGACATCGACATGGATCCACTGATGGTCGCCGCTGGCCTCGGCGAACAGGTTGATGCGTTCCTGCGTCATGACCAGCCAGTCGCTGACTCCCAGCTCCTGACCGACCAGCGCCTTCATCGCCTGCGGGCTCTCGACGATTCGCTTTGCCATGAATTCCTCCTTTATTAGCCGCCGATGGCGGCCCGGATACGGTCGACCGCGGCGTCGGGCGCGGTGAGCACGGGTGTCGCGACCGCGGCGGTGACGGAAGCCAGCGCCCGCGATGTCGAGAAGTGCGCGAGCATGATGGCGTCGCAGTGCGCGAGCTCGGGCGCCCGCGCGGCGATCAGCGCGTTGTGCCGGTCGGCGTCGCCCTTGCGGAGCGCGTCCATGGCCCCCTCGACGACGATCGTCTCGAGCGTTGCCTGCGCGCCTGCCTCGGCGACGAACTGCTCGAACTCCTCCGTCATGGTCAGCACCGACGGCGCGAAGGTCGCGAGCATCCCGATCCGCCGTCCCCGGCCGATCGCCTCCCGGAACATCGCCTCGTTGGGCTTCAGCACGGGCACCGGCAGTTCCCGGGCCATGCGCTCGATCGCCGGCCCGAACGCCGAGCAGGTGACGAGGATCGCCTCGGCCCCGATGCGGTGCGCATAACCGCCGAGCTCGACGAAGCGCTCGAACATGCGCGGCGTCAGCTCGTGGTCCTTGGCGCGATCGATCGACAGCGAGGAGTCGAGCAGGTCGACGGCCTCGGCCTCGGGCCATCGCGTGGCGAACGCGCGCTGGATGGGTTCGATGGCGACGGGCGTGCCATGCAGGAGGACGATTCGGGGCTTCTTCGACATGCGGCCGGTCCTTCGAAAGGAGAGCGTTTTCAGGACTGCGCGAGGCGGGATACCAGGCCACCATCGCCATAGGCCTTCGCAGCAGAGGGCGAGGCGAGCAGCGCCATCCACGCGGCGGCACCCTCGGGGTTCGCCGCATCGGCAAAGATGGCGGCATCGAAGGTCGAGACGGTCTGGACCTCCGGCGGAAACGGACCGGCGACGGCGACGCCGGGCACCGACATCAGTTCGCTCACCTGCTGGATCGCAATGTCGGCCTCGCCGCTCGCGACCTTCTCGCCGGTGAAGCCCATCGGGATCGCGACGGCGCGCGCGTTGACCTCCGCGGCAATCCCCAGCCGCTCGACCAGCCCGGTGAAGTAGATGCCGCTCGCACCGGCCCGCGAGTAGGCTACCGCCCTCGCAGCCACCAGCGTGCGCTTGAACGCCTCGACCGTCGAGACGTCGGGCTTTGGCGCGCCCTCGCGGACGCCGACGCCCAGGATCGAATCGGCGAGACAGACGCGGGTCTCGGGACGCACGATGCGTTCGGCGCAGAGCTTGTCCATGGCGCCGTTGATGGCGATGACGACGTCGGCGCGCTGCCCTTCGGCGATCGACTTCATGATGGCGGTGGTCGGGCGCCAGTCGATTTCCAGGCGATAAGACGAGGCGGCCTCGAAGGCCGGTTTCAGCCAGCGATTGACGGCCACCTCGAGGGCGAGACCGCTCATGACGGCGACGGACGACGGCAATGCCACTGGACTTCACTCCTCGCACAACGGACATCGGCACTATAGCGGGCTGCAGCCATGGCCGACGGCAAAATGTGCTATCGGTTTACAAAGATCCCGAAAACAGGAGGAAATCGAGTGAGCTTTCGTGCCTCGGGTTATAGCTGGCGTTTGCACTGCGGATCGAACGTCCTTGAGAACCATCTCAATGAAGTCGTTGCTCGCGCCGGCGCCAAGCGCGCCTTCGTCGTCTGCTCGCCGTCCATCAACGGGCGAACCGACATCGTTCGCCGCCTTGAAAAGACTCTGGGGCCGGCCTTCGCCGGCGTCTTCGATCAGATCGAAAAAGACTGCCCCTATCCCAACGTCTGCGCCGCGAGGGATGCCGCTCGCGAGGCCAAGGCCGATCTCCTCATCGCCGTCGGGGGCGGAAGTGTGCTGGTCGCCACGCGGGCCGTCGCCATCTTCCTCGGAGAGGATCGCGATCCCTTCGAGCTCATGACGCAGTACCCGGCCGACAAGCCGGCCTACAGCCCGCGCCTGGCCGCGCCGAAGATGCCCATCGTCAACATCCCGACCACTCCCACCAGCGCGATGAATCGCGCTGGAACGGGACTGAAGAATGCCGATCTTGATCATCGAATGGAGTACTTCGACCCCAAGACCCGGCCGCAGGCAATCCTGCTGGATTACGATGTCCTGATGACGACACCCTCTTCCTCCCATCGCTCAACCGCCACCACGGTCTTCTCCAGTCTTGTCGGATCCATCGCCGCGCCCGAATCCAATCCACTGGTCGAAGGCGATCGCCTTCAGGCGTTCCGTCTCGCCTTTCGCGCCTATTCGGCCCTCGCGCAGGATCGCGACGATGCAGCCTCGCGTGCCGATCTCTGCATCGCGGCGTTCCTTCAGAACCGGGCCGAGGACGATGGGGTCCGCATGGGCGCCAGTTCTTCCTTTGGCGGAGACTACGCCGTTTCGACCGCCTTGCACGTCCAGTTCCCGCATGTCGGCCAGGGCGAGTCGATCTCCACCATCCACGCCACCAAGATCCGGTTGTCACAGGATGACGACGCAGCCGCCGCGCAGGTCGTCGCCGACGCCCTCGGCCTCGGTCGCAGCAACAGGCCGACCCGGCTGGTCATCGCCGATGAGCTGGAACGACTGTACCGCTGCGTGGGAATGCCGATTCGTCTCAGCGAACTGAACATCCCGCGATCGGCGCTTCCCCTCATCGCGGGGCAGACGGTCAAGAACTTCAATGCCAACGCAGGCGTCCGATCCGATGCTGAGCGCATTGCCGCGGCGCAGCAGCTGCTGGAAGCCGCGTACTGAACGGGCTGGCCGCGACGATCCGATCATGAATTCGGCCGTCCGTTCCGGCCCCCCATGAGACAGTGAAGGAAGTGTTCCTCCAGCGAGGTCGAGACGGCTATTCGATCCCCGACCCTTTCCAGCATGGCCGCGAAGCTCGCGACGTTGAGCGTCGTGTCCTGAACGGCGCAGGTAGTCTAGGAATCGCCCCCCAAAAGGGGGCATTCCGTCGATGACTGCCGCTTTGCGCCGACGTCGCCTATCCCTTGGGCAGGAAATCGTTTGTGTAGACGTCGCTCGCCTTCACGTCTGTCTTGAATTCGAAGGCCTGCTTCATGAACTTGAGGGTTCCCTCCCAGTCTTCGGCCGCCATGTAGCCAAAAGGCTTGCCCGCGGTCGCCTTGGTGTGAAGATAGGGCGGCGTGCGCTTGAGTTGCTCGAGCAGCAGATCCTTGTCCGCGCCGGGCCGCGCCGCGACGAGGGCCTCCACCGCAACCCCGGGGTTCTTCAACGCCTCGTCGAACGATTTTGTCGTGGCCGCGAGGAAGCCTTTCAGGAGCTGGGCCTTCTCGGTTGCCGTCTTCTTGTGCAAGAAGATGCCGCCGCCCAACATGTTCACACCGTAGTCGGCATACTTGATGGGGGGCTCGATCGGCTTCTGGCGGGCGATGCGCAACGCATCGGTGAATTCCCAGCCGATCATGAAGTCGATCTTGCCGGCGAGCAGCGAGGTGTGCACCACGGCATGGCTGAGCTGGATCTTCTTCACCTTGGATTCGTCGATACCGGCCGCCGCGGCGAAAGCGGGGAAGAGCTTGGTCGAGTAGTCATCGGGATTGTAGCCCCAGGTCTTGCCCTCGATGTCCTTGGGCTTTGTGATGCCCGAACCCTGCAGCGAGATGATGCCATCGGGCATAGTCTGGATCATGCCGCCGATGGCCACCAGCTGGCGGCCCTGAGATACACCGAGCGACATGGTGGCGAGGCTGGCGATCCCGATCGTGTCGGCGCCTTCAGAGACCGCAGTGAGGGTCGACAGGCTGCCCTTGCCGTCGAAGATCTGCAGATCGACGCCAGCATCCTTGTAGTAGCCCTTGGCCACGCCATAGAAATACGGCGCGTGATAGCCCGATGGCGTCCAGTCGAGTCGCAGCGTCGCGGGCTGTGCCTGAGCCCTCGCACCACCCGCCCCGAGGCCCGCGGCCGCAACGAGGCTTCCGCCCAGCATCGTCCGTCTCTTCATCGTCGTCATATCGGTTCTCCGCTGTTCCCTGCTTGACTTGACTCTTCACGCCGGCATTTCGCCGCGCCGCCAGCTGCAATGGACGAGGCGCGCACAGAGCCCATCGCGATCGAAGCGGGCCGGCGTGTGCCGACCCACGTCGCGTGAAAGCGAACTGTTCCGATCCCATGATCCAAACCCGCGCCAACAGTTGGCATGGATTTGGAATGCAATTGGTATACCACGCCCGAACCGGGCACGGATGAGTTGAGGGAATGCAGGAATCGTGGCTGGTTTGAAGGTGAATGGGCGGGCGCATGAAATTTCCGCGCCCCCGGGCATGACCCTCCTTGCCGTTCTACGCGGCACTTTGAACCTAAAAGGAGCAAAGGAAGCCTGCGGCCGCGGCGAGTGCGGCTCCTGCACGGTGCTCATCGACGGCGTGCCGGTCATGGCTTGCCTGACCCTGGCCGCCCGCGTGCGCGGCGAGGTGACGACCGTCGAAGGCCTGACCGAGGAGTTCGAGGATCTGCGCGAGGCCTTCGCCGATTTGGGCGGGTTCCAGTGCGGCTTCTGCACCTCGGGCCAGCTCGTTCGCGCTGCCGCTCTTCTGCGCGCCGGCCTGCCTGCGACGCGGGCAGAAGCAGAACGCGTCATCCGCTACGAGATGTCGGGCAATATCTGTCGCTGCACGGGCTACAACGGCATTGTCGATGCCATCTGGGCCACCGCGGAGAAGCGTCGCGGCCGCCAAATGGTCGACGCGTGAGCGCCCCGGTCAGCCGCTCCCCCGTCCTGGGCCGCAGCATCAGGCCGCTCGACTGGGAAAAATTCACCTCGGGCCGCTTCACCTATATCGGCGACCTCGCGCCCGAAGGACTGCTGATCGGTCGCATCTTGCGTTCCACGCACGCCCATGCGCGCATCGTCTCGATCGATACGAGCCGGGCGCAGGGCATGCCGGGCGTCCACGCAATCATCACCGCTCGGGATTTCCCCGAGGGTGCGCGCTACATCCATGATGGAGCCGCCGACCGCACGCCATTCGCCGTCGATGTCGTGCGCTTCGTGGGGCAGGAAATCGCCGCGGTCGCGGCGGAGACGGCCGAGCAGGCCCAGGCCGCGCTGGACCGCATCGAGGTCGTGTACGCTCCGCTGCCGGCCGCCTTCACGATCGACACGGCGACAGAGGAGAACGCGCCCGTCCTGCACGAGCGACCAACCGGCATCGCCAACATTGCCTACAAACTGGTCCGCCGCTGGGGCGACATGGCGAAGGCCAAGGCCGTCGCGACGAACAGCGTGCGCGGCAGCTACTGGTTTCCGCCGCAAACCCATGTCTGCATGGAAACCAACGCGACCGTCGCCCTGTGGAAGGACGATGGCACGCTTCACCTGTGGACGGGCACGCAGGCACCGTTCTTCGTCGCCAAGGAAATGGCGCAGCTTCTGAATCTCGACCAGTCCCAGGTCATCCTGCACGAGGTCGGGATCGGCGGCGCGTTCGGCGCAAAGTCGCGCATCGCCGAGCATGAAGCCATCACCGCAGTCCTGGCGCGCGAGGCGAAGCGGCCGGTGCGTATCGCCCTCACGCGCGCGGAGGAATTCGCCATGACCAAGACACGGCATGGCTGGCGGACCGAGCTCACGCTGCATGCAGACGACGAGGGGCTGGTGCGGGCGATCGACAGCACGATCAAGGTCGACAACGGCGCCTATGTTCATTCGGGCTGGAGCGTGATGTCGTCCGGTCCCAAAGCGTTCGGCACGCTCTATCGTACCGAGGCGCTGGCGGTCGACGCGCAGTTGATCGACACCAGCAAGCAGCCTGGCGGTCAGTTCCGCGGGTATGGCACCACGCAGGCCGTCTATGCCCTGGAATCGCTGCTCGACGATCTCGCCGGGAAGCTTGGCATCGACCCGATCGATCTCAGGCTTCGCAATGCCAACCGGCCCTTCACTGAGACCCTTCAGGGCGCGCGCCTCCAGACCGCGCGCCTGGCAGAGTGCCTGGAAGCGGTGCGCTCGGCGCTGGATTGGGACACGAAGAAGAAGCAGCGCCGGCCCGGCCGCGGCCTCGGCATCGCCACGGGCTTCCATTCGTCCGGGACCTACGCTTTCCCGGGTTCCAACCGCAACGACAGCATCATCGATCTCGATACCGACGGCGGCGCCCTGATCCGCTTCGG
Organism: Reyranella sp.; assembly: GCF_965228225.1. Lineage (GTDB taxonomy): Bacteria > Pseudomonadota > Alphaproteobacteria > Reyranellales > Reyranellaceae > Reyranella. The sequence continues at coordinate 89,002 of NZ_OZ245801.1, read as the reverse complement.
CGGCGCCGACACCGGCACCGGGCAGCGCACCATCCTGACCCAGATCGTGGCGCACAATCTCGGCCTGCCACTCGGGAAGATCCGCATCATCTCGATCGACAGCGACCAGACGCCCTACGATCTCGGGGCCTGGGGCTCGCGCGGCACCTACTATACCGGCCACGCGGTCCTCAAGGCGTGCCGGACCATCATCGAGCGGCTGTCGACCGTCGCGGCGCGCGACCTCGGCAACCTGCCGATCCGCTTCGAGGACGGACACGCCGTCTCCGACGCCGGTCGGGTGCCCATTGCCCGACTGGTCGCGCAGCATCCGGACACCGTCGACGGCATCCTCAGCACCGAGGTTTCCTATATCGACGAGGCCTCTGAGCTCCTCGACGAGAACGGGCGTGGCAATTTCTCGGGCACCTACAGCTTTGCCGCGCACGGGGCGGAGGTCGAGGTCGACCTCAAGACCGGCAAGCTGCGGATCGTCGACTTTGCCGCGGCCCACGATATCGGCACGGCGCTGAACCCCGTGATGGTGCACGGTCAGATCGCCGGCGGCGTCCAGATGGGCGGCGGCGCGGCCTTCGGCGAAGAGATGATCCACGAGCAGGGTCGCGCTGTGAATCCGGCGCTGATCAACTATGCGATGGCGCGCGCCGGCGACTTACCGCGGATCCGCACGATGCTGCTCGAAGGCGGCGATCCCGTGGGACCGCACGGCGCCAAGGGCATCGGCGAACTGTGCAACACGCCCCCTGCCCCAGCCATCGCCAACGCCGTCTACGACGCAACCGGCGTGCGCGTGCGCGAGCTGCCGATCACGCCCGACAAGATCATGGACGGGCTCGCCGAAAGGGAAGGCCGACGGCGGGACCACAAACTGTGGCGGCGTCCGACCCGCTGGTGGATCGCGTTCATTCGATGGCTCTATCCGCGCGGGCTGCTCAAGTTGCTGCACGCCCATCGCCTGCGCCAAGCAGCGGCGCAGCGCCCTCCCTCGATCGACCGCATCGACATGCCCGAAAGCGTGGACGCCGTCGTGGCGTCCCTCAAGACCGGCGGCGTCCCGCTGGCGGGCGGCACGGACATCCTGCCCGGCCGCCAGCAGGGACTGGGCAGTGGCGGCCACTTCGCCTCACTGCTCGACGTACCGGAAATGAGGGGCGTGCGAACCGATGCCGACGGCTCACTCGTGCTCGGCGCCGCGACGACACTGGCCGAGGTCGCACGCGCGACGGCCGGCGTGCCGCTCCTGTCGGAAACGATCGCCACGATCGCCTCCAGCCAGATCCGCGCCATGGCAACCGTCGGCGGCAACCTGCTGCAAGGCAAACGCTGCTGGTTCTATCGCAATGGCTTCAATTGCTACAAGCGCGCCGGCCTGAGCGCCCCGTGCTACGCCATCTCCGGCGATCACCGCTTCTATCACGCGGCGATCGGCGGCCATCGCTGCCAGGCGGTAACGCCTTCGGATCTCGCGACGGCGCTGGGCGCCCTCGACGCCGAGGCCGTGATCGCCGGCCGCTTCGGACGGCGGACGGTACCCATCCTCGCCCTCTATTCCGGACCGGGCGAAACGGTATTGGGGCACGAGGACGTGCTGGTCGAGATCCGGCTTCCCGCCGCGGCGCTCGGCCGTTGCGCCCGCTTCGAGAAGCTCGGCCTCTGGGAAGGCGACTTCGCGGTCGCCTCCTGCGCCCTGTCCTATCTCGACAAAGGCGACGGGCGCTGGCGCGACGTCAGGATCGTGCTCGGCGCCCTCGCACCGACACCCTGGCGCGCCACGCAAGCCGAGCGGGCGCTCGAAGGCACGCGCCCGACACTCTCCGAGCTACGCCGCCATCTCGACCGGCAACTCGATCGCACGGCCCACCCGCTGGCGCGCAATGCCTGGAAACTCGATGCCGCCGCCGGACTCGCCGAGAACGCGGCGGAACGCCTGCTGGAGAAGACCGCATGAACAAGGCCTTGGCCCCCCTCGGCCCCCTGGAAGACATTGGCATCGAACCCAGCCTGAGCGATCTGGCCTATGAGCGCCTGCTCGACCTGATGCTGTCGGGCGAGCTGCCGGGTGGCACGCCGCTGCAGGAGCGCAAGCTCGCGCTCCGCCTCAACATCTCGCGCACCCCGATGCGCGAAGCGTTGACGCGGCTGGAGAGCAAGGGCCTCGTCGAGCGTCACCTCAACCGTTACCTGATCGTGCGCCGCCTGAGCCTGCGTGAGTTCGTCGAGGTGCTGAACGTTCGCAAGCTGCTCGAATCGGAGGCAGCCGCCTTGGCCGCGCTGCGCGTGCCGCTGACGGAGATCGCCGCCGCCCGTCAGCAGATCGCCGACATCCAGGCCGCCCCCCAGACACCGAACGCCAGGGGATGGGCCGTCGACGAGGCCCTGCACGCCATGATCGGCGATCATTGCGGCAACCAGATTCTGGCCGAGACGGCGCTCGAACTCAGGCAGCGCACGCACATGTTCGAGACGCGCAGCGTTCCCGGCCGCCTGCACGATAGTTGCGCCGAACATCTGGCGTTGTTGCAGGCACTCGAGAACCGCGACGCCGGGGCAGCCCGGCGGCTGATGGCGGAGCACATCGAGAACGTGAAGACGAGCACCATCGAGAAGCTGACGGGCGTATAGGGAATGTTCATCACCATCGAGAAGGTCTCAAAGACCTACGAGACCCGCAGCGGTCCGATCAGGGCGCTGGAAACCGTCGATCTCACGATCCGCGAGAAGGAATTCGTCTCCATTGTCGGGCCGAGCGGCTGCGGCAAGAGCACGCTCCTGATGCTGCTGTCGGGCCTCGTCGGCCATTCGACCGGCAGCATCACCATCGGCGGCACGAAAGTGAACGCGCCCTACACGGACATCGGCATTGTCTTCCAGCAGGACGTACTGCTCGAATGGCGCACGATTCTGCAGAACGTGATGCTGCAGGCGGAGGTGCGCGGCCTCGACCGCCGCACGCTCAAGGACCGGGCGCTCCATCTGCTCGAACTGGTCGGTCTCAAGGGATTCGAAGGCATGTATCCGCACGAACTATCGGGCGGCATGCGTCAGCGCGCCTCGATCTGCCGGGCCCTGCTCCACAGTCCGCCCCTGCTCCTGATGGACGAGCCGTTCGGCGCCCTCGACGCGCTGACGCGCGACCAGCTCAACATCGACCTCCTGCGCTTCTGGCAGGAGAGCCCGACCACCGTTCTGTTCATCACCCATTCGGTGTCTGAGGCGGTGTTTCTGAGTGATCGTGTGATCATCATGTCGCCGCGTCCTGGCCGGATCGAGGAGATCGTGGACATCGACCTGCCAAGGCCGCGCCGCATGGCGATGCGCGAGCAGCCGCGCTTCATCGAATACAGCCGGCGCATCGGCCGCGTGTTCGAATCCATCGGCATCCTGCGCGAGGAATAGAAGATGAAATTCCTCCGTCGTATCGAGATGCCATGGGCGCTGGTGAGCGGCTTCGCCTTCTTCGCCGCCTGGCAGATCGCGGTCGTGGTCCTCAAGGTGCCGCCCTACCTGCTGCCGACGCCGACCGCCATCATCGCAGACATGATCAAGCACTGGAGCCTGCTGTCGCAGCATGCGCTGGTGACCCTGTCGGAGATCGGCCTCGGCTTCCTGGTCTCGCTTGCCATCGCCATGCCTCTCGCGGTGCTCTTCACGTACTCGCGCATCTTCGAGAAGCTGTTCTATCCGCTGATCGTTGGCACGCAGACGATCCCCAAGGTGGCGGTGGCGCCGCTCTTCCTGGTGTGGTTCGGTTTCGGCCTGACGCCCAAGATCATCATCGTGACCTTGATGACCTTCTTCCCGATCGTCATCAACGCCGTGGTCGGACTGAAATCGCTGAACTTCCAGACCGTCTACCTCGCCCAGTCGATGGGCGCGAGCGCATGGCAGGTGTTCTGGCATTTCCGCCTGCCCAATGCCCTGCCCAGCATCTTCGCCGGCCTCAAGGTAGCGAGCGTGCTCGCCGTCATCGGCGCCATCGTCGCGGAGTTCGTCGGCGCCGACAGCGGCTGGGCTATCTCATCGTCGTGGCGGCAACCGACCAGAACGTGACCCGTCAGTTCGCCGCCATCGCCTTCCTGTCGGCGGTCGGCATCCTGTTTTTCTGGTTCGTGGGCTTTCTCGAGCGAAGCCTGCTGCCCTGGCACGCCTCGATCCGGCGCGACGAGAAATAACCCCGGGCCAGTCTAGACGGGCCGCGACCGCGCCGATGAAGCCTTCGCGACGACTCTGTCGGCCACGCGCGACCCCGATTCGGACCGCCAGAGTGCGAGCGCCGCGCCCAGTTCCTTGAGCAGGAGGGACGCCGCCATGTTGGGCACCCCTTCCTGGGCAATGCAGCATCCCAGGACTGCCGACGCGATGCGGGCGTCCCGCACCGGCACATAGACCAGGTCCGGGCGCGTCGGATCGGGGCCGGCAAAGAGCGAGACCTGGCAGCCAATGCCGAGGCCGCGCGCAACCATGAGGGCGATCAGCTCGAAGGAATTGGTGCTGATGCTGAACACCGGCTTCACCGCCACGCGCGCGAACAGCTCGTTGAAGATGCGCCGGGTCATGGAATCGGTGCTGGGCATGATGAAACGCTCGTCGACGAGGTCGACCACGCGCACCGAGGCGCGCCTGGCGAAGGGATGCTTGCGATGGACCGTCACGCAAGTCAGCAGATCGTAGGACAGCACCTTCTGCAGCCCGTCCTTCGCCTCGAGCGCATACCCCAGAATGATGTCGACTTCGCTGCGCAGCAGCATGTCCGACAGCGCGTTCGAATTGCCGACCGTGATGTCGTGGGTGATGCGTGGATATTTCTTGCCGAAGGTCTCGATGAAAGTCGGCAGGAATTCACGCGCCATCGTCTCGTTGATGCCAAGACGCACGTTGCCGGTGTGCATGCCCTGCAGAACGTCGATCTCGACGCGCGCGGCGCTGAGTTCCTTCATCGCGCGCCGCAGCCGGTAGAGCAGCGCCTCGCCGGCCGCCGTGAGGCGAAGCCCGGCCCGCTCGCGCACGAACAACTTGGACCCCAGCTCCTCCTCGAGAAGCTGGATCTGCCGCCGGATCGCGGACCCGGCAATGTGCACCTTCTCTTCGGCGATCTGGAAGGAGCCGTAGCGGGCCACTTCGTAGAAGTAGCGCAACGCCGCCGTATTGACGAAATGGGGCAGGAGTCCGAGAGCCATGGCGGGCGATCTTACTTCATGGCGGCGGTTCCGTACCCCCGTCCGATGCCGGTGGACGCGCCCGCCGCCAGCCGCCTGCCTGCTCGTAGGCGTGGCCGGCCTGCAGCAGGGTCAGCTCATCGTTCCGCCGTGCCACCAGCTGGAGGGCGAGCGGCAATCCCTGGCGACCGAAGCCGCAACACACCGAAAGGGCGGGATTGTCGCTGACGTTGAACGGGATGCCGTAGCTCGGCCTCTCCAGGAAGCCCCACTTCGACACTGAATCGATGGGAATCGCCTCGCCCGGCTGAATCGCCGTCACCAGGAGATCGTGCTCCTCGAACGCGGCATCGAGCATCGCCGCCAGTCGTACCGCGTGCTCCTTCGCCTCCAGATAGTCCGTGGCGTCGATCAGGGCGCCCAGCAGGAGCGGCTCGCGGACCTGATCGCCGTAGAGATGCCCCCGCTCGCGCAGCCACACTTCATGGATGGCGAAGGCCTCGGCCAGCAGGATGATCATGCCGACCGCATTCCATTCGCCAAGCGGCGGCAGGACGACGTCGCGCACTCGGCATCCCATGCCACGGAACACATCGAGCGCGTCGTCGATCGCCGTCGCGCCGTCGATGCTGATCGGTGCATCCTTCTCGAAGAAATGCCGCAAGACACCGATACGGAGTCCGCGCAGGTCGGCGTCGAGCAACGGAATCCGGTCGGACGACAGCCAAGGCACACCGGTCTCGGGAGCCGGTGTGGCGGCGGCGAACAAGGTTGCGCAATCCTCGACTGTCCAGGCAATCATGCCCACGGTGTCGAGGCTCCGGGCCAGGGGGAAAACGCCCGCCGTGTCGATGCGCTGGCGCGTCGGCTTCAGCCCCGCGACGCCGCACAGGGCGGCAGGGCTGCGCACGGAGCCTGCCGTGTCGGTACCAATGGCGCCCAGAACCATTCCTGTCGCGGCAGCGACGGCCGCGCCACTCGACGAGCCACCGGCAAAGCGGCGGGAGTTCCACGGATTGAGCGCCGGAGGTCCGGGCGGTCCCCAGGACGGCGTGCCGAACGCGAACTCGTGCGTCGTCAGCTTGCCGACCATCAGCGCGCCGGCATCGACGAACCGCTTCACGACCGCCGCATGGCGGGTCGGCACGTTGCCGTGGAGTTGCCGCGATTGTGCAGTGGTGGGAACGCCCGCCACGTCGATCACATCCTTCACGCCGATCGGAATGCCGTGCAACGGCCCGCGCCAGCGCCCCGCCTTGATCTCGCGTTCCGCCGTCTGGGCAGCAATGCGCGCGCTGCCACAGGTGCGCGTGACGAAGGCGTGCAGGGTCTCGTCGCAGGCCTGAAGGCGGTCCAGGCAGGCTTCCAGCAAGTCGAGCGGGCTCAACGTCCCGGCGCGGATGGCGCGTGCGGCCTCCGTGAGGGACGGAATCGATTTCATGAACGGCGCTGCGGAGAGCGGGTCGCGGCTGCGCGCACCGTCTCCTTGAGTTGCTGCAGCCGGTCGGATGCCACCACGAGCTCGGCCGCCTGCTGCTCCGACAGCACGATCCCGTGCACCTTGAATTGCGCGGCGAGGCGCGCCACGCGGTCGGTGGCGTCGACTTCCAGTCGCGAGTCAGGCGCCGCCATCGCGGGCTTTCTGCCAGGCGCGGTAGTCCGCCAGCGCGACCTCGCCCGCCGGGTAGAGGCCGACGATGCTGCGGCCACGGCTCACTTCCTCGGCCGCGAAGGTCTCGTAGCCGGTCTGTTCCCACGCCGTCTCGGCCACCTTGTCGGCCAGGGCGGCCGGGATAACGACGATCCCGTCGCGGTCGCCCACGATGATGTCGCCGGGGTAGACCGCGATGTCGCCGCAGCCGATCGGCACCTGGACCTCCGCCGCCTGCAGGTAGCCGAAGCTCGGCGTCGGCACGGTCGCGCGTTGATAGGCCGGGAAGCCCAGCGCCTCGATGTCGGCCGTGTCGCGGAACCCGCCATCGGTGACGATGCCCGCACAACCGCGCGCCTTCAGCCGGCCGATCAACAGGTCGCCGCAGGAACAGCCACGCAGCTCGCCGCGCGTGTCCATCACCAGAACGTGGCCGGGCGGGCATTCCTCGAACGTGCGCTGGTGCAGGTTTGCCGCGGTACCGTAGCTCGCCTGGTCGCTGGCGTCCTCGCGCATCGGCACGAACCGCAGCGTATAGGCCTCGCCCACCATGCGCGGCTGGTCCGGGGAAAGCGGCCGGATACCGAGCGGGCACACGCGCTTCACGCCCAGGCGGTACAGCACGGTCGAGAGCGTCGAGATGCTCACCTCGTGAAGACGGGACCGGTTGAGCACGCTCAGGCTCATAGCGGGATGGCGAGCAGCGTGTCGACCTGCGAGGAATCGAGGACGACCGTTCGCGAGCGCAGCAGGCATCCCCCGTCCTTGCTCACGAAATGGTCGCGATAGACGCCGGCCGCGAACAGGCTCTGCCGGCCGTCGAGCATGGTGCGGACGCAGATGAAGCTGGTCTCGAGTCCCAGACCCTCGGCAGCGACGGCAGCGATGCGCGAGTCCGAGAGAATGTGCCGATAGAAATGCGGTTCGAAGACATTGGCCTTCTCGATCGCCTCGACCCGGTCATAGAGCATGGCGTGGTTGTCGCACAGCATGATCGACAGCGGCAGGCCCTGCTCCTCGTTCTGCCGCGTCGTGATGCGGTAGAGGCAGGGATCCGTGAAGAACGTCGGCCATTCCGACAGGCGCCCGTCGTCGATGGCATAGGCGTAGTCGACAAGGAGGCGCCTTGCCTGCGCTTCCGAAACGGCTCCCGCCTGAACGATCGTGTCCATGGTCAAAGTCCCATCAGGGCGCGATAGCCGGTCCAGAAGCCGCGCACGCTGCCTTCGGATACGCGCGATCCCGGGATCGGCTCGATACCGTGCCCCCCCATCTCGATCACCGCCGCCTTGTCGAGATCGCCGGCGATGCCGCGCTGGACGAGGCCGCCGATCATGCCGTCTTCCATGGCGATGAGGCCGGCCGGCCCCATCATGTTGGCCTGCTTCAGGCGGCCGTTCAGCTTGCGCTCGTCGTCGTCCTCGAAGCCGAAGGCGGTCCATCGAAGTTCCGATTCGTGGGTTCCCTTCGGCACGATCGTCCGGACGGCCAGGCAGTTGCGAAGCTGCTGCAGGACGAAATTCGGGAAGATCGTCTGGATGGTCATACTGACGCCGTCGCCGAAATCGTCCCAGATGTCGGTCATCGACGTGTCGCGCAAGCCGTGCCCGTAGGCCGTGAGCTCGCCCGAGCGCAGCGTCTTGTCCTTGTAGACTGCATCGCCCTGGTCGGTGCTCATCTTGGAGTAGCTGATGTGCGACCACCCCCGCGAGCCCATGACGATGCCGCCTTCCATCGTCAGCCGGTCCTGCTTCATGACGCCGTTGAAGGCGTGCAGGATCGAGGCATGGTACGGATCCTTTACGTTCTCGATGTAGAGCTTCCAGTTGGACGGCAGTTTCTGGCTGTACTGCCCCAGCACGCGCAATTTACGGCCGCACACGCGCTTGATGTTGGCGATAAGGTCGGCGCCGACATACTCCTCGAACGGCGGCGTCTGGTCGCTGAACGTGCCGAAGATCAGCCCGCTCAGCCGATGCACGCGCATCTTCTGCAGGCCGTTTTCCTCCTTCTTGAAGGTCGATGCCATGCCGCCCTTGCCGGCGACGCCTCGTTCGAAGGCGGCCGACAGCATCTTGCCGTTCAACGCGAAACACCAGTTGTGATAGATGCAGAGAAAGCGGCTGGTCTTGCCCCTCGGCAGATAGGCAAGCGGCGTGCCCTTGTGCGAGCAGCGGTTGACCAGTGCCTCGATGCCGCCGTCGGCCTGACGGACAACGATGACCGACGTCTCGCCGACCTGCGCCAGCACGTACATGCCGGTGTCGGGAATCTGCGCCTCGAGTCCGAGGAAGTGCCAGATCGGTCCCCGGAAGATTGCGCTCTCCTCGCGCGCGGCAATGTCGGGGCTCGAGTAGACGCCGTACGGAATGCGTCGAACGCCTTCTTCGGGCCAGCTGATCCGGGGGGAGGTTTCTGCGGTCATGTAGGTCAGACCTACCGCACCGGCACAGGGCGTAAAGATCATATTTTCGGCAGCGTCGCGCGAATTATTCGAAGCGGATCCGCCCGGTGCGACCTCTCGTGCCGCTCGGCCTGCCGCCGCTGGCTCCAGAGAACGACGGCTTCATGCTCTGCGGCAGCGTCCAGATGCTGGCCAACATCGGCGCACTCCTTGAAAGCAAGGGCCTCACCAAGGTCAGTCCCGCCAACCCGGGCGGGTTGGCCGTCGAAAATGGCCTTCGTCGAGTAACGACGCGTCCGCGAACAGGAACTTCTTGCTAGGCTCTTTGCTCCGCTGCCAGCACTTCGCCCGCCTTTACCATCTGGCGGTCGTCGAGCCAGACAGTGGCGTCACGCAGCGGGATGTCGAGATGCAGCGGCGCCCGGCGCGTTCCGCCGCCCGACAGGTTTGGCCCGGTCGAGAACAGGAAGTTGCCGTAGTGGCCACGGCCGTCCTGCCCCTCAATCTCTTTCTTGTCGTAGAATCCCAAGGCATCCCAGCGCGAGTTGCGACTGAGTCCCCAGCCGAGATGGGAGACGGCGAATACTTCGGGGTCGGCATAGGAATTGAGCGTCGCCTTGAGCAGCATGGCGTCCACGCCGCCCTCGATCGCACGGATATAGCCGCCCTCGATCCGGAGCGTGATGGCGTTGCGCACATATTCCTTCTGGGGAAAGACGATATCGCCTTCTGCAATCACCACGGTACCGTTGGCCGAGCCTTCGTTGCCGTAGGTCGTGACGAAGGCACCCGGCCATTGGTCCCAATGGCCGGGTTCGTCCGAGAACCCGTACTGGCAATTGCCGCCGAGTTCGCCCAGCGCCACCTCGAAATCCGTGCCGGCCGCCGTGGTCACACGCATGCGCCCGGACTGGCGGATACAGGCTTGGGCGTGCAGGACGCGATCCTTGTCCGACGCCTGCGGCAGCATGCGCTCGAGGATTTCCGGCGGCTCCAGCACCACGAGCGTGCGCGTGCCGTACGGCGCGAGCTTGCGGATCTCCGGATCGTGGCTGTGTGAGAGATCGACCACGAAGTCTGCGGTACGCAGAGCCGCCAGGGCGGTCGCGGGCAGCCGGTTTGCATTCTCGACCTCGATGTAGGCGGCGGTCGCGCCCCGCTCACGAGCGACCTGCAGGGCGGTGTCGCGGTAGCGCGTGTCGACCCCCTGCGCACCGAGGACAACCGCTGTCTCGCCCTCGCCCAGCTTGCAGAGCCCGAGGACGTGATGCCACGCGGCGTGCTGGCTCTTGGTGAACATGATCCGGGCCCCCTATTGCGTGTGGACGATCTGGCTGCGGGCGACGACACGATCGAGCTTGCGGTAGTCGGGCAAACGGGCGTCGATGTGCCGACCGCCGCGGATCACCATCCGGTCGGGCTGACGGCGCGCCAGCAATTCGCTGTAGTCGCGCGCACCGAACAGCTGGAAGTCGGCTGGCCCGCCACGCCTTATCCGCCCGCCTTCAGCCAGGCCCAGCAGCGATGCCGGTACCGTGGTGATCGACGATGGCCACCGGTCCAGCTCGGCTTCGAGATGGCCCATGCGGACACCGGCGCCGAACACCTCGATCATGTCGTGGTCTCCGAACGCATGATACGGATCGCGGCAATTGTCGCTCGCCAGCGCCACCGCGACGCCCGCCGCCTTCAGTTCGCGGAGCAGCGGAATGCCCCGCCAGCGTGGCGTGCCGCCGTCGATCCGGCCCTGCAGGAACTGGTTCACCAGAGGCAGGCTGACGATGGTGAGGCCAGCATCGCGCGCGAGCCCGACGGTCCGCCGCCACACCGGCTCCTCCTGCATCGACATGCTGCAGCAGTGGCCGCACACGACATGACCCTCGAAGCCGTGGCGTATCACCGCCTCGGCGACCTGGGCGAGCGTCGTCGACGAGGGCGCGCCGTTCTCGTCGACATGCAGGTCGACATCGAGTTTGCGCTCCCTGGCGAGCGTCAGCAGCCGGTCGAGGCGCGCATCGACGACCGCCGGGTCCTCTCCGTGATCGAGGCGGTAGGTGATGCCGCCCAGCCGCGCGCCCGACTCGGCGATCATATCGATCAGGGCGCCGTTCTCGGGTGCGTCGTAGAGGTCGGTGCTGACCAGCGCGGCAGCCTCGACCACCATGCGGCCTGCCCAGCGCTCGCGCAGCCGGCGGAACACCGCGAAACTGATCTCGGCCTGGCCGGGCACGAAACAGTCGATATGGGTTCGGATCGCCCCGGTGCCGTGGGCATAGGCGCATTCCAGCGCGAATTCGAAGCGCGCCTCGACATCTTCCTCGCGCCAGTGCCTCTCGGTGTCGGTACGCGTGCTGGCGCGGGCGCCGACGAGCGTGCCCTCGGGATTACGCGCCCGGCGGAAAATGTGGCCCTTGTCGAGATGGGCGTGCAGGTCGGCGAAGGGCGGCAGCACCATGCCGCCGTCGGCGTCGCACACGGCGCCGCCGGTAACAGATCCCGCCGGCAGAAGATCGGCGACGATGCCGCGCTCGATCACCAGGTCGAGCCTGACCAGCCCGTCCTCGTCGGGGCGGCCCGGCGCGTCGCCGGCCAGCCCCTGGATGGGGACGTGAACATTGGCGAGATGGATGCGGTCGTTGGCAGGCCAGGGTTTGGTCATGAGGATCGTGTCATCCGCGGACGTCAAAGGCGGTTGAGCGCGGCGAGCAGGCGCTCCGGTGTCATCGGCAGCTCGGTGATGGCCGCGCCGAGCGGCCGGATCGCGTCGTTGACGGCATTGAGCACGGCGCCGACCGCGCCGGTGGTGCCGGCCTCGCCTGCGCCTTTGGCGCCCAGCACCGAGTGCGGCCACGGCGTTTCGACATGGTCGATCACCATGTCGGGCAGGTCCGACGCCAGCGGCACGAGATAGTCGGCGAGCGAGGCGTTCTGCATCTGGCCGTCGGCATCGTAGAGCAGCTCCTCGAACAGCGCCTGGCCGATCCCCTGTGCGATGCCGCCGCGAACCTGCTCGCCAACCAGCAGCGGGTTCACGATGGTGCCGAAATCGTCGACCGCCCAGTGACGCAGCAGTCGCACCGCGCCGGTCCGGACATCGACCTCGACCAGAGAGGCCTGCACGCCATTGGTCGGCACGAGGGCCGGCCAGTCGTGTCCGAGATGGCGGGACAGCGACAAATTGACCTGAGCACCCGTCGGTAGGAGCTGAGGCTTGAAGTGCACGATTTCGGCGAGGTCGGCGAGGCTGATACCACTTGCCTGTGAATCTCGTTCGCGGATCATGCCGTCGCTCATTCCCAGTCTATCCGCACTGGTCTGCAACAGCTGCGCCGCCGCCTCGAGGATCGCCGCGCGCAGCTCGCGCGAGGCATGCAGCGCGAGCTCGCCGCCGACCGCGGTACCGCGCGAGGCGCGCACGCCGGAGCCGTAGGGCGTGGCCTGGCTGTCGCCCGAGACGATGCGCACGCGCTCGACGGCGACGCCAAGCTCATCGGCGATGACCTGCGCCACCACCGTGTGCGTGCCCTGCCCCTGATCGGTGACGCTGATGGCGCAGCGAACCGCGCCGGAAGGATCGATGGAGAGCGTGATCCCGTCCTGTGCCGTCGCCTTGCGGATATGCGCGTTCGTCGGCGCGTTGGTGGCCGTCCGCTCGATGAAGCAGGCGATGCCGAAGCCGCGATGGATCCCCTCGGTGCGCAACCGTTCGTTCTCCGCACGCAGGGCCGGGATGTCGACGATCTCGGCTAGGCGTCGCAGGCAGGCCTGGTGCGACAGCGCGTCCAGGTCGATGCCGGTGCGCGTCTTCACCGGATAGGCGTCGTCGGGAACATAGTTAGCGAACCTGAGTGCCACCGGATCGCGGCCGGTCGCTGCGGCGGCCTTCTCGATGAGGTGCTCGCCGATCGCCGAGGCAATGGGATGGCCGACACCGCGATACTGACCGACGATGTTCTTGTTCTGGAACACGACCTCGAGGCGGCCTCCGACATGCGGCACGCGGTAGGGCGCCATGGCCAGCCGGACCGCCTCGTCGCCCTCCTGTACGCTGGAGCCCGGATGGGTCGAAAAGGCACCCATGGCGAGCCGCGTCTCTGCCCGCCACGCCACGAACTTTCCCTCGCCGTCGAGCGCCAGCCGTGCCGTCACGATCTGCTCGCGGCAATGGATATCGGTCATCAGCGCTTCCAGCCGGTCGGCGACGAATTTCACCGGCCGGCCGATCAGGCGTGAGATCGCCACTGTAGCGACCTCGTCGGAATAGAGGTGGATCTTCGCCCCGAACGACCCCCCGACATGCGGGCAGATCACACGGATGCGACCCTCGTCGAGACCGAGATGTGTGGCGTAGAGCGAGCGGAGTTGATGTGGCGCGGTGTGGCTCTGGTGCACGGTCAGGCTGCCCTCGCCCGGCAGGTAGCTCGCGATCACGCCGCGCGTCTCCAGCGGCATGACCGTCTGCCGGTTGAAGCGGAAGGACGCCTCGACCACGCAGGCCGCGTTCGCGAACAGCGCCGTGTCCTCGGCATCGCCGACATCGGCCTGGTAGGCGAGATTGCCTGCAAGGTCGGGATGGGCACGTGCCGCCTCGGGCGCCAGCGCGTCGGCGAGATCGCAGGCCGGCGGCAACAGCGCCCACTCGATCTCGACCAGCTCGACGGCATCCTCCGCGAGCGCGCGGCTCTCCGCCACGACCGCAACGACCGCTTGGCCCACGAAGGCCACCCGGTGCTCTGCCAGCGGATACTGCGTGCGCATCACCAGGCCCGGATACGTCTGCGATGTCTCCCAGCCCTTGCAGACCGGCGCGAGGTCGGCGGCCGTCACGACACGAACCACGCCGGGCAGAGCGTCGGCCTCGGCGGTGCGAATCGCCACAATGCCTGCATGCGCGTGCGGCGACCGCAGGAAAGCCACATGCAGCAGGCCTGGCACGGCCACATCGTCGATATAGGTTCCGCGGCCACCGACGAACAGCCGGGCGTCGCCGCGCCGGTGCGAGGAGCCGACGGCCTTGGTCGTCGCGCTGGTCATGGCTTTACCTTCGCCGCGGCGGCCACGGCATCGACGATCGCCTCGTAACCGGTGCAACGGCAGATATTGCCGGACAGCGCCTCGCGGATCTGGTCGCGCGAGGGGTCGGGCTCGCGCGACAGCAGCTCGGCTGCGGTAAGGAGCATGCCCGGCGTACAGAAGCCGCATTGAAGCGCGTTACGGTCGACGAACGCCGCCTGCAACGCAGCGATACGGCCGCTGTCGCTCGCGCCCTCGATCGTCTCGACCTCGGCGCCATCGAGCTGCACCGCAAAGACGAGGCAGCCGCGCACCACCGCGCCGTCGAGCACGATCGAACAGGCACCGCAGACGCCGTGCTCGCAGCCGACATGGGTGCCGGTGAGACCGGACTCGTGCCGGAGCATGTCGACCGCACTGGTGCGCGGTTCGACATGCTTCGCCACGGCGCGCCCGTTCAGCCGGAACTTGATCGTATGGAGGCCGCTCATGCCGCCCCTCGCGTGCGATCGATGTCGTCTCGACAGCGCCGCGCCAGTTCGGCGGCGATCACGAGCTTGGCCCGTCCTGCGGGGCCTGCGCCCACCGTCGATGGCAGGTCGATGGCGAGCGCCGCCAGAAACTCCGCCTCGCCGGCCTGCGGCTTGTCCGAAAGTAGCGTCTCGAGATGGGCAAGCCGAACGGCGCGGTCCTCGATACCGAACGCCGCCCAGCGATGCAGGCGCTTCCCGCGCCGGCCGACGATGCCCGCCAGCGCGAGATCGCCGTGGCGGCGCGACGACTCGTGGATCGCGGCAGGATCGCGCGCGGTGGCCAGCGGAATCGACACGCTGGTCAGCATCTCGCCCGGCCCGAGTGCCGTCGCGAACATCCCCTGGAAGAAGTCGCCGGTCGCGACGGTTCGCTCGGCCCCGGCCGAGGCGATGTGCAGGGTGGCCTCGAGCACCAGCATGCAGGCGGGAAATTCAGCGGCCGGATCGGCATGGCAGAGGCTGCCGCCCAGAGTGCCGCGGTTGCGCACCGCCTGGTGCGCGACATGCCGTACGGCGCTCGCCAGCAGCGGTGCGTGCCGCGCCACCAGCGGATCGGTCTCGACCTGGCGGTGCCGTACCAGTGCGCCGATATTCAGCGCGTCGCCTGCCAGCTTCACCCTCTGCAACTCGGCAAGTCCGCCGATGTCGACCAGCAGCGCGGGCGAGACGAGACGGAGGTTCATCATCGGAACAAGACTCTGGCCACCCGCTATGAGCCTCGCCTCGACCGGCCCGGCCAGCAGGTCGCATGCCTCCTCGACCGAGGCCGCGCGGCGATAGTCGAACGGCCGCGGCTTCACAGCGCACCGGTCGGCGGCCGCAGCGCCGCACAGCGTATCGTGTGCTCGCGCAGCCAGGCGTTACCCGTGAGCAGCTTCAGCATCATCTTGCGCAGCGTCTGGGGCATCAGCGCCAGTTCGCCGTAGAAGCGCGAGACCGTCTGCACCCATTCGACAAAGCGCCGCTCGCTGGTCTGCCAGGCTACCAGCGCCGCCTCCACATCGTCGTGCTTCGCGAGTGCGTCGGCCAGCGAGAGGGCCGAGGTCATGGCGACGCCGCCGCCCTGCCCGAGGAACGGCGGCTGGGCGCTGACGGCATCGCCGATCAGCGCAACGCGGCCGCGTGCCCAGGAATGGACGCGCACGACCTCGAACCAGTCGCCCTTGCCGTCCTCGGGGATACGCTCGATCACCCAATCGAGATGCGGAAAGGTCCCAAGCCAAGAGGCGCGGTCGAACGGCGCGCCCGCCGCCGGATCGCCGCGCACGGACGTGAGCTGGACATAGACCTGCTGCGGGCTGCTGGGCGCATAGAGCAACCGCCGGCTGCCATTCCAGTGCTCGCTGATGCGGCTGCGGGAGTCGTGCGCAGCATCGCCCGGCAGGCGATCGATCATGATGCGATAGCCGTACTGACCCACCGGCTTCCGCGAGCGCAGCAGCCCGAGACTGTCGCGCACCCGGCTGTTGACGCCATCGGCGCCGATCACGAGATCGGCTTGCTCCACCGTGCCG
Organism: Reyranella sp.; assembly: GCF_965228225.1. Classification (GTDB taxonomy): domain Bacteria; phylum Pseudomonadota; class Alphaproteobacteria; order Reyranellales; family Reyranellaceae; genus Reyranella. Next base: position 72,731 of record NZ_OZ245801.1, on the reverse strand, counting down.
TCGCGGAAGCGCAGCGCGCCGGCCGGATCGGCGCCCTGCACCGGCTTGCCGAAATGAATCTCCCCGCCCGCCGACATCACCGCATCCTTGAGCGAAGTCAGCAGCGCGCGGCGCATCGGCAAGAAGAGGCGGCCACTCGCCGCGGTGTTTTCGACGCCCAGCAGCTCGCCTTTCGCGCCGCGCCGCTCGCGCACCTGCACCGGTGCGGTGCCGGCAATCACCTGGTCGTATACGCCCAGCGTCTCGAGGACTCGCAGGCCGTTCTCCCAGATGTAGATCGCCGCACCCAGGATCCGGATATCGTCGCTCTGCTCGTAGACGCGGACCTGCCAGCCCTTGCGCAGCAGCGCCAGCCCGGCAGCCAGACCGCCTATTCCCGCGCCCGCAACGATCGCCTTGCCCTTCATCAGACGTACCGCATCAGTGTGGCGAGCACAGCGCGCTGCGTCTCATATTGCGCCGGGTCGTCGTATGTGCGCGGCCGGCGCAGGTGGCCGAGGCCGATCTCGTCACAGATGCGGCTGTTCGGACCGCTCTTCATCACCACGATGCGGTCCGAGAGATAGACGGACTCCAGGGAATTGTGCGTCACGAACAGCACGGTGCGGCGGTCGGCCTCCCACAGCGACAGCAGCAGCTGGCGCATGCGGAGAGCCGTGATCTCGTCGAGAGCGCTGAACGGCTCGTCCATCAGCAGCAATTCCGGCTCGATCGAAAAGGCGCGCGCGATCGAGACACGCTGTTGCATGCCGCCCGACAGCTGTAGCGGGAAATAGTCAGCGAACGATGCGAGGCCGACGGCTTGCAGCCATCGTTCGCAGCGCGCCGGCCATTCGGCTTTGGGGACGCGTGCCGCATCGAGCGCGAACTCGATGTTGCCGCGTACCGTGCGCCACGGCAGCAGGCGGGGCTCCTGGAACAGGTAGGCGATGCGCGGCCTGGCGGCCCCCACCGCGCTGCGGCCGATCTCGACCTTTCCCTGGAAACTCGTGTCGAGCCCGCTCAGCGCATTGAGAAGCGTGGATTTCCCGCAGCCCGAAGGCCCAAGGATGGTCACGAACTCGCCGGGCGTCACCTGCAGGTCAACGTTCTCCAGCACGCGCAGGCGCGAACCGTCGGCGGTTTCGAACTCCTTGGCGAAGTTCCGGATGGTGATGGATACCGACATCGTCAGGCCAGCCGCGCCGCTGGCCGCCAGCGGAACAGACGGCGCTCGATGCCGCCCAGCACCACGACCTCGATCAGCAGCATGATGGCCACGAAGAAGACCGTGTACTCGAGTACGCGACCGAGATCGAAGAGCTGGTGGTAATACTCGATCTGGTAACCGATGCCGTTGCTGCGGCCGAGCAGCTCGACGAACAGCACCATCTTCCAGACGAGCCCGAGGCCGAACCGTGCCGACGCCATCAGCGAGGCAGCAAGCTGCGGCAGGACGACGGACGTAACGATGCGGATCGACGACAAGCCGAACCCACGCGCCATCTGGATCAGTTTCACGTCGACGGCCTTGGCGCTTTCCCAGATATTGATGGTCAGGACCCAGACCACGGCCAGAGCCGCCGCCACGACGGCCGCGAACTCGTTCAAGCCGATCGATGTGTAGGCGAGGATGATGAAGACGAGACTGGGAATCATCAGCCCGATGACCACCCAGGAGCCGAACAGCTGGCGCGCAAACGCCGAGAAGCCCAACGCGATGCCGAAGGGTATGGCGATCGCCATCGACAGGCCGAAGCCCATGAAGATGCGCATCAGCGTCACACCCAGATGCTTCCAGATTTCCGGCTTCTGGACGTCCTGCATCAGGTAGATCAGCACCTGGTGCGGCGGCGGCAGCAACGGCTTGGCCGGCAGCCAGGCTGCGGCGTACCAGATCGCCAGCAGCATCACGACCGACGCCAGCCTGGGCACCGCGCCGGCCAACAGACGCGGCTTCACGGTCCGTCAGCTCGAGAAGCTGGTGTTGAAAATGCCCGTCGGCAGGGCGTCGACGCCCATCGCTTCCTTGCCGCCTGTCGCATAGAGCAGCTCGAAGAGCTGCCGGGTCTCGCCCATCGGGTCGGCCGAGAAGCGCGCCATCGTCACGTCGCGGCTGTAGTCGCGCATCAGCGGCACGACAGCTGCGTCGATGATGTTCTGCCGCGCCAGGCACTCGACCCAGATCGGGTCGTTGGCGCGCAGGTATTCGACGGCGTCGCGATATGCCATGGCGAAGGCGCGGACGTTCTTTGGATTCGAGCGGCCATAGGCTTCACGGAACGCGACCGACGTGAGCATCGTGCTCGTGGGCATGCCCGCGAGCTTGAGCAGATCCTTGCTGTTGAACAGAATCCGGTACTCACCCGAGGCAACCATCGGCATGGCGAGGTTGTAGAAGATGAACGTGGCGTCGATCTGCTTCTGGTCCATCAGGCCGCGCAGGAGGCCGGGCCCGGCTTCCTGAATCGTGCTCTCGGTGCGCGGGTCGTAGCCGAATTTCGACTTGGCCGTCGAGAGGTAGAGAACCCACTCGGGGCTGAAGCGATTGTAGGTGCCGACCTTCCGGCCCTTGAGGTCGGCCACGGTCTTGGCCGGCGAGTTCCTCGGCACGACCCAGACATTGGGCATCTCGAGAAAGGGCACGATCGCGGCAATCTCCTCGCCCGCGGTCCGCACGCGCGCCAGCTCCAGCCAGTTCATCAGGCCGCCCTCGACGGCGCCCGATCGGAACGCGGTCAACGCCGCGCCACCGGGCTGCACCGACACATTCTCCAGCTCGAACCCGTACTTGCGGTCGAGCCCGAGCTTGGCGATTGCCCAGAACGGATAGTCGTTGCCTCCGGGGAAAGAGGCCACTCGCACCTTGCCGCCCTCGCCCTTGAAATCCTGAGCCGTCGCACGAGTTGCCGTGAGGCCTGCCACGGACAAGAGGGACGAGAGGACGCTGAATGATCGGCGGGTCAGTGCCATGTCGGCCTCCAGAGAAATCGGGATTTCGATCACTCTACGGAGCCGCCGCCGTCCGGTGCAGGGTAGCTACCGTTATCGGGGGGTATCCTACGGCGCGCTGCGTCCTCAATCCTCGAGACCGGCCTTGCGCAATCCCCCACGCAGATGCTCCGACAGGGCATCGACACCCGAGAGATAGCGGAAATAGCGGTCGGCGAACCGCGGAAACTCGGGCCACTTGCGACGCACCTCCGCAATGGCGAGGGCCGCCTCCTCTGAACGGCCAAGCTGACCGAAGGCGGCGGCGCGGAGCAACGAGGGCGTGAACTGCTCTCCGGCCGGATAGGTCTGCAATTCGTTCAGTGCGCCCAGGTAGTCTCGTTGGCGGTAGGCGTTGAGGAAGGTGGCGCGGAACGCCCATCCCGGCGGGTGGCGGATCACGGCCAGTGCTTGCCCCATGAGTTGCGCGCCCGTTTCCCAGTCGCCCGCCAGCGAGCGGAAAAATCCGGCGCTGAGTTTGGTACTGGGCGCATGCGCGTTGCCAGCGGCCAGCCGCTCGCAGACCTCCAGCGCGCCAACAAGATCGCGGCGGTACATGGCGATGGTCGCCGCCGCCACATGCGCGTAGGCGCAGCCCTGGTCGAGCTCCATGGCACGCTGGGTCTGGCGATCGGCGGTCTGCAGGAAATCGACGTCATCGTCGAAGCCCAGGCAATTGCCGGTGAAGGCGGTATGCGCCAGTGCCGCCCACATCATCGCCGAATAGGGCGTGCGCCTGACGCCGGTCTCGAGGTCCGCCCGGGCCAGCCGATAGACCTGCTCGTTGGTGATGCGCGTGAGATAGCGATGGCGCTGGATGGCGACGTGCGGTGTCCACACGCGATCGGTTTCACCGCCTCCCGCCTCGCTACTGACCGACTCGAAGGCGAGGAGCCGGCAGATCACGCCGTGGAAGTCGGCGATCTCGGCCGAGACACGGCGCGCGATCACGTCCTGCGCCTCGATCGTGGCGGTTGCGTCGGGCGGGCCGTCGAACGAATCGGTCCAGATGATTGCGTTGGCCTGCAGATCATGCAGCTTCAGGACGGCGCGCAGTCGCCTCCCGCTCTGGCGAGCGCTGCTGGTCACGACGAAGCGCGCCTTGGTCGACAGGGCCAGGGACGCGGGCGATGCCCCTTCGGGCAGAATTGGGATCGCGGGCGCCACTGAGAGGTCGGGATAGCGCGCCAACTCGACCGTGAGCTGTTCAGTCAGTCCCAGTGAAAAGGACGCGGCTTCCGGGCCGAGTCCGCTTGTCTGCACGACCAGCAACCGCGTCGGCGCGAGTATGCCCAACACGGCAACGCCGGCGTCCGGGCGCATTGACGACACCCGTTCGAAGGTGGGCACGTAACTCCCGCGCGGCACCGAGATGCGAATCGGGTCGCCCGCGCCCTGGTTGGCATAATAGCCATCGAGGTTGCGGCGCAACTTGCCCGCTTCCAACCGCACCAGAGGATCGCGGTCGGGATCGAACCCCGGTCCGCGGCCAAGCGCCTGGGTCGCTATGCTGTACTGCTTCAGCAAACGCCCGTCGCCCGCCAGCGTGCGCTCGACGATATAGGCGAGGAAGCGGCCGCTGCGCGTCGAGGCGGCGAATTCGGCGGTGCCGAGGATACGGCGAAGCTGCGTGCCGATTTCCCTCGCCAAAGGTGCCTGATCGGCCATACCGGTCGCGCTCGCCTCCTCGGCGGTAGACGGGGGCCTCGTGGTGACCATGCTGCCAGTCGAAGCAATAGCTGTGCCTATTGCCACGAGGCGGTCTTTGCCCGGACGGCATCGAAGGCGTGCCTATAAGGCAGGTGCCTCGATGGGAATCGGGCGCAGATGGATGCCGTGATCGCATCGACGGGAGTGCCGTCTTCTTCCCGGAATAACCCTCTTCCGTTTGGAAAACTCCCTGTCCGCGTGGGATCTAACGTCGATCCGTACCGGGTTGCCAACAAGGTCCCGCGCGACGAGACCAGCAAATATTCACTCTTCTGTCGGATCGTAGCCGTAGTCGAAGGTCAGCTCCTCGCCGCTGGCGAGGCGGCGGATGGACCATACCTCGATCATCCAGCGGTCGTGGACCTGGAGCATCCGCCACTCGCAGTTCGGATCCGGGTCGTGATTGATCAGGGAGATGTGACCGATGGCGACCAGGCCGCGCCGGGAATCGAGGGGATGGTCAAAATAGTTGCCGTTCAGGGCCGTCTCGGTGACGTGCTTGATGTCCCGCCGGGGCAACTCCCAGGTGAAGCAGTCGTCGATTTTGGTCTGCGGCGAGATGATGGAGCAGGCGGTGAGCCCGAGGCCGCGGCCGGGGATCGCCGTGACATGATACGGCCGGATAGTGAGAGGGGCCGCAACACGCTCCACGCGCGGGCGTGCCCTGCCGACGCGGCCATTCGCTCCGCCAGACGTCGCTGTTGGACGTGCGCCTCCGTCCTGGAGTTTGCGCACGCGCTCGATCTCGGACAAAAGCCCGTCTCCGTCGTACTCGAATGCGGGCATGGGATCTGATTTCGGGGAAGCGGCTTCTGGAACTCTATGTAATCGCAAAGGGCCTACTGCTCACCGTATGGCCGCGTGCGGATGGTGGGTTGGCAATACCCGATCAGCCTGTGGGGCATCAAGCGTTCGAAGCATCAGGAAATTGCTCCGCCTGCCGAGCATCTCCAATCTTTTCGATTTCACACCATGAGCATCGCAGCGGTATCGACCCGCTGACCGGATCCGCCCGGTCGGTGCCGATCGCGCCGTTCAGATTGGCCGCCAGGGGATGCGTGCGATCGTATGGCGTGCCGTCGGCCCCATCGACCCACCAGCCATGCTGGCCGAACACGGCCCCCGAGGCGAGACCCGGCACGAGGGCAGCTCGGGCGACCGCATCTCCGCTGGGCGTCCTTATGCGCACCCAGTCGCCTTGGGCGATCGAACGGGAGGCAGCATCGGCCGGCGCGATCTCCAGGATCGGGTCGGGCACCAGCCGGCGCAACGAGGCGATGTTGCGATGCTGGCTGTGGCAGTAGGCCACGCTCTTGGCACTGCCAAGGCGCAACGGGTAACCCGGTTCCGCTGGCAAAAGATCGCTGGGGTCGAGGTCGGGGATCGGCCGGTAGCCGGCGAGCAGCAGCCGCTCGGAGTAGATTTCAATCTTGCGGGTCGGGGTCGGGTAGCCGCGCGGATGGCCGTCTTGCGCGATCGCCTGGGCATCGACCGGCACCGCTCCCTCGACCACGATGCCTTCCGGAGAACGGCGCAGCCGCTCGACGGTCAAGCCCGTCCTCGCCAGGGCCGCATCGTGGCCGCGGTCGGCATCGAGATCGAACATTCGATCTCCGAGACCGAGCCGCGCAGCCAGCCCCATCACGATGTCGGTGTCAGAGCGAGTCTCGCCGACGGGGGCGACCACCGGCGGCCGCAGCTGGACGTGCCGCAACCCCTCCAGACTGCCGTCGAAGCCGGTGCGCAATCCTTCCCGCTCCCACGAGGTGGCCGCAGGCAGGATGATGTCGGCATAGCGGGCCGTCGCATTGACGAAGAAGTCCGCATGGACGTGGAATTCCAGCGCGGACAGCGCCTTGCGGGCGGTCTCCGTATCCGGCTGCGACACCAGCAGGTTGGTGCCGAACGACATCAACATGCGCACCGGATAGGGTGCTTTCGCGAGCACGGCCTTGTAGACGTCGCGGGCCGTCACCCAGCCTTGCAGGCCGGGACCGAGGGGCCGCCCGGCGAGACCGAGCGCCTTGTCGCGCTGTGTCGCCGACAGCAGGTCCTGGCCGGAAATATCGACGAAGGGCGCCGCACCGCCGGGCACGTTACCGCCCGTGCGGCCATAGCTGCCGATGAGGGCGTAGAGGATCGAAATCGCGCGATCGGTCTGTGAGGCCGTGACACTCTGCCCGACACCGTTCCAGGCGTAGTAGGCAACCGACGGGGCGCTGGCGATGATGTCGGCGGCCTTCGCGAGGTCGGCCGGCTCGATTCCGCTCACGTCGGCGACGCGCTCCGGCGGAAATTCGGCGGCGGCGCGGGCGAACAATTCGAGCGCGGTGTGACACGGGACGGGCCCGGACAGCGTCTGGACAGTCCCCTGCCAGCGCAGGGCGGGCGCGGCGCTTCCAGGATCCCAGCTTCCGCGTGTCGGATCGAACGGCAGCAGGCCACGGCTACCCCCGGCGTGAGAAAACAGAATCTCGGTCCGGCCATCGGCCCGAAGGTCGTTCTCGCGCAGGAAGCGGCCGTTATCGGCGCGCACCAGCAGGCTGGCGTTCGTCCAGGTCGCGGCAAAATCGCGATCGAAGCGTCCGCTTGAGAGCAGCAGGTTCGCGAGCCCGAGGGCAACCGCCTGGTCCGTGCCGGGACGCACCCGCAACCACTGGGTCGCGCGCTTCGCCAGCGCCGTCGGCCGCGGGTCGATCACCACCAGGCGGGCACCGCGCTTCAGGCCCTTCTGAATCTCCACCTGGCGCGCCAGCCAAGTGGCCGCGGGATTGTTGCCCCACAGCACGATGCAGCCCGTGTTGGCGAAGTCCGGCGTCCCGATGTCGTGACCGTAGGTGAACCGCGAGGCGTAGTCCTTGTGCCAATTGCAGATTTCAGTTCCGTAGATGGTGTTCGGGCTGCCGTAGGCGCGGATGAAGCGCTCGATCCACGAGATCGAATCCGAGATGTGCGACCCACTGGGCGTGGTCACGGAGAAGGCAACCTGTTCGGCGCCGTGCGCCGTCCTGATATCGCAGAGGCGCGCGGCGATCTCGGCCAGCGCCTCGTCCCATCCGATCGGCGTCCAGCCGGGGTCGGCGGCTCCCTTGGGCTGCGTGCGGCGAAGCGGACGCGTCACCCGATCGGGATGATAGACGAGCTCTGGCGCCGCCCGTCCCTTGGGGCAGAGCGCCTGGCCGGTGGGATGGTCCGGCAACGGTTCGATCCCTCGCAAGCGCCCGTCTTCGACGACGGCAACACAGCCGCAGCGCGACCGGCATTGCGTGCAGAAGGCCGCGATTTTCTGTGTCCCAATCATCGACAGTCTCCTGCTCCCTGTCGCGGCCGCCCCTAGAGCAGCGAGTTCAGCATCCAGGGCGGCGCCTCGGCCATCAGACGGTAGAGGTCGGCCCGGACATCGGCCAGTGTTACCGTCGAGCCGCCGCCGAGGGCGACCATGGCCGTTCCGGTCCGCGACAGGGATCGGCGGCAGGCCCGGAATGCGGCATCCTGGGCCAGCGAATAGTCTCCCGCCCGAAGATGGGCGACCGCCTGCGCCAGAAGATCGGACTGCCGCGCTTCCGGCTTCTCAGCGACGGCCTCGACATGGTTCAGCGCGTCCTGGATCTGCTGGGCAACGGCTACGAAGGTGGCAGCTTCCTGTTTGTCGGCCATCCCCGTCCATAGCATGGAATGGGCGCGGCCGGCCGGATGGCCGGTCATCGAAATGACATGCCGGCCTCACGAGACGGCAACGAGACTGTTGCACTGGAAAGGGAGTGTCCGCCTCTCGCTCCCCGGTCGCATCAGGGCAGAACCATCAGGCGTTGGCCCATCCGGATCTTCGTGCCGTCGGCGATGCCGTCGCACAGGCGAAAGCCGCGAGGGGCGAAGACGATGATCGTGGATCCGTGTTCGAACCAGCCCAGCTCGTCGCCCCGTCGCACGCGCGTGCCACAGGCGATGTCGGCCGCGCCGCGATAGTTCATGTTCATCACGACATCGAGGAAGTGCAGGCGGATGCTGGCGACCAGGATCGCCGCGACCGGCACCAGCGTCACCGGGTGGCCGCCCGAGGCGAGGCGAAGCCGCAGCACGGCGCGCTCGTTGCGACAGAACAGGCGCTCGACCCGCCTGAGCGCGATCGGGTTCACGTTCCAGGTGTCGCCCGAGACGTAGGTCACGCGCTCGACCGTGGCGTCGTGCGGCGCATGGAAGCGGTGGTACATGCTCGAGGTAAGGCGCAGCGTGACATAGGTGCCGTCGCGGTAGGTCTCGACCAGCTCCGGATCGATCAGCAGATCCTCGAGCCGGTAGGGGAAGCCCTTGGCCTGGAACAGTTCGGTCCCCCGAACGGTGCCGCATGCGCCCACGATCCCGTCGCAGGGACTGACCAGCATCGCGGGATCGCCGTCGAGCGGCCGGCTACCGGCGCGCAGCTCGCGCGTGAAGCAGTCGCGCAGGCTTCCGAAGGACGTCTTCTTCGACTCGGCGAGATCCAGATCGGCGAACAGGCGCCAGACCGCGATCGCGGCGCGGGTCAGGCCCGGGCTCTCGATGCGGCTGAACCAGCCCATCCAGCGCGTCACGAGCCTTCGCGGGATGCGGTTGGTCAGCAGGAAATTGATGTCCTCCTGCTGGAGGACCTTCAGCAGTTGCGCATGAACGCTTTTGGCCACGTCGAAAACCCCGGGGAAGCTGGATGATGAACCTGATGGATGGTGAGACCGTCGCGGCGCTGGTGGCCGCGGGACTGGCGCTGTTCCTGTTGGCACCCAGGGTGCGCGACCGCCTGCAGCTCTCGCGGGCCAAGCACCGGTCGCTCGCCGGCCATGCACGCTTGTCTCGGCGCATCGCCGGCCTGGTCCCGCGTTACGTCTACGGGGACGACCTGTTCTTCCGCGCCGACGACGCCAGCGAGGCCGTCGCCGCCCGCCGCCGCGCGGGCTTCGACGCGCTGGCGGAGACCTTGCGCGCGGGAGACGGGCGCACGCTGCGACTGACAGCGGAGGCGACGCGCCACATCTCCGACCTGCAGTTCACCGAATGCTACCGGGTCCCCTTCCAGTTCAGCCCGCGTGTCCGGGCGGCGCTGCCGGCCGGCGCCTTCGTGGCCTCCTCCGCGGGCGTCCAGGTCACCGACCTCGACGGCACCGCGCGCTACGACCTCAGCGGCTCCTACGGTGTCAACCTGCTGGGCTACGACTTCTACAAAGGCTGCATGGAACGCGGCGCGCGACGCGTCGCCGACTTGGGCCCCGTTCTCGGCGCCTATCCCGATCTCGTGGCCGACAATGCGCGGCGGCTCGCGCATATCTCCGGCAAGCCGGAAGTGTCGTTCCACATGTCGGGGACGGAAGCGGTGATGCAGGCGGTGCGGCTGGCGCGCTACCACACCGGCCGCTCCCACCTCGTGCGCTTCTGCGGCGCCTACAACGGCTGGTGGGGCGACGTGCAGCCCGGCGTCGGCAATCCGGTGGCCGCGCATGACACCTACACCTTGGCGGATCTCTCGGAGAAGACGCTCGCCGTGCTGCGCCGCCGCACCGACATCGCCTGCGTGCTGGTCAATCCGATCCAGGCCATGCACCCCAACCAGGGGGCGCCGGCCGATTCCACCTTGATCGCCAGCCGCCCCGACCGCGGCGTCAGCCGCGAAACCTACACTGCCTGGCTGAAGGCCCTGCGCCAGGTCTGCACCGAGCGCGGCATCGTTCTCATCCTCGACGAGGTGTTCATCGGCTTCCGGCTCGCGGCCGGCGGCGCCCAGGAGTATTTCGGCATCGAGGCCGACCTCGTGACCTACGGCAAGACAGTGGGCGGCGGGCTTCCGATCGGCGTCGTCTGCGGCGACCACCGGCTGATGAAGCGGTTCCGGGACGACCGGCCGGCGGACATCTGCTTCGCGCGCGGCACCTTCAACGCCCATCCCTACGTGATGGGCGCGATGAATGAGTTCCTGCTCCATCTCGACTCGCCCGCGATGAAGCAGGTCTATCGCGACCTCGACGAGACCTGGGACCGGCGCGCGTCCGATCTCAACCGCCGGCTGGCCGACCGAGAACTGCCGGTGCGCATCGGGAACCTCTCCTCGATCTGGACGGTCTGTTACCCGGCGGCCTCGCGCTACCACTGGATGTTCCAGTACTACCTCAAGGCGCATGGGCTTGCCCTGAGCTGGGTAGGCACGGGGCGCCTGATCTTCAGCCTGAACTTCACCGAGGAGCAGTTCCAGGCGGTGGCCGACCGCTTCGTCGCGGCGGCCGAAGCGATGCAGCGCGACGGCTGGTGGGAGCCGGGCGCGCTCGCCACCGACCGGGCAATCAAGCGGCGCATCCTGCGCGAGATGGCTGCGCACATGCTGGGCTTCCCGGGACGGGGACGCAAGGAGCAGCTGGTTGGGCCGCAGCCCCTAGACGCCGCCCTTTGAGGCTGGCGCCACGGCGTCCTCGACGATGGTCGAGGGCAGCTCGGGAATGACCTCGGGCAGGATCTGGTCGGGCAGAATGGGAGCCGCGACGGTTTCCGGCGTATGGCGGCTATGCCGGCCGGTCAGGAGTTCCCACGGCGCGCGGTGATACAGCTTGATGTCGTGGAACGGATCGGTCGCGATCTTGGTCACCCAGACCAGACCAGTGGTCAGGTCCTTGGTCACGAACAGCTGGAGGGCGCGGAAGGCGATCCCGGCCAGCCCGACGACCAGCCACAGCTCGCCCACATGCGTCACGAAGCCGGTCCAGTCGGTGTGCGGCGTGAAGACGCCGAGCAGGGTCGGATCAGCCACCAGCAGGAGCGGCGACGCCGCCCAGATCGCGAGCAGGACCAGCTTGCGCTGGATGTTGTAGCCGACCTTGATCTCCTCCTTGTATTCGTCGGTCGCCTGGTTGACGGCGTCGTAGCCGCGCGGCTCGAAGAACAGGTGGCCGATCTGCCGGGTCGTCATCGCGACCAGCCAGCCGATCAGGGCCGCCATGGCGGGATCGGTGAAGGCCACGACATAGGCGAACAGGAAACTGGTCGCGCTCAGCAGGTGCAGCGACTGGTTGACCTTGCTGTGATGGTAATAGCGATGGTCGTCCCATCGCTGGACCTTCAACTCGTGCAACAGTCCGGTCATGGCGTTTTCCTCTGCTCGGCGGGTTCTGGGGGGCGTTACAGGTTGACGACGAGGTATCCGAGGGCGGCCACGCCGAGCGCGCTCGCGGCGATCGCCGCGAGCGGCACCAGCGGGTGAACGATGTTGAGGCGGCGGAACAGGTTGCAGAGATGGCCCACGACCTTCTGCGCCGGCGTGCGCGGGCTCTTCGAATATTCCATCGCCGCCTTGACGACGTAGAAGACCGCCGTGTTGGCCGCGAGCGCGAACCGGCCGCGGGCGCCGGCGCCCGGGCGGGTCACGAGGTAGTTGCACTTGAGCAGGATGCGCTGCGGCCCGCCCGGCGTGTAACGGCCCTCGACCCAATGCAGCTCGCGATGGAAGTCGAGCAGGCCGAACTCGTAGGTGGTGAAGGCCTTCTCGACCCGGCTGTCGCCGAACACCACCTTGTAGCTCGCGTCGGACTGGAGATAGATCAGCGCGCGCACGACCATGCTCGACGACAGGAAGCGCAGGTTGCCGTCATAGTGCCTGTCGAACAGGCCCTGATCGCCGCCGCGGTCCTTGTTGTAGTGCGAGATGTAGAGCTCGTCGGTGGGCTTCATCGGCTCGAAGCCGCTGCCGGCCGGAACCTGCCGCACGATCAGCTCGCGGATGACCGGGCTGTCGCGCAGACGATCGATCAAAGCGACGATCTCGGCGGGCAGCGTCTCGACATAGACGTGGCAGGAGGGCCGCTGGCCGAGTTGCTCGCGGAAATGATCCTCGACCCAGCGCGACAGGCCGTCGATCAGCGCGCGGTCCTGGGGCGTCTCGAAGCGGCCGATCGTGGCGGGAAACAGGGACGAGACCGCGCCCCGGGTCGTGCCGGCAGCGGTGGAGTCGAGAATGTCGGTCACGAGGTTCCCTGGCTGAGGCGGCTCGAATCGGGGTCGTGGCCCGCGGCAACCGTTGCGGTCGCCGCCGTGACCGCGAGGACGAGGAGTCCCGCCAGCCGGATGGCCGGCCGGCGGCGCGGTCCCGCCCGTTCCATCGCGAGCAGGCCGAGGTTCAGCACGACATGCAGCGTGGCGAGCGGCCACCAGTCGGCGCGGAAGGCCGGGTTGAGCAAGGTGCCGCCGAACGCCATCACGTTGCCCACGATCATCGGGTGGGACATCAGCGAATAGGGAAACTCCGTGATGTGCCGCGCAGGCAGTCCGCCCAGCTCGTGGCCGTAATAGGTTCGGTCGATCCCCAGCACCGCGGCAGCGCGGGCGTTGAGGAGAATCCCGAGCGCGATCGTGCCGAGCGAGAGCACGTCGGGCGGCGCCTGCAGGTAGACGCAGGCGAGCGCGGCGACCGACACGGCCTTGAGCAGCATCGCGTCGCGCTTGAAGACGCCGAATGAGTCGACGCCCCAGGCGAAGGCGTACCAGTAGAGGCCGTAGTAGACGAAGCTGACGAGGTAGATCGCGACGGCCGGCTCACGGCCGATCGCAGCCCCGGTCAGCACGGCGGCGACGATCGTCCAGCAAGCAACAGACGGCCAGCGCTGGTCGAGGATGCTACGACTCCGGGACACCACGCGAAAACCCATATGCCGGGCGTGTTGCCGGCCCATGAAGGATCCGCGTCGGTTCGTTGACCGGTGTCAGGGCGGCGGACGTACGCGCCTCCGCGCCCTGAGTCGAGCAGCCCTTTCCTCTCCAACTATTTCGATTGTTTCGTTTGTCTCGATTAAGCGCCGTGAGCGTGCCGCTCATGGCTCCCAAACCGGGGGCGGCGGCAAGACCCACGCCCAACGTTTGACGACGTTAGAATTTGACACGCCATATCACTCCCTCGATGGAGAAGGAGAGGTTTCAACGACCTCACGATATGCCGCCCTCCTGATCTAAGCCGTCACCAACTTTCGACCATAACTCTTCCAAGAGTTCATCTGGGGAATGTCGGACAACGCATGTTTGCCAACCTCGCGCTCGCGACCTTCATGGTCAGCCTTACCGTCGCCGTCCATCTCGGCGGCCTGCTCGGCCTCTTGTGGGTGCTGCGCGACAGGGCGCATCGCATCCGGGCCCATGAAAACCGCCTCGTCCCGCTCGGCGTCATCCTGTTCGTGGTCCTGGGGCTGGTCGCCATCCATTCGGTCGAGATCTGGCTGTATGGCGCCGCTTTCTGGGCGATCGGTGCCGTGGGAGACTTCGAAACGGCCCTCTATTTTTCGACCGTGACCTTCACGACCCTGGGCTACGGGGACGTCGTGCTCGAGGGCAACTGGCGGCTGTTTGGCGCCATCGAGGCGGGCAACGGGCTGATCCTGTTCGGCTGGTCGACAGCCTTCCTGCTTTCCGTCACCAGCCGGCTGAGATTGCTGGAGCATGACTGGCTGGAGAAAACCGGCGCGGATTGAGGCTTTCGCCGACGCGACAGAAACGGGTGTCCAACCGCCTGATCAATATGGATCAATGAAGGAAATGGTGCCCCGAGACGGAATCGAAATTCTTTCTATCTATCTGAAATCATGCGCCTTTTTGAAAGCGCACTATTTTGTGTACCCATCAATGTACCCAACGCCTAGCAGCCATTCAGCAGGCCGCGGTGCGCCGACCGATTCCGGCGGCCTTGAGGCGGCCGAGAAGCGGAAGGGGTCGCACACAAGCGTGCGCACAGTGGCGACGGGCCGGTTACCTGGCGACTCCGCCCGCCCGTGCGGTGGAGTTGCAGAGTCTGGGTCGAAGCGCCTGGACTAGCGTCTGAGTAGGAAGCGCGACGACAGAAGAAGAATGCCCGCCGGCTGCGACAAATCGCTCGGCACGCTCTGGGGCTTCGCATCCAATGAAGCGAGGCACGCATCGGAGACGCGGGGAGCTTCGTTGAAGGAAGCGACCCTACTCTTGCGTATGGCGGCGGCGCTCTAGCCTACGCGAGCGAATAGGCGTCGCCGGGAAGTGCAGCGCATCAGACAACGCCTGTCTGTCCGGTCAAAGTAACTCAGACGAGCGGGCGGAGGGCGGACTGCCAGTGGTTGTCGAAGAGGGAAGCGGGGCGGATTGATCGTACCGGGCGCATGCTGCCCTCGACATAACCGGATTCGAAGTCTCAGGGGGCCCCGTCGCGCGGCGGCCACAGACACAGATACCATCATCGGCAAAGTTCGGCGGCAAGGTGCGGATCGATATACTTGCGGCCTGAATGAGGACTGGGGCCTCGGCTGCATTGGACAGTCTGCTTGCGTTGTACTGTAGTACGCAATGAAGACAAGACAGGCGGCGGCACCTATTCAGCCGTGGAAGTGAGCGGGACATGTCCGATATCGCTGACTGGCTGCGGGGTCTTGGCCTGGCCAAGCACGTGGACCTGTTCCGCGCCAACGACATCGACTTCGACGTGCTGCCGTCACTCAGCGAGGAGGAGTTCAAGGAACTCGGGCTGTCGCTGGGCGATCGCAAGCGATTGCTGAAGGGGATTGCCGAGTTCGCACGTTCCGCCCGGACGGCGGCTGAAGCGGAGCCAAGGCCGGAGCATGCACCAGTCGCGGAACGGCGTCAGCTTACGGTCGTTTTCATCGACCTCGTCGATCCGACGGCTCTTTCGCGCGCACTCGATCCGGAAGACCTGCGTGACGCGATCTAAGGCTACCACCAAGCCGTCGCCGGCGCGATCCGCGAGACCGGCGGCTTCGTCGCCAAGTTCATGGGCGATGGCGTGCTGGCCTATTTCGGTTACCCGCATGCGACCGAGGACGCCGCGGAGCGCGCCGTTCGCGACGATAGTCGGACGGGCTCAGGCGCATGTGCTTGAGGAAGACCCGGGCGAGCACCTGCTTCGAGGAAATCCCAACCCCATGGGCGATTTCCACTACCGGAACGTCCGTCTGTTCGAGAAGCTCACAGCTTTCTCGACTCTCCGTTGTGTCTGGTACAATCGCGGTGGCACGCCGACGCTCTGCTTGAACATGCTTGCGAGATGAAAAGTTGCGAGCTGCCCCTCGGCCGCCAGTTCGTCCAGGCTGATGTCTTCCGAAAGTCTCGCACGGATAAGCTTCAGACAGCGCCTCTCTGCCCAGGGGACAAGGCCGCCCCTTGCCAGCGCGAACCGCGTCGACGCCAACATTGGGACTATAGTCCCGCCGGATCGCCTGGCTCGGCGGCGCGACAAGCCTTGTCCACACTACCCCGACCGGGAGGTCGGTGACCCGCTGGTTGACGTGCGTAACTACGCTGAACGTCAAGACAGGTCAGTGACCTCTGGGACACTCCCTTCGCCGCCCAAAAGCAAACGGCGGCGGCTGCGAACTTTCATCATACGTATGCTTGGTGGGAGGTCCTAGCGGTTAGGCCGCCGGTCTGCTCGAGCTTGTGGCAGCCAGGGTCTGCGCCCAGGCCGCAAAACTCGAGATCACCTTGGTCAGAAACTCGCGAGATTCTGCCGAGACGAGGGCGCCACGTTCATCGAGCATGCCCGCGACCTCCGGCAAGTACGCTTCCGGCTGCTGCATGACCGGCATGTTCAAGAACACCAAGCTTTGACGGATGTGATGGTTCGCGCCGAATCCACCCAATTTGTATGGGGAGACGCTGACCACGGCGGTGGGCAGGCCGTCCCAGACGCTGTGATAGGGTGGACGGGAACCGACATCGATCGCGTTCTTCAAGCCGCCAGGGATCGACCGATTGTACTCTGGCGTTACGATCAGGACCGCGTCAGCGGCCTGAATCTCGGAACGAAAACGAGTCCACGAGGCCGGCGGCGCAGAATCCAAGTCCTCGGTGTACAGAGGCAAGTCAGCCAACTCGACGATGCGGCAGTCCAGGGACGCCGGCGCGAGGCCCATCAGGACATGGGCAATCTTGCGGCTGTAGGCGTCTTTGCGAAGACTGCCGACGAGTACGGCGACGTTCAACGGGGTTACCATGGGGTTCGGCCTCCTGATTTGCGCCAGCCTGAACGGGCCAGCAGGCAAGAGGAAGAAAAGCCGATCCGCCTCACCGATCCATTGGACCATGGTGCCGCCGATACTTGAGTATCAGGATGTCGCGACGTCGATCACGGCTTTCCCGAATGCGTCGGGGGCTCCTGCGGTAGCCGAGTCTCCAGCGGTAGTTGTGAAGGGCAATCGCAACGCGGCCTGCGTGGTCCAGAGCTTCTCTGAAACGTCGCCACAATCGGCCGCTCGAGAGGATTAGGCCGCCCCCTCTGGCAACGTCCCTGCAATCTCCCCAATTGCCACGGGATCAATTGGCGAGACGGGCGTGCCGCGTGCCTCGATCGCCTTTCCCGCGAGCAGACACAGGTCTTCGCGAAAGTGACTGGCGACGATCTCTACTCCGACTGGAATGGAGCCGATCAGGTTGGTCGAGACCGTCAGGCTCGGCAGGCCCACGGCCGGCAGACCTCTCTGCACGAGCTGCGCGTTCCACACCTGCCAGAATCCGGCCTCGCCCTTGAGGTCCAGCCCGTCGGGAAACGGCAGTTCGGCCGAAACAGGTAGCAACAAGACGGGAAACTCCGCGAGGAACAACCGCCACTCGCGAGTCGCGGTGGCCCGCCGGAGCAATGCGTGGGCCACCAGATCGTGCTCGAAGGTCGCGACTCGCGCGCGAAATGCCGACACGACCGACAACGCGCCGCGATCGCCGTCACGCGCGACGGCCTCCGACAGTTCTGCAAAGCCGTTGCCGAGCCATAGACGCTCCTGCACGGCTGCAGCCTCGTTCAACGAAGGGACGTCATCGATCTCATCGACCTGCCAGCCGGCATCGACAAGCCTTCGTCCGGCATCACGCACGGCAGCCTCGACCTCCTTGACGACCGGCAAGCCGCCAGGACGCACGCACATCGCGGCGCGAAGTGGCGCTGCGGGGCCTTCCAGCGGCGCAGGCACCCACCAAGGGTCGCGAAGATCGGGAGCCGCCATGGCTGCAAGCGCAACGCGAAGGTCGTCGACGGTACGCCCGATCGGGCCGGCCGAAGACATCAGTTGCGGACCGATCGCCCGCTCCGGAGAGGATGCGTTGTACGCCGGAACTCGTCCCAGCGTCGGTCGTAGCCCATGGACTCCACAGGCATAGGCCGGATAACGCACCGAACCGCCGGTATCGGTACCGATGGCGAGATGGCCGATCCCTGCCGTTACCGCTGCGGCCCCGCCCCCGGTCGAGCCGCCCGGCGTAAGCGCTGGATCTCGAGGATTGCTCGTGCGCCCGTGGACGAGATTGCTCGTAAACCAGCGTAACGCGAAGGTCGGCGCATTGCTGCGGCCGAGCAGTATCGCGCCGGCCCGTACCAAATTGTCGACTACGGGACTGTTGGCCTTCGCGATGAGATCCTTTTGCAGAACTGTGCCGTTGGTCGTGGCGAATCCGGCCTGATCTATGTTGACCTTCACCGTTACGGGGACTCCCGCCAAGACACCCGGGTTCTCGCCGCGACTCACCAGTTGATCAATTCGGTCGGCCTGTCGCAGCACCATCTCCGGCCGATGGGCGACGATCGCATTGATCTTCGGGTTGACCGCATCGAGCCGTTCCAGTGCTGCCTGGCACGCCTCGCGGGCAGAAACCTCGCGGGTCCGCACGAGCCGAGCCAACTCAGTCGCGGGAAGACGCCAGAGCTCGATCATCATCTCTCCGATCCCTGAATGCGAATTCTGCTGGCGCACCAGATGAAATGGGCCGCAGCCTGTCGCGAGACAGCCGTGATGACAGGTCCATTGGCAACCGCGGAATTGGACGAACGTATCGCCGATACCAAGGTGCAATATTCACGAGCTGTCTGTCGTTTAGCCTTTGCGCTCGCCGGTCGGCGTCGAGGAAAGAGAGCCACCGCGGGCTTACTAATCAGCTCTCCTGCCGTGGGGTCGCGGAATGCGCGTTCGGGAAGAAATGTTCCGCACTGGGCGTAGCAACGTTCGGCGTCGCGACCGGCAATGGGAAGGCGGGTCTGTCGGTGTTTCGATCTCCGCAATTTCGGTCAGCTGGAACATGCGCCTAACTGATCCGCGCCCTCCACGGCGGCCGGTCAAGGAGGAGCCGACGCCATGAGCGCACCGCCGATGGCCTTCTCCTTCGCCGGCATTGCGATCGAGTCTTGGGCCTTTTCTTTCCGTATTTGGATCGCCATCGTCGTAGCTCTCTACACGGGGTTTTGGCTCCAACTGGAGGCTGCCTCATCGGCAGCAATTACCGTCGCAATCCTCGCGACCCCCACCCGAGGAGAGGCGCTGGAGAAAGCAGCCTTCAGGCTGATCGGAACGATCATCGGCGTTGCGGCCTCCATCGTCATGGTCGGCGCGCTATCACAAACAAGAGATCTACTGCTCGTCGCGTTCGCAGGTTGGGTCGGCGTGTGCTTCTACGCCGCAGGGATTTGGGACGGCAACCGCAGCTACGCCGCTGTGCTCTCCGGCTACACCGTGGGGCTGGTCGCCATGACGCAGATCGATAGTCCAGATCATGTCTTCGACACCGGCGTGCAGCGAGGGGCAGCCATAGCCGTCGGCATCTGCGCCCTGGCACTCGTGAACGATCTTCTGGCAGCTCCTGACCGCCATCCCCGCCTGGCAGCCCAGCTCACTCACCTTCATTGCCGCGTGCGCGACTACGCGAAAGCCATTCTCCGGCATCCAACCGGCGACGCGACGACAGCAATCCTATTGATGCGCGAGATCACGGCGCTTCGGTCGGAGATCTCGAGCTTGGCGACGGAATCAAGTAGTGGCCCGGCCAGAGGGGCCGCCGCCCGCAGCACGGTCGTGGCGCTGATTGCCGAGCTTCACGCCGCGCGTCTCCTGAGCGTCCTACCAGCTGCCAGCGAGTTAGCCCTGCAGGAGCACCTGATCTCAACACTCGAACCCGGCGACGGCAAGCACGTGGCCGTGGCGCAGCATTTCCCTTTGGGGACGTCTATCGATTGGGCACTGGCGGCGCTAGTGCGATACGATCGGGAAGCGGGCGATTGCCTCTCCGCACTGAAGGAAGGCGTGCCGCCGCAGCGCGTTTGGCGCACACCGTTCTATTGCTGCCATAGCATCGCAGCTGAAGCAGGCGTACGCGCCGCACTCTGGCTCTTCCTGCCATCGATCTTCTTCGTCGTCACAGGTTGGCCTTCAACAGAGCTTTCCCTGGCACTGGTTCCGGTCATTATCGGGTTCGGAGCAGCGTCGCCCAATCCGCGAGCAGTCACTGTCCTGGCCCTGGCCGCCGTGCCAGCGGCAGCGGCCATGGCTGGGATCCTCGAGTTCGTGGTTCTCGATGGCGCCACGCAGTTTCCGTTGCTGGCGCTCGCCCTGGCCCCCATCGCGATCGGCGCCTCGCTCTTGATGACACGGCCCAATCAGATCCTGGCTACTCTCGGCCGAATGAATCTCATCTTCATCCTGGTGATATTTAGCCCCGGCAATCCGCAGACTTATGATCCTCAGGCCTATCTATCCAAGTCCCTTCTCCTTTGCCTCTCCGTGGCCCTGTTGCTCGCATCTCAACTTCTTGTCCCTCCTCTTTCCGATCAGCGCCGGCGACAGGGATCGATTGCCTCCGCGCGTCGCGAACTTGGCGGTCTGGCCAGAATCGCTCGCTATACGCCCGAGGAAGCGATGTTCCGTGACGCCGCGCGGATCGGTCAGGTCGTCGCAACCGGCATCCGCGACCCTCAGCCGGGGGCTGTGCTGGACGAGCTCCTCCTGTTGTTCGATCAGGCCGGCATCATCCGCCTATGCGACGCGAGCCTTGCGGCACTGGCGACCGGCCCGGCCGCCGGCTTGGCAAGAGAGGCCCTTCAAGCTCTGGCCTCGCGGAATTTCCGATCGATACGAGAGTCGGCCGCGGCATTGCGCGATGCAGGCAATCCGCCCGTGTGCGTTGCGGAGGCGAGTGCAGCGCTCGATGCCGCGACCTTTCTGTTGGGGAAGCCCGACTCATGACGCACACCTTCCCCGAGCTGATACTTGGTGGCGTTCTCGTGGCGCCTTTCATTTCCTACGCGGTGACCGCCCTGGCTGTGATCCTCGCTCTCCGCCCGGTACTGTATGCAATCGGCTTCGCCAAGTTGTTTAGTCATCCGTCAGTCGCGGATGTCAGCCTCTACGTGGTGATCCTGGGCCTGCTGGTGGTGTTTCTCTAGGAGGCCCACGATGCATGCACCGCACCTCCAAGAGCGACCTGCAGAGCAGGAGCAGGCTTCGCGAGATCCGGGAAGCGCCGCCCCTGAGGTTGATCCCGCAACTGCTCCTCAAACCGAGCCCGTCTCGGCTCCGATCGCCAAGTCGGAAACTACGACGCCGCGGCGACCCGCTCCCGCATTGGGTGATCGCGTCGCGTCGGCAGGCGGCCACCGCTTCATATTGCTGTTGGGACCTTGGGCCAGGCGACTGGCGACGCTAGCCATCCTGATGCTCGCAGTCGTCATGGCCCTCGCGATCTGGGACTACTATGTGACGGCGCCCTGGACGCGCGACGGCCGCGTGCGCGTGCAGGTAGCTAGCGTGGCGCCTCAGGTGTCCGGGAGAATCATCGAAGTTCGGACCGCCGACAACCAGTTCGTTCGCAAAGGCGACGTGCTTTACGTGATCGATCCGTTCGATTACGAGGTCGCTGTCCAGTCGAGCCGGGCTCTGGTCGAGCAAAAGGCGGCCGACCTGCAGGTCAAGCAGGTTCAGTCTGACCGGCGGCAGCACCTTTCAAGCATCGCCGCCAGCGCAGAAGAACAGCAGGTCTTCGCTGGTACGGCAATCCAGGCCAACGCGGCCTTCAAAGCCTCCCAGCAACAGCTCGCTCGCGCCGAGGTGAACCTGCAGCGCACCCTGGTTCGTACACCGGTCAATGGCTATGTCACGAACTTGCTCATGCGCGTCGGTGACTATGCACACGAGGGTGCGACGAACATCTCGGTGACCGACAGCGATAGCTACTGGATCGATGGCTACTTCGAAGAGACCAAGGTGGCGCGAATTTGCATCGGCGATCGCGTTGAGGCGAAGCTGATGGGCTACGCACAGCCAATCACCGGTCATGTCGCCACTGTCACCCGAGGAATCGGCGTGTCGAATGCCGCGGCCGGAATACAGGGCTTGCCCAATGTCGATCCGGTGTACAGTTGGGTGCGGCTGGCGCAGCGAGTGCCCGTGCGCATCGCAATCGACGAGGTACCGCCGGGAGTTCCGCTCATCGCCGGCATGACGGCGACGGTCACGGTACTCGATTCTGGTTCCGAACCCCTCAGCGTCGGCAACAACCTGGCCGAGACGATCCGGGAGCGCCTTTTAGCCATCTTCAACGGTCCTCTTGCCCGCGTCGGCTGCATCCCCGCTATCACGCTCGGGCAGGCAACGATCCAATCGCTATCCATCGAGCGGCAGGAACCGGGATTATCGCCGAATCAGATCAACCCAGGCCTGACGCCCAGCATGAACGACGCCCCGCGACGGCGCTGAAGTCCGGCGTGCGAGAAGGCCACGATTGTCCGCGCTCCCCGGTTTTCGTGTCCGCAATGGCGGTACGAAGGCGTACGATCACTTCGCTGCGTAGTCGCGCAGCACGTTCGGGTCCGGGTCCAGTCCCAGGCCCGGCGCCTGAGGGAGGTCGAGATAGCCCTCGCGAGGGATAAAGGCGTCTCCGTAGATCCGCGCCTCGAGATCGAACATGCGCCACTCGATCAGTGACTCGGCCGCGCCGTGCGCGGCCGTTGCATGCATCGCCGCCAGCAGGCCAGGTCCGTCGTAAAATGTATGAGCCATAACGGTGGTATTCGCCGCGCTGGCGAGTGAGAAGACTTTGCATAGCTCGGTTATGCCACCCATCTTGGCTGGGCTTGGTTGAACGAAATCCACCGCGCCCGCCCCGAGGAGCCTGTCAAAGTCCATCAGGGTCGACACGTTCTCACCCGCGGCAATTGGAATGCCGCCCAGGCGGCGCAGCTGAGCAAGGCCGTCGTAATTCTCCGGCGGCCAGACCGGCTCCTCCAGCCATTTCAAGCGAACATCCCGGAGTTCTTCGCACTTCGTCAGGGCCTCATTCAAAGACCAGGCACAGTTCACGTCGAGGGTCAGTTCTGCTCCGGCTCCCGCCTCCTCGCGAGCGGCAAGAATGACCGGCACGTCCGTCTCGTGAAGCTTCAAGCAGTGAAACCCCAGATTGAGCGCCCTCCGCACAGCCTCCCGCACCACCGAGGGTTCAGAATAGCGCGGCAGGCTGGCGTAGCATCGAAGCTTGCTGGCGCCGCCCCCGAGCAGGCGGGACAGTGGCCGGTTCGCGGCCTTTCCCGCGATATCCCAGAGAGCGATATCCAATGCCGACAGGCCGAAAAACAAGGGACCGCCGCGGCCAAAGACCTGCAGCGTCCGTTGGATTCGAAGCATGAGCGTGCCGATCTGCTCCGCATCCTGACCTATGCATAGGGGCGCGATCACTTCGTCCATGGCGGCTTTGACGAGCGAGGCCGTGCGGAAACCGAACGCCTCACCCCACCCTTCGATGCCTTCGTCGGTAACCACCTTGACCAGGACGGATTCCGCGACCGGAAGATCCCTGCTGCCCCATACGGCCTCGTCAGTTCTGGCGCCCGCCCTGATCGGGATGTGCAAGACAACGGTTTCGATCTTCACGATCAGCATCGCCGGCCTCCCTCAACAGCCACGTCTACTTTGAGCCGCTCGCGAGGCCTCGGCCTCCACACGGGTCGCAACGTTCTTTGCCAAGGCTAACAGGTCCCTCATGGACTCCTCTGGTGCGGCCGTGCGCAAAGGATCAACCGGCTGGAGATCCTGGAGCCAGGCGCGTCGGCACTCCGTTTCTCTTCCCGCGCGCCGAAGCGACATGCCGGAGATTGGCGATCACAGCGGTGCGGCGCCAGTACACGAAGGTGTCGCCGATACCTTCGTTCTATGGAGTGTAGGCCGTGCGCTGCGTCAGGGTGGGCACCACCCTAGCTATGGCTCCAGCCCTCAACCTTGCTCGAACACAAGGGAGTCGAAAATGACCAGGACAGCGGCCGACTACATGGCCGACGCGCTCACCAAAGCAGGCGTGGATCGGATCTATGGCGTGGTTGGCGACTCTCTGAATGCATTCACCGATGCTTTGCGCCGACAGGATACGATCGAATGGATTCACGTTCGCCACGAAGAGTCTGCCGCATTTGCGGCGAGCGCCGAAGCGCACCTCACAGGCCGGCTGGCCGTGTGCGCCGGCAGCTGCGGCCCCGGCAATCTCCATCTTGTAAACGGCCTCTACGAGGCGCAACGCAGCCGCGTCCCGGTGCTGGCGATCGCGGCGCATATTCCCAGTACCGAGATCGGCATCGACTATTTCCAGGCGACACATCCCGAAGTGGTTTTCAAGGAATGTAGTCACTATGTGGAGCTCGTTTCGAATCCGGAGCAGCTACCGCAGATCCTGCAGCGCGCAATGCGAGCAGCGGTCGGCCAGAAGGGCGTTGCCGTTGTTGTCATTCCGGGTGATGTCGCCCTGAAGCCCCTCGACAGCAAAGTGCCCAACTGGCAACTGCCTACTCCGCCCATTGTGCGCCCGACCGCAGGCACTCTTACTGAACTAGCCGACCTGCTGAACTCCGGGAGTCGAACAACCCTCTTCTGTGGTGCGGGTTGCGCCGACGCCCATGACGACGTCGTGGCAGTCGCCGGGATACTGCGATCGCCGATTGTCCATGCACTTCGCGGGAAGGAGCACCTCGAGTTCGACAACCCGTTCGATGTTGGAATGACCGGCCTGTTAGGCTCGGCGTCAGGCTATCGGGCAATCGCCAACTGCGACACCCTGCTGCTTCTCGGGACCGATTTTCCCTATCGCCAGTTCTATCCCGCGAACGCACGTATCGCCCAAGTGGACATTCGACCGGCGGCACTGGGCAATCGATGCGCTATCGATCTTGGCATAGTCGGTACTGTGCGTGACACACTCCCGGCGCTGCTTCCACTCCTGGACCAGAAGGACGACTCGAGCCATCTGGACGAGGCGCTTGCCGACTATCGCAATGCTCGCGCTCAACTGGACTCACTGGCAGAAGTCCGCCCGGACACACGGTACATTCATCCTCAATACCTGAATCGCGTCGTAAGCGAGCTCGCTTCCGAAGACGCCATCTTTACGTGCGACGTTGGCACTCCCGTCGCCTGGGCCGCGCGCTATCTGAAGATGAACGGGAAGCGCCGCCTGATCGGCTCCTTCAATCACGGCTCCATGGCAAATGCCATGCTCCAGGCTGTCGGAGCCCAGTCAACCTACCGCCACCGCGAGGTCATCTCGCTATCGGGAGACGGGGGCTTCACCATGATGATGGGTGAGTTCATCACCCTGCTTCAGCACGACCTTCCGGTTAAGGTGATCGTCCTGAACAATGGAACCCTGGGTTTTGTTGAAATGGAGATGAAGGCATCGGGATTTCTCGATACCGGCTGTGATCTCAGGAATCCAAACTTTGCGGCGATGGCGAATGCCATGGGTATCAAGGGCGTTCGGGTCGAGAAGCCACAAGACTTGCCATCCGCGGTGCGAGAAATACTCGCGCACGACGGCCCAGCGCTACTCGATGTCGTCAGCGCTCGCCAGGAACTTGTAATTCCCCCGGTCGCCAACATCGAAGAGGTCACCGGGTTTGGCCTGTTCACCCTCAAGGCGGTTCTCGATGGTCGCGCCAGGGAGCTGATCGACCTCGCCCAAGTAAACTTGCTCCGCTGACATGCCGGTCCTGCGGCGCTCCACCGCACCTGCCGCGCGCTTCAGTCAGAGCTTTCCGACGTCGATCACGGCTTTCGCGAACGCGTCAGGGGCTTCCTGCGGTAGATTGTGGCCGATCCCGCCGGTAACCAGCCGATGCTGGTACTTAGCCGTAAATCTGGCGGCGTAACTGGTGGGGTCGGGATGCGGCGCCCCGTTGGCATCGCCCTCCAGCGTGATGGTCGGCGTGACGATGGAAGGGAGCGACGCGAGCTTCCGTTCGAGATCGTCGAACCGCGCTTCGCCTGCCGCCAGGCCGAGTCTCCAGCGGTAGTTGTGAATGGCAATCGCAACATGATCCGGATTGTCCAGGGCGTCAGCCGATCGCCGAAACGTCGGCTCGCTGAATTGCCACCTGGGCGAGGCGAGCTGCCAGATCAATCGCGCAAATTCATGTGTGTACTTGCGGTAACCCGCTTCGCCCCGTTCGGTCACGAAATAGTACTGGTACCACCATTGCAGCTCGGCCTGGGGCGGCAGCGGTGCTCGATTGAGCTCCTGGCTCCCGATGAGATAGCCGCTTACCGAGACGAGCCCGCGGCAACGTTCTGGCCACAGGGCGGCAAGAATACAGGCCGTCCGTGCGCCCCAGTCACAGCCGGCCACGATCGGCCGCTCGAGGCCGAGCGCATCCATGAGCGCAATGGCGTCGACGGCAAGGGCCGCCTGCTGCCCGTTGCGGGGCGTCGACTCCGAAAAGAAGCGCGTGTCGCCGTAGCCCCGCAGATACGGGACGATCACGCGATGGCCGGCGGCTGCGAGGCGTGGCGCCACATCGACATAGGTGTGGATGTCGTAAGGCCAGCCATGCAGCAGAAGGACGGGCATGCCCGAAGCCGGGCCCGCTTCTGCATAAGCGACCTCGAGATCTCCAGCCTTGATCCGCCGCAGCGGACCGAAGCTGCTGCCGTCGGACGATTGGCCGAAAGCGGAAGGTGCTCCGACTGCAGTGATTGCGGCCGCGCCGATCACTGTCGCAGCGAGCACATGCCGGCGTCGAACTTTCGCGGGTTCCATGGCAATTCCCTCCGACGAATGTCGTTAACGACCTCTGGACCGGATGCACCATGACGATCTCGGAGGCCCCGTCACAGTTATGCGAAGGTATAACCCTGACGGTGCCGGCCATGACTGCAGCGATACGGCAGCACCCTTTCAGGGACCCTTGGGTCAGAAATTGATCGACGTCGTGAACCCGAACACGAGTGCATTGGGGTTAGCGCCGGTGCCGCCGGGATTGATCACGTACTGGATGCTGGGACGCAACACGACGCCGTTCACCGGTCGCAACGTGTAATGCAGCTCGAAGGGAAACTCGGCGCCCTGCACCGCGACCGGCCCGACCCCGAGACTGTTCGCCAGGGCCTGCGACGCCCCGATGCGGCTGTTGACGCGGGTCATGCCGACCGCGAAGCCGACATCGTCGTCCGGCCTCGATCGAAATGGGCCGGTATAGACCAGGCCGGCAGCCACCTGATTGTCGGTGGTCGAGCTCCTGTCGCTGGCGACCACGGCATTCAGGAAAACACTGAGCCCCCTTCTCGTTTCCCATGCGGCAAGCGGTGTCAGTTGCTGGACGATGCTGAGATAGCCGCCTGCCCGCCCCTGCTGGCGGCGAGGTCGCAATCCGGTCAGGACATACGGGTTGCCGTTGATGTCGCTCACCACGTCGTTCACGGCGGATGTGTCGTACCACGCCCCGATCTTGTAGCTGCCAGGCAACCCGCCGGCGAGGCGCGGCAACCAGGCCAGCTCGATCGGGATGAGCACGCCCGTCGAGCCGTTAAAGAACACGGGCAGCAGCGTGTCGTTGGCAGAGGCATACTGCGGATTGACGTCGTACGCGCCGGCCTGCACGTAGCCAAAGCCGTCAATGTTATAGCGCAGCCGCGTCGCCCACTGGCTGACCGGCCAATTGTAGATATAGCCGGGAACGAGGTTCCCGGGCGCAGCGCCACAGAAGGTGAGGTTCTCGAACTCGCACGGGAACGAGGCGAAATCCTCGTCGAAGGTCATGCGGCCGACCTTCCAATCGAACCTTCCGTCGAACAGGCGTTGGTTGACCCAGAGCTGCGTCAGCCTCAGCGTCTGACCGCGGCCATAGATCTCCTGGACCTGCTGGAGCGTACCCATTGTAACGTCGTCGCTGAGGTTACGCCCGGTACGCGCTGTGACCGTGACCTGGAAGGTCATGCCTTTGAGGCCAGCCAGCCGCTCAAGGTCGAAAGTCGCGCCGGCAAGGTACTGATCGGCATAGGCGGCCTGCTGCCGGACACCGCCCGTCGCGTCGAAGGCGAACTCTCCGGTGTAGCCGAGCTGCAGATCCAGGCCGCGGTCCTGAAGCCAGACGCGACGCCCGTTCCAGTCGCCGAGAAGCCACGGAACGCCTCGGATCCTGTCAGGCTCCTGCGGCGACGGCTCCGTGGCCTGAACAACATTCCCACTCACCAGAAGCCCCGCCACCAGCGCGGCCGAGCCCACATGCCGCCAAAGCGACGCGATACGCAGACTTCGTCTCCGCCGGCGCATTGTGTGGAACACCCGTCACCTCGCACCGGGACATTCCGGATGATCTCACTGATGGCGGCCGCAGCGGGACCAGGCGATTGAACGAAGGTGTCGACGATACTTTCGTTCAATGGAGCGCAGGCCATCCGCGCCACATCTGTTCGCAGTCCCCAACGGTGAGCGAAGGAGCTCTGCAGATGTCCCCATCCAACCGAGCGAAAGTCCGCGTGACGCGGAGGAGCCCAGCCTACTGGGTCGTCACGCTCGACAACCCGCCCCTGAACATCGTGGGGCCTGCCGAAATGCGCGAGCTCATGGAGGTGCTGGAGCAGCTTGAGGCCGATGCGCATGTGAAAGTGGTCGTGTTCGACAGCGCCGTGCCCGGCTTCTTCATGGCGCATTACGACCTTCTCAAGCCGCTCGAGGACTCGACCGGCATGGCGCCCGGACCGACGGGCATGCATCCCGTGCCCGATTTCATGGTGCGCCTCGCCCGGCTCAAGGCGATCTCGATCGTCTCGATTCGCGGCCGTGCAAGCGGGATCGGCAGCGAACTTGCGCTCGCCGCGGATCTGCGCTTCGCCAGTCGCGAGAAGGCGATCCTGTCACAGTTCGAGGTCGGGGCCGGCTTCGTACCGGGCGGCGGCCCGATGGCGCGGCTGCCGCGCCTGCTCGGCCGCGGCCGCGCCCTGGAAATCCTGATCGGCGCCGACGATTTCGACGGTGCGCTGGCGGAGCGGTACGGCTACGTGAACCGTGCCCTCCCCGATGCCGAGCTGGATGCCTTCGTCGATGCGTTGGCGATGCGTATCGCGGGCTTCGATCACCAGACGATCGCCGAGACCAAGCGGCTGGTCGATGTCGCGAGCCTTCCGCCCGACGCCGAGATGCAGCCGGGCTGGGACGCCTTCATCGCCTCCGTGCAGCGGCCGGCCGCCCAGGCCCGCCTCAAGATACTGGTCGAGAAGGGCCTGCAGCAGCCCACCGACGTCGAGCGACAGCTCGGTCGCTTCACGGCGCAGTACCGCGAAGCCGGCGCGGCCAGGTAACGGCCCCGCTCCATTTCATTCCCCCGGCATCAGCCGCTCCGGGCTGATGTCTTTCCCTGGAGATCGACGATGAAGATCCTGATGGTACTGACCTCGCACAACCGGCTGGGAAATACCGGCAAGCCGACCGGCTTCTGGCTCGAGGAGTTCACCGCACCCTACTACACGTTCCGCGATGCCGGCGCCGACGTCACCCTGGTGTCGCCCAAGGGCGGGCAACCGCCGATCGATCCCAAGAGCGACGATCCTGCCAACCAGACCGCGTCGATGACACGCTTCAAGCAGGACCCCGCGACGCAGAAGGTCCTGGCGAACACGTCGCTCCTGAACGATGCCAGGCCGGAGGGGTTCGACGCGATCTTCTATCCGGGCGGTCACGGTCCCATGTGGGACCTGGTCGACAACGAGAAGTCGATCAGCCTGATCGAGGCGTTCTACGGGAGCGGCCGGCCCGTCGCCGCAGTGTGCCACGCGCCCGCCGTCCTCCACCGCGCCACGCACAAGGGCGAGCCGCTCGTCAAAGGCCTGCGTGTCACCGGCTTCGCCAACAGCGAAGAGGAGATCGTCGGCCTCACCAAAGTCGTGCCCTTCCTGGTCGAGGACGAGCTGCGACGACTGGGCGGCCTTTACGAGAAGGCGGTCGACTGGGCCGACTTCACTCTTATCGACGGACACCTGGTAACCGGCCAGAATCCGGCCTCGTCCGGGTCTGGCGCGCTAAAGCTCCTGCAACTCCTGAAAGCCTGAGCTCAGTGCAGGTTGGACGGCCGGCGGCGTACGAGCAGGCTGCCGGTCGCGACCTGCACGGCCTCGCCTGTCTGGTTGCTGGTCGTAAAGCGCACCCTGATCACGCCGTGATCCGGCCGCGACTTGGATTCCCGCACCTCCAGAATCTCGCTCTGAACACTGAGCACGTCGCCGGCACGCACGGGAAGCGGCCAGCGCAGTTCGTCGAACCCCATGCCGATCACACCGCCGGCCGGCCTGAGGCGCCCCTCGACCAGGAGCCGCATCGTGAGCGCGGCCGTGTGCCAGCCACTGGCGGCAAGGCGGCCGAACACCGTGCCGGCGGCGCCCACTTCGCCGAGGTGAAACGGCTGCGGATCGAACTCGGCGGCAAACGACTTGATCCGCTCCCCTTCGACCCTTGCCGTCGCCGAGCCGTAGACCTGGCCGACCTGGTAGTCCTCGAGATAGTGCTCGCTCACCCGGCTCTCCTGAGGACATGATCGAAGATGGCAGCATGCACATGGATCGCCGCGCATGCCTCGAAGCCCAATCCGCCGTCGGGATTGAAGCGGCAGATCGCCCGCATCAACCCTACCTGGCCTTCGGCGATGAGATCCGAAGACGGCTTGCGGCCCGGCGCATAGCTGGTGGCGATGTCGACCACGAGCTGGCGATGCCGGCGCGCCAGCCCCACAGCGGCGGAGATATCGTGTCGCTCGTGCCATTGCCGACAAAGGGCCGGTGTCGGAGCAGCAGGGAGAGCGATGGAGGAAATGTTCATGCCCTACTCCTTCCCGGTGCGGCGCGGATCATCACGCGGGTCGACATAGTCGAGCCCCAGCGGACCGATGGCGCTCACCTGGCTGACGTACTCTCCCGATCTCGCCCAGTGGAAATGAGAGGTGCCGCCGGGCAGGACGATGACGCTTCCCGGCGGGTAAGCCCGCAGGCGCGATTCGTCGAAGCGATCGCCGAGGCCGATGTAGAAGACGCCGGAGATCACCGTGTAGACCCGATCTTCGGGATGGCGGTGCGGCGCGAGCTTCACGCCACCCGGAACTTTCACGCGAATCGTATAGGGTCCCTCCTTTCCGGGGGTGCCGACGATGACCGCGAGACGCACGGAAGGCGGAAACGCCGGGAAAGCGCGCCACTCGATCGTTTCCGGCAGGACGGCGAGAAACGCCGACTCTCCTGGTTGATGCGGCCGCGGCGCCTCCCCCTGCTGCTGGGCCTCGGCCTGGGAGGCCGCCATCAGGCTGCTCGCGGCGACGATAAGGGTCGACAGGCCGTGCCGACGATTGGATCGAGGGGTCATGATCATGCCCTCGAGAGATCGATCGGCATCTTGCGCAGGCGCCGGCCCGTCGCGGCGAAGACCGCATTGGCGACAGCCGGCACGACGGCCGAGGTTCCGGGCTCGCCCATGCCTCCCGGCGCTTCGCTGCTCGGCATTATGTGCACCTCGATCGAAGGCGCCTCGTCGATGCGCAGCATCTGGTAGTCGTCGAAGTTCGACTGCTCGACCTTTCCGTCCTTGACGGTGATCTCGCCGTACAGGGCCGCCGTGATGCCGAAGTTCACGCCGCTCTCGATCTGCGCGCGGACGGTGTTCGGATTGACGACCATTCCGCAATCGACCGCCGCCACGACCCGGCGCACTTTCACCGATTTGTCGGCCGCCACCGCGACTTCGGCCACCAGTGCCAGGTAGCTGCCGAAGACGGATTGCAGAGATACGCCCCGGCCCGCTCCGGCTGGCAGGGTCTCGCCCCAGCCGGCCTTCCGTGCGGCGAGTTCCAGCACGGCCTTGGCCCGCGGCGTCTTGTCGAGCAGCGCCAGCCGATAGGCAACCGGGTCCTGCCGGGCTGCCGTGGCAAGTTCGTCCATGAAGCCTTCGACCACGAAGACGTTGTGCGACGGTCCCACGCTCCGCCAGAAGGCGGTAGGAATGCCGGGCGGCTCGACGCGCAGATACTCGACCCGCTTGTTGGGCAGATCGTAGGCGAGCTTCACGGCCCCATCGACGCTGTCGGGATCAAGCCCGTTGACGAAACCGGGCGGCAGCCAGCGCGCGATGACCGAGGATCCGGCGAAGCGATGGCTCCAGGCGACCGGCCGGCCCTTGTCGTCGAGGCCCGCCGAGAGTCGATCCAGCCAGTAGGGCCGGTACATGTCCTGGCGGATGTCTTCCTCGCGCGTCCACACCACCTTCACGGGCCCGGCCACCTTCATCGCGATCTCGGTCGCGCGGGTGACGCCATCGACTTCGAGACGACGGCCGAAACCGCCGCCAATCAGGTGCTGATGCAGGACGACCTTCTCGAGCGGCAACCCGGTGACCTTGGCGGCCGCCGCCTGGGCCCGTGCGACCACCTGGGTTCCCACCCAGACATCGCAGCCGTCCGGCCTGACGTGGACGGTGCAGTTCATCGGCTCCATGGTGGCGTGGGCCAGGAAGGGCACCTCATACACTGCGTCGATCTTCGTCCGTGCCGAGGCGAGCGCCGCGTCCGCGTCCCCGATCTGCTCGGCCACCGGCCCGGCGGCCAGCGTCGCCTGTTCGAGCTCGCGCGCGACCTGAACGTTGCTCACCTGCCCGTGCGCACCGTCCTCCCACTGGATTTCGAGCGCGGCCAAGCCCTTGAGCGCGGCCCCCATGTGATCGGCGACGACGGCCACGGCATCGTCGAGGCGTACGATCTGGCGCACGCCCTTCACCGCTCTGGCGGCCCGATCGTCGACCCCCTTCAGGCGACCGCCAAACACAGGAGACTGTGCCAAGGTCGCGACCTTCACGCCGGCCGGGCGCGCGTCGATACCGAAGATGGCCGTGCCATTGACCTTGCCGCCGGCGTCGAGCCTCTTGGCTGGGGTGCCGATGAGCTTGAAGGCCTTCGGGTCCTTCAGGGGAACGTCCTTGGGAACCGGCAGCCGCGCCGCCGCAGCCGCCAGGGCACCATAAGAGGCGCGGCGACCGCTCGCCGCGTGGATGACCTCGCCGGTCTCGGCGCGGCACGTATCGGGCGCGACCTTCCATTGCTCGGCCGCCGCCATGACCAGCAGCACGCGCGCGACCGCGCCGGCTTCGCGAAGGGGCTTCCACGACGCCATGATCGAGGTCGATCCGCCGGTTGCCTGCACGCCGGCGAGCAGCGGGTTGCCGTAGGTCTTCTCGTCCGGTGGCGCATGCTCGAGACGAACGCGACCGAGCGGGATCTCGAGTTCCTCCGCCACCAGCATGGAGATCGACGTGTAGGTTCCCTGCCCCATCTCGACATAGGGCATGGTGAGCGTCACCTGCCCATCCTCGCCGATATGCACGAAGGCGTTTGGCGTGAAGCCTTTGGCGGAGGCGGAGGCCGATGCCGGAGCTGCAGCCGCCGGCAGATTCACGCTGAGCAGGAGCCCGGCCGCAGCAGTGGTTGTGACGAGGAAGTCGCGTCGAGAAAGGGCGGTCATGTCAGCCTCCCTGGCTCTTGCGGGCAGCGGTTTGCGCAGCCTGCTTGATGGCCGCGCGGATGCGCGGATAGGTGCCGCAGCGGCAGACGTTGCCCGACATCGCATCATCGATATCGGCGTCGCTCGGACTGGGATTTCCAGCGAGCAGCGCGGCCGCGGACATGATCTGTCCCGACTGGCAGTACCCGCACTGGACCACCTCGACATCGAGCCACGCCTTCTGCACGCGCGCGCCCGCGTCCGTCGCACCGACCGCTTCGATGGTCGTGATCTCCGACGTTCCGACGCTGGCAACCGGCGTCACGCAGGAGCGGGTCGCAACGCCATCGACATGTACGGTGCAGGCGCCACAGAGCGCCTTGCCGCACCCGAACTTGGTGCCGGTCATGCCGAGCACGTCCCGCAGCACCCAGAGCAGCGGCGTGTCGTCATCCACGTCTACACTGTGCTTCTTGCCGTTCACCTTGACGCTCAGGTTCATGTTCGCCTCCTGCTGCAGAGGCCGGAACGATGAACCGGAGACGGTCACGGATCGATTGAACGAAGGTATGGTCGATACCTTCGTATGGTTAGTAGACGCGCTTGCTCGGGGGGATAGGGGCCACGTCATTGCTGAGCGGCTTCAGATGTACCGGCCGGTAGGCCAGCCGCACGCTGCCGTCGGGCCGCAGCCAGGCCAGCGTATGCTTGAGCCAGTTCGCATCGTCCCGTTCGGGGAAATCCTCGCGGGCGTGCGCGCCGCGGCTCTCGGCCCGGCCGATCGCCGAGTGCAGGCTCACGAGCCCCTGCGACATCATATTATCGAGTTCCAGCGCCTCGACGAGATCGGTGTTGAAGATCATGGACCG
The DNA here is from genome assembly GCF_965228225.1 of Reyranella sp. Classification (GTDB taxonomy): domain Bacteria; phylum Pseudomonadota; class Alphaproteobacteria; order Reyranellales; family Reyranellaceae; genus Reyranella. The sequence goes on along the minus strand of NZ_OZ245801.1, from coordinate 38,665 downwards.
GTCGGCAAGTCCAAGTTCGCCCTGCAGGGAGCCCAGCACGCCGTTCAACGCGACGGCACCCTCGTCGAGCAGCGGACCATCGCGGAACACAGCGCAGTACCTTTGCATGGCCTGCTGCAGGGCCAGGCGGATTTCACCGACCGAGCGCTTGCCCTTCGCCCAGCGCAGCCGGTCGAGGCGATCTATGGCCCGCTCCGTCGCCTGCGCCGGCGGCGCCGCAAGCCGTTCGCCGGGCCGGACGCATTCGACGGCGCGATGCGCGGCCGCGCGGCCGAAAACCACGATATCGAGCAGCGAGTTCGAACCCAGCCGGTTGGCACCATGGACCGACACGCAGGCCGCCTCGCCGATCGCCATCAGTCCGGGCACGACGGCTTCCGGATCGCCGTCGCGCAGCGTCACCGCCTCGCCGTGTATGTTGGTCGGGACGCCGCCCATGTTGTAGTGGACGGTCGGCAGCACGGGGATCGGCTGGCGCGTGACGTCGACACCCGCGAAGATCTTGGCGGTCTCGCTGATGCCTGGCAGTCGCTGGTGCAGCAGTTCCGGCGGCAAATGTTCCAGATGAAGGAGGATGTGATCCTTCTTCGGCCCACAGCCTCGCCCTTCGTTGATCTCGATCGTCATCGCCCGGCAGACGACGTCGCGGCCGGCAAGATCCTTGGCCGTCGGCGCATACCGCTCCATGAACCGCTCGCCCGTCGCATTGGTCAGGTATCCGCCCTCGCCGCGCGCCCCTTCGGTGATCAGGCATCCCGAGCCGTAGATGCCCGTCGGATGGAACTGTGTGAACTCCATGTCCTCGAGCGGCAGGCCGGCGCGCAGCGCCATCGCATTGCCGTCGCCGGTACAGATGTGGGCGGCCGTACAGGAGAAGTAGGCGCGCCCATAGCCGCCGGTCGCCAGTACCGTGCGATGGGCCAAAAAGCGATGCAGGCGGCCATCCGCCAGGTCCCAGGCGAGCATCCCGTGACAGGCGCCATCCTCGTCCATCAGGAGGTCGAGCGCGATGTACTCGACGAAGAACTGCGTGCCGTGCTTCAGGCACTGCTGATAGAGCGTATGCAGGATTGCGTGACCGGTCCTGTCGGCCGCCGCGGCCGTGCGCTGGGCCATCCGCTTGCCATAATCCAGCGTCTGGCCACCGAACGGACGCTGGTAGATCCTGCCATCCTGCGTCCGCGAGAACGGCACGCCGTAGTGCTCGAGTTCGACGACCGCCGAGATGGCTTCACGGCACATATATTCGATGGCGTCCTGATCGCCGAGCCAGTCGGAGCCCTTGACCGTGTCGTACATGTGGAAGCGCCAGTTATCGCCATCGCCCATGTTCCCCAGGGCGGCCGCCATGCCGCCTTGCGCGGCGACCGTATGGCTACGCGTGGGAAACACCTTGGTCACGCAGGCCGTCTTGAGGCCCGAGGAGGCCATGCCCAGCGCGGCACGAAGGCCGGCACCACCGGCGCCGACGATCAGGACATCGTACTCGTGCTCGACGATTTCGTAGGGGGCGACCATTCACTTACTCTTCGTTGCCTGATCGCCGCCGCCGCCGTCGGAACTCGGCAACTGGCAAGCCGCCCCATCCCCAGTTCTCGAGCGCCACTTCCTCGATGACGACGAAGGTCGCTTCGGGCGGCTTGTTCAGCACCCTGGTGAGCAGCTCTGTCGCACCTGCGATCAGGGCCGCCTTCTCGGCGGCCGTGACGGATTCCGCGCCGGGCGTATTGCCTTCTCTCGTCACCTGGATGAGGACGATCGGCATGGCAATGCTCCTCAGCGGCCGGCGCTCTGGCCACCGTCGACATGCAGGATCTCGCCCGTGACGAAGGGCGCTCCCTCCAGATACATCACGGCGCCGACGATGTCGGAGACGTCGCCCATATGCCCGACCGGATGGAGCGCATCGAGGGCGGCATGGCTCTCCGGCGGATGCATGAGCGTGCGGATGATGCCGGGCGATACGGCGTTCACGCGTATGCCGCGCTTTGCGTATTCGATCGCGAGGGAACGCGTCGCGGCGCTCAGGCCGCCCTTCGACAGCGAGGCCAACACCGACGGGACGTGCGAATCGGCATGTTCCACCAGGGTCGTGGTGATCTGCACCACGAGACCGCCGCCCTGCTTCTCCATCTGGGCGATCGCAGGCCGGGTAATGCGGAAGAAGCCCGCAACGTTCACGCCCATGACGGCCTGGTAGTCGGCTTCGCTGTAGCGCGTGAACGGCTTCGCGAGAAAGAGGCCGGCGTTGTTGACCAGGGTGTCGATCCGGCCGAACCGCTTCATGCCCTCGGCGATGACCCTTTCGCCGGTGCTGACGTCCGAGATGTCGCCCGACACCGCGAGGACATCCGGATCGCTCGTGGATCCGATCGAACGTGCCGTCGCGACCACGCGATAGCCGCGCTGCCGATAGGCCTTCACCAGGGCCTCGCCGATTCCCTGGGAGGCTCCCGTGACGACCGCAACCTTCTTTTCCGATTCCATCATTTCTCTCCTTCGCAATGCCAAGGAGATGAAATCGATCGCCGCCCAAGTCGATTGGACCATGGTGTCGACGACACCTTCGTTCAACGTTCGGCCTGAGACGGATGGACTACAGTCCAGCCCGGTCTGTTGGCTTTCGTACCCAGGGCGGTGTTTCCAGTGTCTCTGTGCCACACGGTAGGGACGGCAAGGCCCGTAACTCCCTGGAGAAAATCCAAACAAAAGGCGTACTTTATCGCAGGGCGCGCGCGGTTGATAATCAGTGACTTCAGCATGGATCGTGGATTTGCCAGCGAGTGCGCCGCCCGACGTCTCGAGCCAGCATAAAGCGCGCGAGATCACCTTCGGACCCTTTCGGCTGCAGCCGGAGCGTCAGCTCCTGCTGCGCGGGACGGAGGAAGTGCGCCTCGGGAGCCGTGCCCTCGAAATCCTGATCGCGTTGACCGAGCGCCCCGGCGAACTCCTGGCAAAGGACGAGCTCCTCGCGCGCGTGTGGCCCAGGATCGTCGTCGAAGAGGGCAATCTTCGTGCCCAGGTAGCGGCTCTTCGCAAGGCACTGAACGACGGTCGGGACAACGCCCGCTACATCATCTCGGTGCCCGGCCGCGGCTATCGCTTCGTGGCCCCCGTCACGCCATCGGCGGCACCGATCGCACCGGCGATCGAAGTCGTGTCGGTAGCGGCCGAGCGGATGCTGCAGCTCCCCAAGCCGATCGCGCGGGTGATCGGCCGGGCCGGCGTCGTTGCCGAGGTGAGCAAGCGCCTGCAACATCGCAGGCTGCTTACGATTGTCGGTCCCGGGGGAATCGGCAAGACCACGGTCGCGCTGAGCCTCGCCGACGGAATTGCGGACCTCTATCCCGATGGCATCGTCTTGATCGATCTCGCACCCGTCTCGAGCTCGATCGTGCTGTCGAGCGTCGTGGCCTCCGCGCTCGGCCTGGCGGTGGTCGCGGACGATCCGATTTCGGAACTGGTCACTTTCCTGCGCGATCGCCGGCTGCTGCTCATCTTCGATAGTTGCGAGCACGTCCTGGGAACAGCCGCGGCGCTTGCAGAAGCGATCCTGCGCGGAACCAGCGAGACGCGCGTCCTCGCCACGAGCCGCGAACCGCTGCGCGCCGAAGGCGAGAATGTCCTGATCCTCGATCCGCTGGAAACGCCTCCCGAAACCGCCGCGCTGACCGCCCGTCAGGCGATGGCATTCCCGGCCGTCGAGCTCTTCATCGAACGCGCCTCATCGAGTACCGAGACCTTCGAAGTCACCGATGAAACCATACCGATCGTCTCGAACATCTGCCGCAAGCTCGACGGCATGGCGCTCGCCATCGAGCTGGCTGCCAGCCGCGTGCACACATTCGGCTTGCATGAGCTCGCCACCCAACTGGACGATCGCTTCAGGCTTCTGATGCAGGGCCGGCGCACGGCGCTTCCGCGGCATCGCACGCTGACCGCCGCACTCGACTGGAGCTACCAGTACCTCGATGGCACGGAGCAGGCCGTGCTGCGACGGCTCGCCATATTCGTCGGCGGTTTCACACTCGAGGCCGCCCAGGCCGTCGCCATCAGGGACAAGGACATGGCCTCGGATATCATCCGTGCCCTGGCTGACCTGGTCGCCAAGTCACTGATCTCGGTGAATTCCAAGGAACGAACGCCGATCTATCGCCTTCTCGATACCACGCGTGCCTACGCGATGGAGAAGCTCGTCGAAAGCGGAGAACTCGCGGTGACGGCCCGTTCCCACGCCGAGCACTATCGCGTGGTCCTGGTCCGCGCGGGCGGCGATGCCGAGACCATGGAGCTCAGGGACTGGCTCTCGACCTACGCGCGCCAGATCGACAACGTGCGAAGGGCCCTGGACTGGGCCTTCTCCGTCGACGGCAATCCGATGCTGGGCGTGGCGCTCACCGAGGCCGCCCTGCCGCTCTGGATGCACCTGTCGCTGATGAACGAGTGCCGGTCACGCGTCGCCCAGTCGTTGGCGGTGCTGACCTCGCGCGCACAACGCAATCCCCGCCTGGAACTTCAGTTCCAGCATGCACTGGGTGCCGTGCTCCTCAACATCGAGGCGTCCGGTCCGGAGATCGAGACCGCGCTGAACGAAGCGCTGAGGATCGCCGAGGATCTCAACGATACCGACTACAAGCTCCGTGTCCTGTGGTGCCTATGGTGCCTCGCCCACAATTGCGGCGCCTTCCGCGAAGCCCTGGCCCTCGCCGACCGGTTCTGCGAAGTCTCGAAGGAGTCACGCGATCCTGTCGATCCCCTGACGGGGGAACGCATGCGGGGCTTCACGATCCACTTTCTCGGCGACCAGGGCACGGCCCGCCGGCAGATCGAGTACATGCTCGACAATTACGTCGCGCCCGTCCATCGCGCCCATATCATTCGCTTCCAGTTCGACCAGAAGATCACGGCCCGCAATTTCCTGGTCTCGATCCTGTGGCTGCAAGGCTACGCCAGCCAGGCGCTGGCGATGAACGCGACGAATGTCGAGGAGGCGCAGGCCTTCGACCACACGATGACGCTCTGCAATTCGCTGACCAAAGGCGCCTGCCTGCTGTCGTTGCTGGCAAGCGACCTGCACGGCGCCCAGCAGTATATCGACCTGCTGCTGAAGCGCTCGGCGCGCGATGGCCTGCCGATCTGGCACGCCTGGGGCAAGTGCTTCCAGGGAATCCTGCACATCAAGCAGGGCAATGTCGCCGACGGGCTCGACCTGCTGAAGGCGACCCTGGCTGGTTTGCCCGAGAACCGCTTCTCGCTCCGGCACACCTGGGTGTTCGCCGAGTATGCCGACGGTTTGCGTATCGCAGGCCGACTCGACGAGGGCCTCGATGTGATCGAGAAGGCTCTCGGCATGTGCCGACGGGACGAGGAATACTGGTGCATCCCCGAAGTCCTGCGGATCAAGGGTGAACTTCTCCAGGCCAAGGGCGGTCCAACGGAGTACCGCACCGCCGAGGAACTGTTCCTGGAATCGCTCGACTGGGCCCGCCGACAGGAAGCCCTGTCGTGGGAGTTGCGGACGGCTCTCAGCCTGTGCCGTCGGTACCATCGCGACGGACATCGGCGCGAGGCTCGTGTGCTTCTCTCGCCGATCTACGGCCGGTTCATCGAGGGATTTGAAACGTCCGACCTGCGCCAGGCCAAGGCGCTGATCGAGGAACTCGCGGCGGGCGACGCCGACTGAACCTGTTTCATGCGGCCCTGACCTGTGTATGGCTCGAGCTTGAGCTTGCCCGCGCTGTTCACGAGAGCCACCAGGGTTCGGACGTTCATCTTGCGCATCACCTTGCCGCGATGCGCCTTCACGGTGATTTCGCTGATCCCCAGCTCGCCACCGATCTGCTTGTTCAAGAGGCCCGACACGACCAGCGACATGACCTGACGTTCGCGCTGGCTAAGCAAAGCGTAGCGGCCTCGCAGCGCCTTGTCCTCCCTGTGCTGCACCAGCAGGTCCTTGCTCCGTTCCAGTGCCAGTTCGACCGAGGCGATCAGGGCGTCCTGGCGGAGGGGCTTGGCCAGGACGTCGACGGCGCCTGCCCGCATGGCATGAACCGTGCCCAGAACGTCCGCGTGACCGGTAACGCAGATGACCGGCGTTTCTGCACGCTCGTCCGCGAGATGCTGCGGCATGGCCAGCTCGTAGAGCACCAGGCAACTAGGCACGCTGCATTCGGGCTCCAAGAGCAGGGCTTCGGCGGAGGCAATCTCCCGAACCCGCCAGCCCATATCGTCGAGCGTGGCGGCCATGCCCCGGCAGGCAGACGGGTCCTCTGCGACGATGAAGACGATGCACGGCGCCACGGACCGGATATTGCCTGCCATGGCCGACGGGCGGCCCGCACTGGGCGCCGGATAGGACGAGGGTCGCATGATGGATTCTCCTGGGTTGCGCAGCACCGTCTCCCGGCCATCCCGCCCCCCCGCTAACCACGACGGGCCGGGACTTTGGCTCTTGCACGGTGTCTGCGCAGCCTGCGGGTCCCGAGGCCGAACAGCGAGTCAATCGTCGTCAAAAGTTGTCAAATCGAGCAGCCCCCTCCGCCGCAATACCATCGTGCAATAGCCCGCCACTCGTCTCCGCCACATCTTCTGGCCACCAACACCACAATGGGAGCGGGCCATGAAGAAGCTGCTGGCGCTGACCTTGTCGATCACCGCGGTCGGGCTGCTCGCCTTTGAAGGCCGCAGCCTCATCGCGCAGGACACAGGGGCACAGAAATACAGCCTGCAGGTTCCCGATGGTCTGCGGTTCGACGAGTTCAAGGGATACGAGGACTGGCAGGTCATCTCGGTCAGCCAGGTCGATGATCTGCTCAAGGTCGTCGTTGGCGACCGCGCCATGATCGACGCCTACCGGGCGGGTGCGCCGACCAAGGGCCGTGCCTTTCCCGACGGCGCCAGGATGGCGAAGATCATGTGGAAGTCGGTCCAGAACCCGGACTCGCCCAGCCCGGCGCAGGTCGCGGGACCGCTCCAATTCATCGACTTCATGGTGAAGGACAGCCGGCGCTTCGCCGCGACCGCGGGCTGGGGTTACGCCCAGTTCAACTACGACGCGACCTCGAGTTCCTTCCTGCCTGACGGGCGTGGCACGGACTGCGGCGCTGCCTGCCACAAGCTCGTGGAGGCCAAGGACTCCGTGTTCACCGCATACGGCCGGCGCTGAAGGTTCGGCCATGACAAAGCACCGAGTCTCGCGGCGTGCCCTTCTCGGCCACGCATCGATCGGCCTGTCGATTGTGGTCGCGGGTGTCGACCGCCCCGGCCTTGCGTTCCAGAAACTCAGCCAGGCCGATGCGCGGTACCAGGGTACGGCCAAGGGCAGTCAGCATTGCGTGAGCTGCCTTCACTTCCAGCCGCCGCAGAGCTGCAGGTTCGTGCAGGGCGAGATCAGCCCTGATGGCTGGTGCCAACTCTTCACCAGGAAAGCCGGAGCATGACCCAGGAAGCCGCCAACACCTATCCATCGGCATCGACCGCAGTCCTGCTGGTCGATCCCTACAACGACTTCCTGTCGGAAGGCGGCAAGTACTGGCCCATGGCCCAGAAGGTGGCTGAGGAAGTGCGGCTGCTCGATCATCTGCGCGCCGTCGTTGCCGGGGCCCGGAAGGCCGGCATCAGGATCTTCTTCGTGCCGCATCGCCGGTGGCAGCTTGGCGACTACGAAGGGTTTCGGCATCCCACGCACACGCAGCTCCGCACGGCCAAGCGCCAGGGCTTTGCCAAGGGAACCTGGGGCGGAACGTTCCACGACGATTTCCAGATTCAGCCCGGCGACATCCTGATCAAGGAGCATTGGAACTCGAGCGGCTTCGCCAACACCGACCTCGACTACATGCTGAAGCAGTTCGCCATCGAGCGTATCGTGGTGATCGGCATGATCGCCAATACCTGCGTCGAATGCACCGGCCGCTTCGGCACCGAGCTCGGCTACCACGTCACCTTGGTGCGCGATGCAACCGCGGCCTACAGCCGGGAAGCCATGCACGCGGCGCATGAGATCAACGGTCCGAGCTTTGCCCACGCGATCCTGACGACCGACGAGCTCCTCGCCGCTTTCGGTCGCGCCTAGCGGACGCGCCACCAGCGTCCCCAAACGCAGCGACCATCATGAGGTTCGGTCCATGAGCACCGCGTATCGCACCCGGCAGATCGACGACGTCGAGGTCTTCTATCGGGAAGCCGGCCCTCCCGACGGCCCGGTCGTCGTCCTGCTTCACGGATTTCCGACGGCAAGCCACATGTTCCGCGATCTGATTCCCATTCTGGCGCGCGACTATCGCGTCATCGCGCCCGACCTGCCCGGCTTCGGCAACACTTCGGCGCCTCCGCGTGGCCAATTCGACTACACGTTCGACAATCTGGCCGGCGTGATCGATCGCTTTCTGGAGGCGCTGCAGCTCGATCGCTACGCCCTGTACATCTTCGACTATGGCGCACCGGTCGGCCTGCGGGTCGCGTCAAAACACCCCGAACGCGTGACGGCCCTCATCAGCCAGAACGGCAATGCCTATCTCGAAGGGTTCGGCAACTCATGGGGCCTCTGGCAGGTTTACTGGCGCGAGCCGACTGCTGCGCATCGTGAGGCCTGCCGCGTGTCCCTGAGCCCGGACATGATCCGGAACTGGCAGTATTTCGACGGTTCCGACCGGACGGGCGTATCTCCCGACGGTTACACGCTCGACATAGCCTACATGGCCCGTCCTGGCCGGTCGGAGATCCAGCTCGACCTGATCCTCGACTATCGCAGCAACGTGGCACTCTATCCGGCCTTCCAGGCCTATCTCCGCGAGCATCGGCCGCCTCTGCTGGCGGTGTGGGGCCGCAACGACGCACACTTCATACCGGCGGGGGCACTTGCCTTTCGCACCGACGTGCCCGACGCCGAGATCCGCTTCGTCGATGCCGGCCACTTTGCGCTGGAGACGCACGCGGCGGAAATCGGCGCACTGATGCTCGATTTCCTCGGACGCACACTGGCGCACCGCCGACGTTGAGCGCCGACCAGGAGCCCGCGCTTCACCTCTTACTCCTCTCACACCAAGTAAGGAGCCGGTCCATACCTTCGCATAATGGATCACGCTCCGGCGATGCCCCAGTCTTCAAAGGGCAGGGCGTGACCGGCTCGATCACCAGCCTTCAAGGAGCATCCGATGACCCAGTCCACCACGAAGACCGTCTACACAGCGAAGGTCCACACCGTCGGCGGCCGCGACAAGGGCGAGGCGCGCAGCAGCGACGGTCGCCTCGACATCAGGCTCTCAGTGCCGGGTGGTCCAGGCACCGGAACCAACCCCGAGCAGCTTATGGCCGCCGGCTGGTCCGCCTGTTTTGAGGGCGCCGTCATGCTGGTGGCCCGCGAGAAGAAGGTGCGGATCGAGCATCTCGCGATCGACGCCGAGATCGACCTCAACCAGGGGAGCGACGGCTACTCGCTGGGCGCGCGCCTCAACGTCAGCCTGCCAGACATCGATCGCAAGCTTGCGCAGGAGTTGGTGGATGGCGCCCACGAGATCTGCCCGTACTCGAAGGCGCTAAAGGGCAAAATCGGCATCGCCACGACGATCGTCTAGCTCGACAGCATCGAGCATTCAGGAGGCCACCGATGACCGAGGCCGAACGGCTCCGGACCGAGACTCGCGACCGAGAGAGGACGCCGCGGGCGCTGAAGCAGCGGCGCGATCCTACCAGCCGGGACGAGCCCGCTGCCCCTGGCGAAACGCCCGCCGAAACGATGGAGCGGAAGCTCGACTCCGCCCTGTCCGACAGCTTCCCCGGAAGCGACGCGGTGTCGTTCCTGCAGCCCACACCAGACAAGCCCACCGGCTTGCGTTGATTCATGCGCCCCGTCTTCCCCGTGGTCGCGCTGTTGGCCGCCCTGTCGTGCCTCTCCGCAGGCCACGCCATCGCTGACGAACCGGGTCGGGGCTGGCAGCTCGAGCGCGACGTCGATTCGCCGACCTATGCCTTCATCGAACCCGCGATCACCGACCTCGACCTCGACGTCGACGTCATGGTGTTGTCGTGCGAGCCGACTGAGCGGAAGAGCGGCTTGCAGCTAAGACTCTATCCTCCGGAGCCCGGTCCTTTCCGGTCGGCGCAGTCGAGTCCCGTCGAGTTGGCCCCCGATGTCGTGATCGACATCGACGGAAGGCGGTATGCCGCTCGCCTCTTTTTTGCCGATGATTTCGTGGTGGTAGCGAACGCCGCCGACGGGGCTGTGCCGGTCCTGTCGGCATCGCTTGTCGCCTCGTTGCAGAACGGGAGGCACTTCACGATGAGGCTGCACACGATGGAGGCCTCTCCCTCCTCCAGCGCGACGCCGGCGTTCGATATCACCGCCGACCTTCAGGCGGGCATCGGCGGCGCAGCCATTGCCGTGCTGCGTCGATGCGGTACGCCGAACGACAGCCTGGCTTCCGGCCCGGCCAGAGCTGGTTGAGTGGCGAAACGGTTCCGGCCCGCAGGCAACCGGTCACCCCGTGTCACTCCGCCACCGCTTTCCCGAGGGAGAGCTCGATGGCAGTTCGCCGCTGAAGACCTTGGGCCAGCAACCTTGCCATGCGCGCCTGCGCGCCGGGACGGGCGACCGACTGGAAGAAGGCCGCCAGGGCCGGCGGAAAGGCTGCATCTGGCGGCAGCGACGCTAGGTCGAGCAGCGACTTGGCGTGGACGATCCCATGCTTCTCGAAGCCGGCCAGGCGTTGGGCGAGGCCATCTACGAACGCGGACAGCTCAGCATCGGGCAGGGCACGATTGACGTATCCATAGCGCTCCGCGACGGCGCCCGAAAAGTCGTCCGCGCCCAGCACGACCTCCATCGCGCGCCCGCGTCCCATCAGGCCGGCGAGCCGTACCATAGGATTGCCGCCGGGCACGGCGCCGACGCCGACCTCGAACTGGCCGAGGATCGCGCGCTCGAGGCTGGCGAAGCGCATGTCGCAGGCCAACGCGAACTCGCTGCCCGCTCCCCGCGCGCGCCCCCGGATCTCGGCAATCGAGACGACGGGTGCGCGGGAGATCCGCACGAGGACATCCAGCCACGGATGGAGGCCTGACGGCCCCGGTGGCATCTCCGCCGTTCGCCTCTTGTCGGCCAGGATATCCCAATGAGCGAGGAAGAAGTCGGGATCGGCGCTGCGGAAGACGATGACCTTCACATCGGCATCGGTCTCCAGCTCCGCCAGCAGGGCTTGCAGCTCGACGATCGTGTCGGGGTCGATGAGGTTTATCGGCGGATTTTCGAATGTCGCGATCCAGAGGGCCGGGTTGCCTCGATCGATCCTGAGCTGCGCCATGCTGCCTCCTCATTGGCTGTTGCGAGCAATGACGTGCCGATCGATGGCAGGAGAATCGATGGCACGAAGGTATCGGCGACACCTAGGTGCAATACCGGCGCACTCCCCACCCCTTCACTTTCAGCTCGGCAAGCGACCTCCGAACCGGAGGTCGTCTCTCATATTCATATCGTGGAGTTGCACCATGCCCGTTCAGGGAACCATGTTGATCGGACAGTCGGCGCTTCATGGCGTCGCCCCCTCGCTCAACGCCTTCGATCCCGCGCTCGGCGCGCCTATCGAACCTTCCTTTGGCGGTGCGACCGCAGCCGACGTCGATCGAGCCTGCCGCCTGGCCGACACCGCATACGAGTCCTACAGCCGAACCGATCCGGAACTCAGGGCAATGTTTCTCGAGGCGATTGCTGCCAATCTCCTGGCGCTGGGCGACGAATTGGTCGACAGGACCATGTCGGAGACGGGGCTTCCCAGGACACGGATTCAAGGCGAGCAGGCACGAACAGCCGCGCAGGTTCACCATTTTGCTTCGGTCGTGCGCTCAGGCCTGTGGCGCCGCGCGACGATCGTCTCCGCCGACTCGAGGAAAGCCGTGCCAAGCCCGGACATGCGGCTGCACAAGGTTGCGCTGGGACCGGTCGCGGTGTTCGGCGCCAGCAATTTTCCCCTGCTCTACTCGGTGGCAGGCGGCGATACCGCGTCGGCCCTCGCTGCCGGCTGTCCGGTGATCGTGAAGGCGCATTTCTCGCATCTCGGGACGTCCGAACTGGTAGGACGCGCCCTCCAGAAAGCCGTCGCCGACTTCGGCCTGCACGAAGGCGTGTTCTCCCTCATCGTCGGGGCCGGTAACGCGGCTGCCGAAGCGCTCGTCGATCATCCCGCCATCAAGGCGGTGGCCTTCACCGGCTCGCAGGCCGGCGGGATGGCGCTGGTCCGCCGGGGACAGCAGCGTCCCGAACCGATCCCCGTCTTCACCGAGATGACGAGCGTAAATCCCAACTTTGTGTTGCCGCACGTGGTGGCGACCCGGGGCGAAGCGCTTGCAGTCCGCTTCGCCGAACAGGTGGCTGCGGGTGTCGGCCAGATGTGCCTCAAGCCCGGCGTGCTCATCGCCATCGAGGGAAACGGCTTCGGGGCCATGCGCTCGGCATTGCAGGACGCGGTGTCGGCCAAGCCGGCAGCCACCATGCTGAGTCCCGGCATTCACGACGCCTATGGCCGCCGCACCGAGCGCCAACGCGCGGCCGCCCCGGTCATTGCTTCCGGCGGGCCGCCCTCCGGGAAGACCGACGGCCAGGCGCTCCTGTTCGAGATCAATGCCGATGCCCTGCTGGCCGACATCACGCTGGCGGAGGAGATGTTCGGCCCGGCCGCCTTGTTGGTCCGATGCAGCCAGTTCAGTGACATGGTCCGGATCGCCGAGCGCCTGCCCGGCCAACTCACGATGACACTTCAGATGGATGCCGAGGACGCCGCCCTGGCGAAGGCGCTGATGCCGGTCCTGGAACGCAAGGCTGGTCGCATCATTGCGAACGGCTTCTCCAATGCGGCGGTCGAGTTCACCTCAGCCACCAATCACGGCGGCCCGTTTCCGGCAACAAGCGACAGCCGCTTCACATCGGTGGGCAGTTCCGCGATCGACCGCTTCCTGCGGCCCGTGTCCTACCAGAATGTTCCGGCCATGCTGTTGCCGCCGGCCCTAAGGGACGAGAACCCTTACGGGCTGACGCGCCTGCGCGATGAACGGTTCGAGACGGTCCGCCAGAAGCGCGAGGCGGTTCGTTGAGAGACCACGACGTCGGACGGTTCCATCCGCAAAAGCTGACATCCACACAGCTGCAGTACGTCGAGAAAAGCGAGCCGTCCTTCCATACCTTGGTATAGGCCCCGCAACTGATCGTATGGATATGAAGACGGCACCCGGCGGCGTCTATTGGCAGCGACAGGCCAATGCCGAGAAGGATAGCGCTGATGCCCTCCCTGCTGCCGTTCGTCGCGCCCCGTCAGGTCGCCCACGTCCTGAGGCACCTGATCGCGCGTGAGAGGATCCGATGAGCATCGTCCGGTTCGCGCTGCGCTTTCCGTACACATACTACGTCGTGGCGACGCTGATCGTCTTCCTGGGTGGCATCGCGGCCCTTTCGATGCGGACGGACATCTTTCCCGAGATCCGAATTCCGGTCGTCACGGTGATCTGGAGCTACTCCGGTCTCAGCACGCCGGAGATGGAGCAGCGGGTCACGACCTACAGCCAGTACGCCATCAGCGGCAACGTGAACGGCATCCGCAACATCGAAGCGCAGACGCTGGCGGGCTTGTCGGTGCAGAAGGTGTACTTCCAGCAGGACGTCAATCTCGACCTCGCCATCTCGCAGATCGTCGCGGCGACCAACACGATCCGCGCGCTGATGCCGGCCGGCATCCAGCCGCCCGTCGTGGTGCAGTTCAACGCCTCGAGCGTTCCGGTTCTCCAGATCGCCCTGAGTTCGGACACGCTGAACGAGCAGCAGCTCTACGACTACGGCATCTACCGCGTGCGCCAGCAGCTCGCGCCGATTCCGGGCCTCACCCTGCCGACGCCCGCAGGCGGCAAGTACCGCCAGATCATGGTCGACATCGATCCTGCGAAGCTCGTGGCGCGGGGGCTGACACCGCTCGACGTCGTGGCCGCGGTCAACGCCCAGAACCTCACCCTGCCATCCGGCACCGCGAAGATCGGCGACACGCAGTACCTCGTGCGCACGAACGGAATGCCGTCGACGATCGACGAGCTGAACGACATCCCGGTCAAGGTCGTGAACGGCGCAACCGTGTTTGTGAAGGACGTGGGCCAGGTCCATGACGGCTGGCTGGTGCAGCAGAACATGGTGCGTCAGGACGGCAAGCACTCCGTGCTGCTCAGCATCATCAAGAACGGCAACGCCTCGACCCTGGAGGTGGTGAACCGGGTCAAGCAGGCGCTCGAGACGATCCGCAAGTCCGCGCCGCCCGGCATGGAGATCCACGAACTGTTCGACCAGTCGGTTTTCGTACGCGACGCGCTGTATGGCGTACTTCGCGAAGGCGCCATCGCCGCCGCACTGACCGCAGCCATGATCCTGCTGTTTCTCGGCTCCTGGCGGTCGACCCTGGTCGTGATGATCTCGATCCCGCTGTCGATCCTGGCCTCGTTGGTGGCGCTGTACTTCCTCGGCGAGACGATCAACACGCTGACCCTGGGCGGACTGGCGCTGGCGATCGGCATCCTGGTCGACGATTCCACGGTCACCATCGAGAACACCCATCGCCTGCTGACCGAGGAGAAGATAAGTCTGCCGCTGGCGACCCTGCACGGGGCGGCCGGCATCGCCATTCCGACCCTGGTTTCGACGCTTGCGATCAGCTGCGTGTTCACCTCCGTCGTCTTCCTCGACGGCCCCGCCAAGTTCCTGTTCACGCCGCTCGGCCTCGCCGTGGTGTTCGCCATGCTGGCGTCCTACGGCCTGTCGCGTACCCTGACGCCGATCACCATCGGGCTGCTGCTCAGGGGCGAGCGCCATGCCGCGCCCGGCGAGACACCCGGCGTCCTTAGCCAGATCCACCGCACCTTCGACGCCGGCTTCGAGCGACTGCGTCATCGCTACGCCCTCCTGCTCGAAGAGTTGATCGGCCGCCCTGTCGCGGTCGTCCTGGTCGCTGTCCTGGTGCTCGGCTCCGGCGCCGCTGTCTTCACCGTGGTCGGCCGCGACTTCTTCCCGGTGATCGACGCCGGCCGCCTTCAGCTCCATGTCCGCGGACCCGCCGGCATGCGCATCGAGGCGACCGAAGGTCTCTTCCAGGCTGTCGAGAACAAGATCCGCGAGATCATCCCCGCCCATGATCTCGAGCTGATCGTCGACAATATCGGCCTCCCGGCACGGCCCTATAATCTGGCCTTCAGCGACGGATCGACCATCGGGGTGAACGACGGCACCGTGCAGGTCGCCCTGAAGGAGGGCCATGCACCGACCGCGGAATATGTAAGCCGGCTGCGGCGGGAACTGCCTGCCGTCTTTCCCGAGGCCGTCTTCTATTTCCAGCCGGCCGACATGGTCACGCAGATCCTGAACTTCGGATTGCCGGCGCAGATCAACGTTCGCACCGTCGGCTACGACCGCACAAACAACCTTCGTGTCGCCCGCGAGATCCAGAAGCGGCTCGCGGCGATCCACGGCATCGTCGACGTGCACCTCCAGCAGGAGACCGACGCGCCCTCATTTCTGGCCCGCATCGATCGCACACGCGCGGCGGAACTCGGGCTCAACGCCAGCACGATCGGGAGCAACATCAATATCAGTCTCAGCTCGTCGGAGCAGGTGACGCCGAACTTCTGGACCGACCCCAAATCCGGCATTCCCTACTACATCGCGGTGCAGACGCCCGAGGCCCAGGTCGCCTCGCTCAACGATCTCGGCAACACGCCCGTGTCGACGGCGCTCGCCAATGGTCCCGCGGTCGGTGGCGTGCCGGTGCCGGGTCTCCTCAGCAACGTCGCGACCTTCACGCGCCAGAGCGTGCCGACCAACGCCAACCAGGCGAACATCCAGCCGGTCTACGAAGTCTATGCCGGCGTCCAGGGCCGCGACCTGGGCCGGGTCGCCGACGACATCCGTGCCGCCGTTTCCGATCTCCAGAAGCAGATGGCGCCGGGCAACAGGATCGAGATCGTCGGCCAGATCCAGAGCATGGACCTTGCCTTTCGCAACCTTGGTGCCGGGCTGCTGTTCGCAGCGGTGCTCGTCTACCTGCTGATGGTGGTGAACTACCAGAACTTCGGCGATCCCTTCGTGGTCCTGCTCGCGCTGCCGGCGACGCTCTGCGGCATTGTCGTCATGCTCTTCGCCACCGGCACGACCCTGAGCGTGCCCTCGCTGATGGGGGCCATCATGGCGGTAGGCGTCGCGTCGGCGAACTCGATCCTGCTCGTCACCTTTGCCCGCGAACAGCGCGACGCCGGCCTCGACGCACGCGCCGCCGCCATCGCGGCTGGGCATACCCGCATCCGGCCGGTCCTGATGACCGCCGCCGCTATGATCGTCGGCATGATCCCGATGGCGATCGGCGGCGCCGGCGAGGAACAGAACGCGGCGCTGGCCCGTGCCGTGATCGGCGGCCTGCTGTTCGCCACGCCGACGACGTTGCTGGTGGTGCCCTGCCTGTTCGCCTGGCTGCGCGCCGGAGCCAATGCGAGGGGCGGCGTCTTCAAGGAGCAATTGCCATGACCAGTACCCCGGCACTTCTGGCCGTGACCCTCCTCTCCGTGCTGGCGTCTGCCATCGGGGTCGGCGCCTGGCAGTTGCACGAGCGCAGCGGCGCGGCGAAGGACGCCGCCGACCTCAGGCTCGCGGTCGTCCCGACCGTTCGGGTGGCCGACGTGCGCGCCGTCGGCGACGAAAGGTCGGTGCGGCTTCCTGCCACCACGACGGCCTTCGCGGTGGCAAACGTCTTTGCACGCGCCAGCGGGTATATCGACCATCGCAACGTCGATATCGGCGACCGTGTGAAGGCAGGCGATCTCCTCGCGACCATCGTCGCGCCCGAACTCGACCACCAGATCGCCCAGGCGGAGGCAACGCTCGTCCAGCTCCAGGCGGCCCTGCATCAGGCCGAAGCCAATCAGGAACTGGCGCGCGTCACCTGGGACCGTGACCATCCGCTGGTAAGAGACGGGTGGTTGCCGCAACAGCGAGGCACAGTGGACGTGCAGACGCTGAAGGGCACCGAGGCCGCGGTGGGCGTCGCCCAGGCGAACGTCGTCGCGCAGCAGGCTCAACTGGAGGTGCTGCGCCAGGAGAAGGCGTACCAGAGGGTGGTCGCGCCGTTCGACGGAATCGTGACCCAGCGCAACATCGACATCGGCAGCCTGGTACAGGCCGATGCCGTGAACGCCACGTTCATGTTCACGCTCCAGCAGAGCAGCGTAATCCGCACCCAGGTCTTCGTGCCGCAGGACGCGGCCGTCGGCGTCCGGCCTGGAATCAAGGCCGTCATCACCGTGCCGGAGTTGCCGGGACGCCGCTTCACCGGGACGGTGACGCGCATCGCCGACGCGCTGCAGCCGGGGACCCGGACGTTGTTGGCCGAGATCGACATCGCCAACCCCGAAGGCACGTTGCAGCCCGGAACCTACGCCATGGCCGAGATTCTGGTTCCTCGCGCGGTTCCGGCGCTGCTGATCCCGGCCGGTGCCCTCATCTTCAATCAGGATGGCCAACAGGTCGCGGTTGTCGAGAACGGCATCGCGCGCCTGCAACGGATCACGGTTTTTCGCGACCTCGGAACCGAGATCGAGGTGCGACAGGGCGTCAAGGCGGGCGACAGGGTGATCCTCAACCCCGCCGTCGACCTACGCGACGGCGACCGCGTCAACGTCGCGCCCAGCGCGGCCGTTCGACAACCCTCATAGACGGCGGCTTCGGGTGTCCCTATCCGCGAACCTGCTTCAGACATCGAATCCGTGTCATTGTTTCCGATACTTTGGGACAGGGTCGTCGATGCCTTCGACCAATCGACTGCCGTGCATCTCCCCGGCGGGAGGCACGGATGGATCCCGCCTATATCTCCACCCTGGCTGCGTTGACCGGATCTGCGATCGGCGCATTGGCCTCCTTTGCCACCACATGGACCACACAGGCTTCACAGGCGCGTGCCGCTCGACGGGCGTAGGAGCGCGCTCACCGAGAAGCGCTCTATGGCGAGTTCATTCAGGAAGCGTCGCGGTTTTTCGTAGATGCCTTCGAGCATGAACTGGAAGACCCTGCGAAACTCGTGTCCCTCTATGCGATCGTGAGCACGATTCGCCTTTTCGGTGGACCAGGGGCTCTGCGCGAAGCCGAGAAGGTCATGTCGCAGATCGGCGCGGCCTATGTTGCGCCGAACAAGGATGTGCGCCTATTTGCCGAAATTGCGCCTGCCGGCGAACTCGACCCTCTCTTCGCTTTCAGCGCGGCCTGCCGGGACGAACTCCAGGCCCATGGCAAGAGATAGCGTCATCACCCGAGGCACTGTCGCGCAGGCGGGCGTACCGTCCTTTCCGGTGCCAGGCACGGTGATCTCGACGACCCCCTCACTTGCCGCGGCGCGCTCAAGTAGCTCGGCCGCGATGTCGTGAACATCTACCTTCATGCGCCGCGACCAGGGCGACTTCTCATCTCCGGCCAACTGCCCGACGCGGATGTAGACGAAGCGGCGCCCCTTCCCTTCGCGACGGACCTGATCGCCCAAGAACTTCGGTCCGTGGCCAACACGCACCGCAAAGTCAAACACCAGCGCCTCGCCGTCGCGCGAGGCCTTTGAGTCCAAGGGAGCCCCATCCTTCGACTGCAGGCTATGAGCAACGCCAGGGACAGGCTCGTCAGCGACGATGCGAAATCCGAGGACCGCGAGTTTTTCAGCCATCGATTCCTCCAGACCCATCAGAGCCGGTGCTCGTGGGCACCACCATTCGCAAGATCTGCTCGATTCAATCCATCCTGACAGAGGTCAATGGGCTGAGGTCGCATCGCTGGGCCGCCGGGCACGCTACGCGCCCTGCGACAGGGGCACTTGTTGCATGCGACCTCAAAATCCAGCACCCTTGGACAACCCAGCCGTGGGAAGCTGGTCAATTGTGAGGGTATATTGCACTCGGCTTGGGCAGACGTCGTCACGGCGGCGCTGAATGAGGTGCGTTATGGAGTGGTACTGCTCGATGAGACCCTCCGCGCCCTCTTTATCAATCGCGCCTTCTACGAAATGTGGGCATTGCCCCCGCCTCGATCGGGCATGGCCTATACGTTCAGAGAGTTGATGGAGCACGGCCAGCAAACAGGTGCTTACCAGATATCTCCAGAGGTAATGCACCGCTATGTCGAACAACGCATCGTGTTGGTCGAAGCCGGCACTCAGCCGCCGATGCAGCTAACCCTAGCGGATGGCCGCACCCTGAGCTTCGAATGCATCGCCCTGCCTGACGGGGGACGAATGCTGACATACACAGACATTACCGATCACGTACATGCGATCGAACAGCTGCGTGAATTGGCGACGGTCGACGACCTGACAAAATTGCTCAATCGCCGGCAATTCCTGGCCTCATTGGACGCCGAGTACCGAAGATCTGTTCGGAGCAACGCCAATCTGTCGGTACTCATGATTGACGCCGACAACTTCAAGCAGATCAACGACCGCCACGGCCACGCCGCTGGCGATACTGTACTGCGAGCCCTGGCCGACCGTTGCTGCAGTGTGCTCCGGAAGTCGGATGTAGTCGGCCGCGTGGGCGGCGAGGAGTTCGCTGCTGCGCTTGCCGAGACAGATCTACACGCAGGGTATGAAACCGCAGAGCGCCTGAGACGCGTGGTCGAAAGACATCCAGTGGAACTCGGTGGCAATCCTATACTTATAACGGTCAGCCTCGGCGTAGCGGCGCGGGAGGGAAACGTCGCTCATCCCCAGGAACTTTTGAAGTTGGCCGACCGAGCGCTGTATGAGGCTAAAGCTGCCGGCCGCAACAAAGTCGTTGCGCGTCGGAGCCTCTAGCAACGCGGCCAGGGCGAAGTCGGAGCAATGCGACAGCTCCCCGTAGCTAAGCTGCTTCGTTAACGCCGCTGGGCTGAACCAGTCCATGGAATGGCCGGTCCCAATGGCAGCCCGAGGTTGCCGCCGGTACACGCATCCATGCCCTGGCGCAGGTAATGCAAGGCTTGGCCGCCTTCCTACAGGCGACCAAGCCCCACACCCGATCGGCTTCCGCCGGACTGGGCCCCAGCCTGATCGACAACGACTAGCGAACGACGACTATTTAAGCCGCCAATCTGTCTGGCAGCTTACGTGCCGGAGCCCGGCCGGGAAGGCCTCGGCATGCGCGGGGCCCTCTTACAATGTGCTGGTCTCTGGACCTCGGCGGTCTCCAACAAAGCCGTCTCGATCCTGTCGAGATACGCTTCGTACACCTCGAGCAGACCACGGAAAACCTCGAGGCGCGACCGGGCAAAATGAGCATCGCCCCCTCGCTCCAGCTCGATCGCAACGTCGACCAGTCGTTCTTTCCGACGGACGATCTGAGACCATGGAGCGCGCAGGAACTTTGCCCGCAGGCGAGAGAGGCAATTGCGCAAACCGGCGCCGGAGGCCTTCGACGGGCCGCAAGCTTGGGGTGGCTGACGAAGAAACGAGTGTTAATTGCACAGAAAACGCAACTTTATATGTGCCGGCGGGGCTTCCTGTTCGCGGCAGGACGCAGTACCTAGCGTGCCATCTCTCTGCGGCGCCAATATCGGTAATTGCCGCGCAAGTGCAGCTTCTAGGGCTGTTCGGCGAATGATTCGTGGGTTTGCGATGGGTACAGCCAAAGGCGAAGTCCGGAGTGGAGGGACGTCCTAAAATGGCTGTGAAACCGCGCGACACCAGCTATCGCCAACTCGCTCTCTTTACTGCCTGCTTTGTCATACTCACCTGCCTCGCAATTTTGACCTTCGGCACGGTTCGCGAAGTATCGGTACGCCGCGACGCCCTCAAAAACTCCGAGGTCGACCTCGCAAATTTGGCCCAGTCACTCGTTCAGCATGCCGAGGACTCGTTTGAGCTGGCCGACAGTGTGGTCGTTGGTCTTGTCCATCGCTTGGAGGCGGGAGGAACCGATCCTGCCGCGATTGCAAGTCTCCAAAGCGAGATAAATCTTCGCAAAGCAGTGCTGGGACGCGTTCGGGGCCTCTTCGTATACGATCATACAGGTCGGTGGCTCGCGACTACGGAACCTGTAAACCTTAATGGGCTCAACAACAGCGATCGCGAGTACTTCCAGCGCCATCAGAACTCACCGGATACCGGTCTCCTTATCGGCAATCCCGTCAAAAGCCGTTCCGGCGGCCAATGGATCATCCCCGCTTCTCGCCGCTTCAACAATCCAGACGGTTCGTTTGCCGGCGTCGTGCTTGCTACAATCGATTCGTCTTACTTCGCCGACTTTTATCGGCAGTTCGATCTCGGTCCCACGGGCGTTGTCACATTGCTGAAGAGGAATGGCTTCGTGCTCGCACGTAGCGTCGACAACGGAAGTGCCGTTGGCCAGGATACGTCGGAGACCGCGCTCATCAAGGAGATGCATTCGCGCCCTCCGGCAAGTGTCCACTATTTCAAGTCGCAATTCGATGGCACGTGGCGACTCGGCTTCTACCGTTTGAGCGAGCGCTTTCCGATCTTTGTGCTCGCGACCGAAGCAAAAGACGAGGTCCTTTCGGCATGGCGGCGAGACGCGATCTTCCGGTTGGCAGTCGGTCTTGGGCTCGTGGCTCTGATCGCCGGCACAGGGTTCTATCTAGTGCGTCAGCTGTTAGAACGTCAGCGTATGGGGGCCGCACTTTCGGCCAAGGAGGCGGACTTTCGGCTGCTAGCCGAGAAGTCGAGCGACGTGGTGATGCGCATAGATCTTGACGAGCGCATTCGTTACGTGTCGCCTGCTTGTCTTAGAGTTCTGGGCTGGAGCGCCGAGCAACTGCTCGGAACGCCGGCGCTAGCAGGGATCAATCCTGAGGACCTTCCGCTTGTCCGCGAGACCGTGGAGTTGATGAAGCGGGGCGAGATCGAGGAGACACGATTCACTTACAGGACGCGCCATCGGCAAGCCCGAGAGGTCTGGCTCGAGACCGCGTTGCGCGCAACACACAATACGGACAATGGCAAGGTCAGCGGGGTCGTGGCGATCTCGCGCGATGTGACCGAACAGAAGAACCTCGAGGGAAAGCTGGCGATGCTCGCCGTCCAAGACGGTTTGACTGGCTTGGCCAACCGGCGGCACTTCGACAACAGACTTCAGCAGGAATGGCGTCGCGCGGAAAGGAATGAAAAAGCGATATCTCTATTGATGATCGATGTCGACAACTTCAAAAAATACAATGACCAACACGGTCATCAAGCGGGAGACGCCTGCCTAAAGGCCATTGCGGAGCTTATCGCCACGGAAGCCCGACGCCCTTCCGATCTTGCGGCCCGTTACGGCGGCGAAGAGTTCGGGCTGCTTCTGCCGAATACCGACGAGGTGGGCTGCGCCAGCGTAGCGGCGCGCCTGCAAGACGCGCTGAAATACGCCGCAATACCCCATGTCAAAAACCTGCCGACTAGGTTAGTCACTCTCAGCGTCGGTGGCGCGACCGCTTGGCCGACAGCTGAGACCGTCGACAATTGTGCAACTTTGGTGACGGCCGCTGATCGCGCTCTCTATGTCGCCAAGAACGCCGGCCGAGACCGCTTTGTCATGTCGGGTCAGGTTGTAGCTTGGCGGGGCATCGAAGGCGCCTGACTGCGACATCTCTAGGCAGGGCGGAATAGTTGATGCCGATCGACGTCGTGACGCTTTACCAATTGAACTTTACGATCGGTCTCACGATGGCGGGAATCTGCTTCTTCTCGTGGATTCACCAGCGGGACATCCTCGGACTGCGCGGCTGGAGCGCCGCCCTCTTGCTGGGATCTCTCGGCTCCCTCGAACTCAGCCTGCGCACCAACAGCTCTCCGCTCCTGCTGGTCATCATGGCCAACTCGCTGGTCGTCGCAGGTTACGCCAGCGTCTGGATGAGTGTGCGGCGGTTCAACAGCGGTGAGCGGGGCGTCCGCCATACCGTGGTTCCCACGGCCGTCTTCGTCGTCATCTTCAGCGTAGCTCTCCTGGCCGGGACCGACGTCAATGTACGGGTCGCGATCTGTTCGCTGACGATCGCCATCCTGTCCCTGCTCGCTGGCCGGGAGGCTTTCCGAGGGCGAATGGGCGAGCAGTTGAAAAGCCGCATCCCGACTGCACTCGCGCTTCTGCTCATGGCTTGTGCCATGGTCGTGCGCGCGATCTTCTCGCTCGTCGAAGATCCGCCGGTCGGAGATACCACGCCCTTTTACGATCCGACGCAGGGCATAACGCTCCTCGTCAACACGATCTGCGTCGTCGCGATGACGCTCGGCTTCCTGATGATGGCCAACGAACGCCTGAGGCAGCATTACGAGAAGCTGGCCAGCACCGACCAGCTGACGAACCTGCCTAATCGCCGGTTTCTCCTCGCGCAGGGCGCCCGCCCGGGTGGGCGCGCCTGTGTGCTGATGATCGACCTCGACCATTTTTCCGAGGTCAACAGGACTTTCGGCCATGCCGGCGGCGACCAGGCGCTGATCGCCTTCGCCCGCCTTGCGCGCCAGCAACTACGCCCGACCGATCTGATCGCCCGTTATGGAGGGGAAGAATTTTGCGCGCTGCTTCACGACACCGTTCAGGCGGAAGCCCTACAGGTCGCAGAGCGATTGCGCGCGGCCGTTGCCGACCTCTCGATCGACATCGGCGGCGGCCAAGTTCTTCGCATCACCACCAGCATTGGCGTGGCGCAGCTGGACGGGGATCTGGGAGCGGCGATGCACAGGGCGGACGTCGCCCTCTATCGCGCCAAGGCCTTGGGCCGCAACCAGGTGCGCAGCGCGGACGACGAAACCGCGAGCGCCGCACGGTAGGACGCGAAGCGGTCAGGCCGTCCCCTCCGGACGGCGTAACGCGCTTCAACCGGCCTTGGCGGGCCAATACAGGCCGGCATCGGCCATTCGGGCGATCCAGTCGGACACCTGATCGGCGGGCATCGGTCGCGCGATCAGGAATCCCTGGGCAAAATTGCAGCCGAGCGCTTCCAGCGCATCCCACTGTGCCTGCGTCTCGACGCCTTCGCCCGTCAGGCCGATGCCCTCGCCGACCGTAAGCGAAACCAACGCCGAAACGATGTCCTTGCTCTCCTGGCCGCCGGGCAGCCTCGCCACCAGGCTGCGGTCCATCTTCAGGTCCGTGAACGGGTAGTATCGCAGCCTTCCGAAATCGGAAAAGCCGACGCCATAGTCGTCCATCGATATCCCCACACCCGCCTCGCGCAACCGCGCCAGCAGCCCTCGGGCTATGGTGGGATCGGGCGCCCGTTCCGTTTCCGTGATCTCGAGGATAAGGCTGCGTGGAGCGGCACCCTTTTCCTTCAGCAGCGAGAGTATGCTCCCGGCGATCTCCGGCGACGTTAGAACCAGTGTCGACATGTTGACCGACACCGAAAGCTGCAGACCCTCCTTGGTCCACGCCACGTGCTGATCGATGGCCCTCGCCAGCACGTCCCATGTCAGGGGGACGATGGCGCCCGAACGCTCGGCGAGACCGATGAACTCGTCCGGATGCATGAGGCCGTACTCCGGATGCTGCCAGCGCACCAAGGCTTCGGTTCGGCGGACCACCCTGTCCGAAATCGAAACGATCGGCTGATAGTGCACTTCGATCTCGCTGCTGGGGATCGCATCGAGGCCGCGCGCGGCGAGGTCGGCATTGGGACTGTGCTTCCCGGTTCCCTGAAGCGCGGTCAGCTGAGTCGCCAGAGCGCACAGAGAAAGAGGCTTCATGAGTATGCCGACGACATCCATGCCCGCGAGACCGGCATTCCGCCGGATGCTCTTGAGGCCTTCCTCATCGATAGCGCCGACCAGGACAGTTCTCGGCCGCAACCGGGGGCTGAGCGTCTCTATGATCTGCAGGCACTGCGCGTGCCCGATCTCTACATCGAGGAACAGCCAATCGAAATGACGTCCCTCTAGGAAACCCGGCAACTCGTCGGACGAGCGGACGCTCCGGACGGAAAAATCGAGACCAATCGCCCTTTCGGCCAATTCCGACTTGAACTCTTCATCACCGCTTACCACCAGGGAGCGGAACATCTGCGGCATCACATCGGCCCGATCAGTATTAGCCTAGCGATACTCAAGGCCACTCCGTCAAAGTATCGGACTGTCTTCGCTGTGTCATGACCCATCGCGGAGGTCGAGTTATGCAATTTGCGCCTCCACCGCCACCTAGGTCCGCCTCGCACGAGGCCCTTCCTGGCCTGCGAGGTTCGACAGCAGCTTCAGGCTCGCGGAATAGTAGTCGTCATCGCCGGTAATCTCGGCAACCGGCGCTGCATCCCTGCCCCCGTCGGACATGAACTGCGTGACTGCTGCCACGGCAGCGTAGCCGCCACTGGACGGATAAGGCGCTACGGACCCGTCGTCCAGGTTGATCCAGGCCGGCGGCCGTCCCCCGAACCTCGGTGTCTTCCAGGCCGTCACGAAGCGGCCGAGACGGGAAGCCTGGTTGTGCCACGCCAGGTAGAGCGGGACGCGTATGGCGTCGAAACCGAAGTACGGCTTCCAGTCGTCGGCGACCCTGAAGGCTTGTTGCCCAAACAGCAGCCAGTCCGGCGGAAGCCGGTAGTCGCCGAAGGCAGCATTGTCGAGCAGCCAGAGCCCGTCGGCTTCGAGGCGTCGCCAGCGGCCCTGATCCCCTGCCCGCTCGGCAAAGTCGTGTATTGCCGGCCAGACATAGTAGGAAAGGTTGACCACATAGCGATTGCCACGGGCAAATCCCTGGGCTCCCGGCAGCAGGATCAGCCGCCCCTGAAAATCGACCGCCAGCCGGTCGAGGATGGCGGACTGGATACGCCTGGACGGTGCCAGCCAGCGTGGCTCGTTCCATTTTGCGGCAGCACGCGCAAGCGCCCAGGCGATCAGGATGTCGCCATCGGCCGCATTGTTCTTGTCCGGGACGGGATCGGCCGTATTGGGCGACCAGCGCCACGAGAAGAGCCCATCACCCCGCTGAAGCGACTTCGACGTCCACTCCCAGATCTTCGCGAAGGCCTCCTTGTCGTCGTAGCTTTGCGCGAAGAGAAGCCCCCAGCCCTGGCTCTCGGAATGGCTGACGTTGTTGTTGCCGCTGTCGATGACACGCCTGTCGTCGACGACGAACCGCCGCTTGAAGGCCTGCCAGTTCTGATCCGCCAGGGCGGAGGGCGACCAGAGCGAAAGTCCTGCGAGACCGATGCCCGCTTTCAGGAGCCGCCGCCGCGACCCACCGGGCGTCCCGCCCTGGCCCACAGCTAGGGTCCGGTCCGTTGGTAGCGAAAGACCAACGGCGGATAGGAGCCGCCGCCACGTTCGGCAAGGCGCATCGCGAGGCCCGGTCGCGCCGCCTGCTGGGTCAGCCAGCCTTCCAGCAGCGCCTCGAGGATGGCGGCGAATGCGGTCTGCGCCTCGACGCCCTCGAAGCACGGATAGCCGATGACGACGAACTCGAGCGCCTTCTCTGCCTCGTAGACATCGACCTGTCCCCAGTCGAGAGTTTGCAAGCCTGCGTTCATCGCCGCCTTGAGTTCGGTGAGGGAATTGGACACCGGCATGGAGTGTTCCCTGGCGATGGCCGAGCCGACCCCGGCCAGCACACGAAGTGCCTGCTCGTCTCCGGCGACCTGAGAGAGAGAAGTCGCCAGCGCCTCCATGAAGATCCGCCATTGCGGCGGGCACGAGTGCCGCGCGGCGACGGCGAGGGTCATCGCATCGAAGGAATTGCTTGCGGCGCGGACAGTCATCGAAGGTCCGTTAGTAGGCAGGTTCAGTTAAAGGAGCTTTTTAGGAATAGCAGAATAGTGCCCTGATCGTACTGATATGCGTTGTCGAAATTGGCCTTGGCGCCGATTGAAGTCCGCTCGGTCGCTGCATATTCGAAACCGAGACGCAGGCCGAAGGCAATGCCCGTGTTGCTCTGCGCCGGGAAGATCGGTGCAAACGCCGCCGCTCCGGACGAGGCCAGGACGTTGGCAGCGTTCTGGAAGTAATAATTGGTGGGAAAGAACAGGGACGAACTCTGCTGGATGCTCTGGACGCCGAGCGTGGCCCCGGCACTGTACGTGAACTTGCCAGCCGTCTCCGTCCAGTCGACCGGAAACGTCAGGCTGTAGAAGCTCTGGGGACTGAAGTAGCCGCCCTGGCCGTAGGTGAAGTAGCTGAGATTCTGGTTGAAGCTCAGGTAGGTCGCCGAGATGCCGACCTTAAGTTCCTGGTTCTCGTCCTTGATGGGCCGGAAATAGGCGCCCGCGGTGAACTCATAGGACTGATTGTCCGCGACGTTGGTGCCCATGTAGTAGCCGTAGGCGAACTTCGAATAGATGCCGAGCGTCTGGTCGTCGTAGCTGATGATCGCCTCGCCGCCGTTTCGCGTCACGCCGCCCCAGGTCAGGCTGGTGATCGGGTCGGTCACGCCGGCATAGGACAGCACGGAATCGGTGACGGCCCGGCGCGACGCCTCCAGCTTTACGTTCATCTTGTCGCCCAGAGGCTGATTCCAGACGAGGCCGCCGACGACGGTGGTGAGCGGGAAGCCGAGCGGCGTGCTCCCGACGTCGAGCGTGAGACGTCCCCATTCGAGCCCCATGCCGAAGGAAATGCCCGTGGCCTGCGCATTGTTGGGCTGCAGACCACCCGCCAGCCCGGCAATCGCATTCGCGCCATAGCGCTGCAGGGTCGACAGGTCGCCCCCGATGGTACCGGCGTTGATCGTCACCGGCATGATCGTTGGAACCAGGGCGGCGTTGCCGATGGGAATACGGGCCTTGATCGGCACATTGATCTCGTTGATGCGGCCGAGACCCGATTCGCCGGACCGGCCGCGGAAGCCGATGCCGCCATCCACGATGATCGCCGTGGATTTCTTCAGGGACGTGAGTTCGCGCTCGATCTCGCGGCTGAGCGGATCGTTGTCGCTCATCGAACCCGAGGGCGCGCCCGGCGTCCCCGGCAGAGGTGGCGGCGTCATCGCGGTCGCCGAGGGGGTCGCGCTGCTCTCGCCGCCCGGACGGCGCAGCGGAACCAGGGGATTCTGCGCCACGTAAACGGGCGGCGCGGCCTGCGTCGGTCGCGCCTGTGCCGTCAGCACCGCCGGAGTCGCGGAAGACGAGCGGTCGAGCGACATCACGTCGGCCCGACTCGGCGCGGCGTCGCTGCTGCTGAGCGACGCCTTCTTCACGGCGACGCGCCGTTCGAACTCTGCCATGAATTGAGCATCGTCGCTGTTTCCATCGGGTCGAAGCGACGCCACGGGCGCGTTCCGATCCTCTCGCGATTCGGCAGCGGCACGCTGGGTGGGCGCCTCGCGGCCGGACGCAGGAATCGGCGCCGGCACGAGTTCGGTCTGGCCCAGACCGCGGTTGAGCTGCTGCGCCGTTTCGAGCGCGCGCTTGGCGCCAGTATTGTCCCCCTGTGCCCGCAACAGGCGCGCCTGGACCATGTAGAGACGCGGGTTCTGCGGCTGCAGCCGAAGCGCCTCGGCCAGCCAGACGTCGGCGCGTTCGTAACGTCTGAGATCGATGGCGATGTTCACCGCCTGCTGCAGCGTGTCGGGATCGGCCGGGGACGACACCATGATGCCGTCGAGCACCTGGATCGCCTGTTCGCCGAAATTCGAGTCCTTGTAGACGCGCGCCAACGCCAGACGCACCCCGACGCTGGGCGACGGGCCGGAAACATAGGGCAGCAGCACGTCATAGGCAGCCGTCAGGTTCTTCTGCGCGCGCAGCCGATCGGCCTGCTGGATGGCGAGCGATTCCTGGAGGTTGGCCACGTCGCGGCCGCCGGTGTTCTTGGATATGCGCGCCAGCAGCGTGCTGGCCTCAGCGTCCTGGCCTGCCTCCGACGCGGCGTAGAACATGGTGCGCAGCGTATCGGCGCTGAGGTCTTTGCGGACCGAGAGACGGCGGACGACGGCCATGGCCTGCTGGCGATCGCCGACCTTGGCGAGCGCCAGGGCCGCATTGGCCTGCTGTGTCGGCGTTGCGTTCGGGGCATTAGCGCGCGACGCGAGTGTGGCCCGCGCGCCGGCATCGCCCGCCTTCGCTGCAGCGATCAGCTGGTCGGTGTCACCGGCATTCCGGAGGTCGTTGCGCAGGGTGTTCATGCGCGCCGATCGCTGGTTGACCGGAATCCGGTCGAGCAGAGCGACCGCTTCACCGGTACGCGATTGTTCGGAATAGTAAACGGCCGCCGCGTAGATACTCTCCGGCCGACCGCTGGCGACCAACTCGTCGATCAACGGCTGCGCTTCGGCGACCTGGCCCCGCCTGGCGAGGAACTTCGCGAGGTCGTAGCGAATCCAAGGGCTGGACGGGTCCATGCGCATGGCTTCGCGGTAGAGCTGCTCGGCCCGCTCGGGCTGCGAACGCTCAAGGCCGGTCGCCTGGACGCGCAGGCGTTGCGCCGCCTCCTGGGCGCCGTCGGACTGGATGCGGTTCCGCACCGACGCGTCGACATTGGCCAGCAGCGGCTCGCTGCGCGTGTCGCGTCCCTGGGCGGTCAGGACCTGGTAGAGACCGGCCTGGGCTTCCTTGTTGCCGGAATCACGGCTGAGTGCATCGCGGTAGTAGCCTTCGGCCTCGCGCTGCTTGCCCTGGCGGCGCAGAAGGTCGCCCATCAGCGCCTGGGCCATGCCGCGTTCCTTGGGCGTGCCGGTATGGTCCGCCAGCGGCCGGACGATCTTCTCGGCCTGGCTGAAGTCGCCGCGATCGCGCAACGCGGCGGCCTCGCGGTAGGACAGCCAGAAGTTTGCAGATTCGAGCGCCTGCATCCATTCGGCCGCCCGGCTGGGCGCCATCTTCATGGCTTTGTCGAGTTGGTCGCGCGCGTCGGCGAAACGCTCCTGGCGCAGGCGCACGATGCCGATGCCCGCAACCGCGTCCGCGTTGGTAGGATCGGCCTGCAGGACTCCTTCGAAGCGCGCAACGGCCTGGTCATTCAAGCCCTGGTCGGACAGCCGGTAGGCTTCGGCGATGGCAGCCCCGACCGGATCCTGCCGGACGGGCCGCTGCGCATCCGCTAGCTTGTCGCGCACCAGCGTGTCACCGGGGAAGCGCTGCAGATAGGATTCGAAGAATGGCTTGTCCTGAGGACCGAGCGTCAGCCACAGCATGGCCTGGCGCATCGCCTCGAACGAGGCCTGCCCGACGGCCGGGTCGCTGGCCAGTTCGGCCAGCAGGACGATGCCTTCGCGGCGCGTCTGTTCATTGTAGGTGAGGATCCGGGCATAGGCGAACTTGATGCGGGGGGTCGCATAGCTGCGCTCCGCGAGAGCCTTCAGCCGGAGCCGCGCCTCATCCCAGCCCGCTCCCGTTCCCGCGAGCGTTTCGTAATACTCGACGGCGAGGTCGAAAGGCGGCGGGCCGCCGCGAAAGGCCCGTTGATAGAGGGAGACCGCGCGATCGTAGGCACCTGCCGCGGCAAGCCGGCGGGCTTCGGCCAGCGCCACCTCGTCGGTCTGGCCTAGCGCCATCGCGCGTTCGAGTTCCGAGGCGCGCGCATCGTTCGGATCGATCTGCCGCAGGCGCGCGATTGTGGCGCGGACCTGCTCGAAGCGCTGGTTCTGCAGCTCGATCGAGCCGAGTTGGAACAGCGCCTCGGTATTGTCGGGCTGGCTTTCCAGGATCTTGCGCAGCGACTGTGCGGCGAGGTCGGGGCGATTGCGCTCCCGCCACATCGACGCCTGCTCGAACAGCAGACCGTAGATCGACGCGGAGGAAGGGTCCGACGTCGTCGGCGGCGCCGCGAGGGCCTCGGCCGAGGCCGACAGAGCAACGACCGCGCTGGCAAGAACGCTGGCAATTCCCCCGCTACGCTGCGAACGCTCAGTCCTTCTCATGAGACCCCAAACTCAATCAGCTTCCGTCCGAGAACGTCCGGGAAAGAAGCCGGTTAGCCCTGTGCGCCGAGAATCGTTCAATAGCGACTGCAAAAATCAATATAACACAAACTAGGCAAATGAATGCAGCAAGTTCAAACGAGCCTGCAAGCCATTGAATTCGCCACCAGATTGGCAATCCACCGACAAATCGCCTGATCCCTGACGTGTAAAACTCGCCCTTACTGCCTGTAAGATAATAGAAATCGCCCTGAATGTTTGCTGCGACCTCAGGATCGTTGAGATGGCTGCTCATATCCACGAGGGAGGCTGGCTGTGTGCTGCCGATCATGACCACGAGCCGGTCGTCATTCAGCGGGGACCAGAAGCTGGACAGGTAGGCGAAGGGCTTGCCGAGATTGGCTTTCGCGAGTTCCGGGGCGGCGCCGCGATAGTAAGGCGCCCGGAGATCGGTCGGCTGAAACTGTCGCCGTAGGAAACTCAGGCCGGGGGCGGCCGTCACGCTGGTGGGCGTGATGCGGACCGAATTGTAAGATTCCCAGTGCTTCAGCAGCGGCTGGTTCGAGTCGAGCCCGATGACAATGAGGTCCCGGTCGGCCATCGTCTCGACCTTCGCGGCCTCGACCACCTCGAAACGTGTCGGGGGAACCCCTGTGGCATCCGCCATCATCGCCAGCAGGTTCATGAGCGACTGCACCTCTTGGGGCGACGATGTTTCCGGCATCACGAACGCCGTGGTCGAGAGGTCGGCATAGCGGGTGAAGGGGAAGCCGGCATTGGCGAACAGCGCGAGGTTCGGAAAAGCGGCGAAATGGGCCACTCGGCTCAAATCGATCGTCGAGTCTGGATCGATACCGGTCCGGTCGCTCCAGTCGAGCATCTCGCAATCGGCGTCCGCCTTCGCCCGCAGCTCGAACAGGAAATCGAGCTGGTTCTGGCTGTGCAGTTGAAAGCCCGGCAGCAGGACCTGGCTGACGCGGTCCCCGGCATTGCCCGGGAACAGCCATTCCTTCAGGCGCGACAACACCTTCAGCTTGGGCTCCAGCGGAATCTCGCCGACGGTGCGCTGGTTGAGATCGATGAAGACGCGCGAATTGCCGGGATCGACCCAGCTGTCGTCGGCGCGGCGGATGTGCACGTACATCTTGCCGCCCGACAGGGCGCCGAAGAACAGGTCGGGCGCGGTACGGAAGGAGACTTTGGGGGAATCGAGAAGCCGGCGACCGTTGATGACTCCGCCGTCGGGAAGCTCGCCGAGCCGCACCGGCCGATTGGTCGGAATCCATTTAGGGGCGTCGTAGGCCTGCCGCGGCGGGGGCAACGGCTCGCTGGCCGCGGACCAGCCGCCGCTCAATCGCGCTGTGGCGGTCGCCAGGGTCCCGGCGGCAGCCCGCAACTGCTCGGTATCGTCGCCGATGACCAGCAGAAGCTTGCTGTCGACCTGCGAAGGATTGGCGACCACCGCGACCCGCGGTCCCTCGCCGGGAATGGCGGCGATGCCCGGCGGATAGTGGCCACCTGCGACCAGGACGACGGCGTTGCTGGCCGGCAGGCCTGTGTACTGGACGGGAAACGACGCGCCCTTGTTGCCGGCGATCAGCCCGAAATAGCCGGCCACCATACCGGCCGCCTGCAGGACGCCGGGCTCCGGACCGGCCGGCAGCACGAAGGGCAGATTGAGCGGCAACGGATCCTTGGGATCGGCAAACGGGCGTGGCAGAGACGCCAGGTCATCGGCAATCGGCAACCGCTTCGTGCTGAGATAGATGAACGTCGCCGGCTCGATATTCACCCAGATCGCCTTGTCTCGATCGAGCGTGCAGGCCTTCGCGCCCTGCCCCTTGAGAGCGAAGCGGAACTGCAGGCGGTTGTCGGTCGAGAGCAGGGCCGGCGTGAAGGTGAAATCGGCGCGCGCTTTCGGTCCACTCGCCTTTCCCAGCGCGACCGAACCGATCGGCTCGTTGTTGAGAAACACCTGGAGCACCCCGTCATCGCGGGCGACGGCATTCGAATAGCTGAAGACGAGGCTGATGCGCGCGGCGATGAAGGCATCGTCCTGGCGGGTCGTGAAGGCAATCCCGGTCTCGGCCGAGGCTCCCTCGAGATGAAGGGCCTTGCTCCGCAGATCGCGCAGCCGGATCAGCTGGCTGCGGCCGTCCGCGGTGCCGCTGTACATTGGATAGTTCGCCGTCGGGAGCTGCGAGGGCGTCGGCAATATGTCGGGCCGGTTGGGTCCAGGCGGCGTCACCGGCGTTGTCGTGACGGCCGGCGCCGCCGGAGCGGGCGCCGCGGGTACGGGAGCCGGCAGCGGAATCGCCCCTTGAGCGGGAACGGGGACAGTCGTCTGCGGCACTGGGGCCGGAGCGGCCGGCGGAAGCGCCTGTGGGGCCGTCGAGCGCTGGGAGCCGGCCGGCACGGGAGGATTAGGGTTCGGCGGTATCGACGGCGGTACGATGGGCGTCGCCACGTTCGCCGGAGGCATCGGCGTGGTGGTCGGCAAGGGAGTCTGCTGGCGCTGGCCCTGTGCATCGGGCGGCGGAATGATCGCCACGCCCGACGGGACAGACGGCAGGGTAGACGGTAACTCGAACCTCGGCGGGAGTTGCGTGGATGGCCTCTGCTGGAGAGACGGCGGGTTCACCTCTGGCGGGAAGAACGGCCTCGGCTGCGAGCCGGTGTCCTGTTGGGCGGCTGCAGGAGCAATGAGAGCGAAAACAAAGGCCACCGCTGCGCGACGGACTTTTGCTAACCTCACGTCGGCCTCGACGGCGCCGGCAGCGGTTGCTGTATCGAGGGGCGCGGCCGGCGGATGTTCCGGGAGGCCATGCCGGCGAGGCCGCGAATGGCGCCCGAGAGATCGATCAGGGACTTGCCGACAGTATCGGGGGGACGGTCGTCCCAATTGAGCCAGGCGTCGGCGCGCCCGAACACGGCACTGACGATCGTCCGCTCTTCTTCCAGGTTCGTCGGCATGAACTCGAGACGCACGTCACGGCCGTTGACGGCAACGACGCGGGCCGGGACGGCGGAAATGTCCTCGATCTGCTCGAAATTGATGACGACTTCTTCGTTCACCGTAACGTCGGTTGCAACGTCATCCATCCGAAGCAGGCCGCCGCCGAGGGAGAGATCTTCGGTCCGCCCCATCAACGAGCGCCGTCCGTCGAAGTAGAGCGCGATCGGCTGCCGGACGCGCACGCGCGGCTGGGCCCGTACCTGCCGCCTCTCGCGCCCGACTGCGAGAGCGGCGAACACGGTGAAGGCGCTGTAGAAACACCAGAAGAGATTCATCCAGAGCACCGGCGCGTCGCCCGGGAACAGCTCGGTGAAGAGAAGCCGGTAGAACCCGACCCCGATGGCCGCCATCAGCACCACCGCCAGGATCATCAACGGTCGCATGATGGGTGTGTCGTAGAGCTCTTTCTCCAGGATGCCGCCCTTGCTCGTGACGTTGAAGCTACCGGCCTTGGGATTGATCAGCGCCAGCAGCGTCGGTCCGATGATGTGGAACAACAGCACGTTGTCGTAGATTTCGCCCCAGAAGGAATAGCGGTAGCGTCCGTCCAGTCGCGACTGCGTGCTCAGCGTGTGGAACAAGTGCGGCCCGGCATAGGCCAGGACCATCAGCGCGCTCGCCACGATGATGTTCTGCGATGTCACAAGGTAGGCAACCGGCGCCGTGAGGAAGACGAGGCGCGGCACCGGGAACAGGAAGTACATCATCGCATTCAGGTAACAGATGCGCTGCCCGAAGCTCAGCCCCCGCCCCAGCAGCGGATTGTCGGTGCGGAAGATCTGGATCATGCCGCGTGCCCAACGCATACGCTGGCCGATATGGATCGACAGCCGCTCTGTCGCCAGGCCGGACGCCAGCGGCCAGCGCAGGTAGGCGGTGTTCCAGCCCTTGCGATGCATGCGCAGCGAGGTGTGGGCGTCCTCCGTGACGGTCTCGACGGCGATGCCGCCCACCGCGTCGAGCGCCTCGCGACTCAGCACCGCGCACGAGCCACAGAAGAAGGTCGCATTCCAGAAATCGTTGCCCGGCTGGATCAGGCCGTAGAACAGCTGGCCTTCGTTCGGCACCCTTCCGTAGGTGCCGAGATTGCGCTCGAACGGATCGGGAGAATAGAAATGATGCGGCGTCTGTAGCATGCCCATCTTGCGGTCGCGCAGGAACCACCCGACGGTCATCTGCAGGAAGGCCCGCGTCGGGATGTGGTCGCAATCGAAGATGGCGATCAGCTTGCCCTTAGTGATGGTCAGGGCGTGGTTGATATTGCCCGCCTTGGCGTGCTCGTTGGTCGGCCGGATCAGGTAGCCGCACCCCGCCTCCTCGGCGAAACGCTTGAATTCCGGCCGTCGTCCGTCGTCCAGGATGTAAACCTTGAACTTGTCGGCGGGGTAATCCATCACCATCGCCGCCAGGACGGTCGGCTTAACGACGTCGAGGCTTTCGTTGTAGGTCGGGATATAGACGTCGACCGTCGGCCATTCCTGGACATCGGCCGGCAGCGGCGCCGGCTGCCGCTCGAGCGGCCACATCACCTGGAAGTAGCCGATCATCAGCACGATCCAGGCATAGACCTCGGCGGCATAAAGTCCGTAGCCGAACATCATGTCGAACGGGTCGACGAAGCCCAGCGTCTCTGTCGTGCGCCACCACAGGTAACGGGTCGACACGAGAGCCGACAACACGACGAGGATCAGGGTCGCGGTGCGATTCTTGAAGCGGTTCACCAGCAGGAAGATGGCGGCCGTAAAGAACGCGAAAATCGCCTGCGTCTGCAGATCGAAGGGCGTGATGATGACGAAGGCCGCGGGCCCAAGGGCGACCATCGCAATGAACAGATAAAAAAGTCTCGTGAGCATCGAGACTCGCCGGTTGGGATTCAGCTCTTCACTGATTGAGGTCATCGCCGCCCGGGGTCCATGCCGTCGAGAAGCAGTCCCTGCACCGAAGCGGCCAGGCCCCGCACGTCGGCCGCCGCCTTGCTCGTCGGGGCACGATCGATCACGAGCTGCTGATGGGCCACGGCTTCGCCGAAACTGTCATCGTAGTTCACGATACCGAGCATGGCCTGGCCCAGCCGGCGGCGCAGCAACGCGGCGACATCGCGGGTCAGCTTGCGCCGCATGTCGACGAGATTGAAGACGTACCGTACCTGGCGCTGGTTTCCCTCGGCCAAAGGGCCGAGGAAACTCTGCGATTCCACCGTCGACAGTAATGATACGGATGTGGCGTCTGCCTGCAGAACCACGATGTCGAGCGTGGAGATCGGCCGCGTCTGGTCGAGGAAGACCGAAGGACCCGGCGGCGTATCGATGACCACGACGAAGCCGCGTTCGACGAACGGAGCGAGCGTGCTGGCGAGCCAGTTCTCGTTGCGCGCCAGATGATCGGACACGGCATGAAGCTGGGACCCGGTGACCTGCCCGAACGGCAGGACGAGAAGATTGCCGCCGCCGGGCAGCACACCCTCGCGGATCGAGCGCCCGTAGACGAGGCAATGCGCCCAGCCGCGGTCGTCGGCGAGCTGGATACCGGCATGCAGGCGGAGCGAATTCTGAACGTCCAGATCGACGACAAGCACGCGCAAACCTGAGCGCGCCAGCACGCCCGCGACATTGATGCTGAGGGAGGTCTTTCCTACGCCGCCCTTGGGCGAACAAAAACAGACGACGGACATCAACGCGCCAGTCGGTCGAAGAGTCCGTTGAGGCTGCCAGTCGATGGCGTCGCCGCCGGCTCGGCAGGCTGGGCAATGATGCGGCGAATATCGTTCAGGGTTCTCACCGGCGCGCCCGGTCCCGCCACGGGGGCACGGATGGCTGCGAGAGGGGGAGGCCGCGGCAATTCGGGATGCCGGATGGCCGTATCGGCCACCCGGCCCTGCCCTATTGCGGGCGCCCGATCAAAAACGTCGGCCAGCAGGTCGTTGCCGGAGGTCCCCCCCAGCGCAAGGGGCGCTTCCTCCCGAACGGGCAGCGGAGGCTCCTTACCGAAGATCGCGTCTATGAGTGGTGCCGACATCTGATCCGATGATGTTTCGAATTCCCGATAGGCCGTTCCGGTCCGTCCCATTGCATCGAGGAGATGGGCAACATCGTCGTTGTTCTTGATCGGCATGTCCGTAACTCCACCGAGCACCTCTGATACACTATCGGTCGTAACCCGTCACCTCAGGCAATACTCAATATGCGATTGCATAAGAGTGGATTTCTCACGCGTTCAATTAGCAAGCAGCACCGATCCAGGAGAGTGGAGATGACGCGGGCGCGGCCGAGGAGGGGAACATAGTCGCGATTCGATCCTCCAGCGTACGACACCGCACTCAACAGAGTTGAACTGTAAATCGCGGTTGATTTTGCGGTGTGGAGGTCAGTAAGGGAGCGGACGATCTTGAGGCGCCGCCGCAAAAGACTGGCCAAGAAGCCTTCGACGGCGCCAAGCCAGGACGCCGATGCGTGGCGAGGTAGAAGGTCCAGCGCGATGGCGTTCCATTCCATTGGCGCGGACGGCATTGCGCTTAGTACCCGAACCTTGACGTTGTTGAGGAAGCGAGAAACTTGTGGTGGCGGAGGCGTAGTATATTGGCCGATGACGATGCCATCGTCGACAACTACGCCATACACAAGGATCCAAAGCGCGGCCCGCGGCGACGTTCGCATTGAGCGTTGCCACCTGCGGTCTTCTGCAATCAGTTCGGTATTCCGGCCGTCACACATATCAAACGACGCCTTAACCACCGTGGTACTCGGACGGAAGGGGGGCCGACTCTTCGCCGCTATGGCTACTCTCCACAGTCTCTATCCGCCGGGCGCCCTCGATCCTAACGTGCAAGGGCACTCATCCTGTCACAGATTGTTTCTTCTGACAGGCTGTCGGCGATATGCCAGTTCACCAACATTGACCTTCACCCAGGACGTAGAAGTTGGCACCTCTGCGTCTATCGGCCTGTATGGACGGGCGCTACTCCGGCTTGATGACGACTTGCGATGCGGTGCCAACTTTGTGCCGATGCTCACTTTGCGTACAGCTGCTGCGTGGCGCTCAAACTTGATTTCGCGAGAACGCTTGCGCTCTCGCCGAACGACGAATGGGAGTGCCGACAACGGCCAGGCGGCGCCCCACATGGATGGGCCAAACGGGAGTCCTGATACGGTCCTCGCAACGGAGCCAGTCGGCCACGGTCACCATATCGAGGTGAAGGAACGGGGGGATCGAGCTGTGCAGCCCCAAACCGTGTCCACTGCTCATCGTCGGATACGCCAAGGATATGGAGACCTATTCTGGCTTCCAGACGCGCTTCAACGAAATCCAGGGAATGCGCTAGACGAAGCCGCAGGAAGCGGCGAAGAAGGCGGCGACCCTCGAAAGAGACCTGAAGTCACTGAGGGAGGCTGCTGCGGCGCACATCGTCTACGTGAGCGAATAGGCGTGGCCGGAAGGGTAGCGCATCAGACAACGCCTTTCTGTCCGCTCTGTCCTCCATCAGGGCTCGGCCTCCAGCCAACCGGCCTTTCGAAGTCCGCGATTTGAAGCGGGCCCGCCTCATGTTCTGGCGCAAGCGTGGACCTGGTCCACATCCGCCACGGTCCTGCCGGATGCGTAGTGCGTCGATGCGCCCTTTTTTGCGGCCGCACGAAAGGCCTGGATTGACCGGGCCTTCTCAAGACAAGTGGAAGGCATCTGGGAACCAATCAACGTGCCGGCGGCATCGCCGGGAAACGACCGGTTGTGGTTGCCGCCGTCAATCCGCGAGACGCGCCGGCAATCACGGCAGGATAGCTCGCCGCCGGCAGCATTGCTTCTTCAGGGCGAGCCGTTGTGCAAAGCCTCGCTTCCGACCGCGGCCCGGGATGCGATGAGCTGGTC